>JAKSTT010000015.1 GCA_024413635.1 Treponemataceae bacterium | reverse complement strand
CTGCTGGAACAGGCAGAAAAGCTCTTTACGGCCCGTAAGGCGCGTATGGAAGCAGCCCTGGCAAAACTGGAAGCAAAAAAAACAGAGTTTCTTTCGGCAGAACAGTGGAAGCACCAGGGTGACCTGATTCTTACCTACGGGTACCTGATTGACGGTTCCAGCAACTATCTGGACTGTGAAGACTACGACACCGGAAACCAGATGCACATCCTGATAGACCCCAAAAAGCGGGTGCAGGAAAACGCGCAGATTTACTACGAAAAATACAAGAAGGCTACCAGCGGTCTTGAAGCCCTGGAACACGATATCCAGAAAGCGAAACGTGACCTGACAGACCTGGAATTTGCCTATGAGGCAGTGTGCAAGGAGCCAAACCCGCTCCGCATGCAGCAGATGATCCGGAAAGAGGCAAAACCCAAACAGCAGATTACCAAAAAGCATCCGGGCGTGGGGTACACCATTAACGGCTGGAACCTGCTGGTTGGCCGCGATGCTGACGAAAACGACGAACTGCTCCGTCATCATGTGCGGGGAGCCGACCTGTGGCTCCATACCCGCGACTGTCCCGGCGGCTTTGTTTTTGTAAAGGCTCAGGCAGGAAAAACCGTTCCCCTGGACATCCTGCTGGATGCAGGAAACCTGGCCGTATACTACAGTAAAGCCCGGAAAAACAAAGAGGCAGACCTGTATTACACCCAGGTTAAATACCTGCGCCGTGCCAAAAACGGTCCCAAAGGGAAGGTGCTTCCAACGCAGGAAAAGAACCTGGCCATCAAGCTGGATGAAGAACGCCTCCGCCGTATTGAAGACCAGCGCAACACGTAATAGACACAGCACCTGAAAAAATGGTATAAATATTCATTATTTCTGTATATTTACAAACTTAACGATACTTAGAGGACTTCTATGTCACACGTAACCATCCCACAGGGATACGAATCACTGCTTTCCGTACAGGAAACTGAACACGCCATCGTCATGATCAAGGATTTCTTTCAGCTCTGTCTTTCAACTGAACTGAATCTTACCCGCGTTACCGCACCGCTGTTTGTTCCTTCCGGTACCGGTCTCAATGACGACCTGAATGGTGTTGAACGGGCAGTACACTTCCCGGTTAAGGACATGAACGACCTGAACATGGAAATCGTCCACTCCCTGGCAAAATGGAAGCGCGTAAAGATTACCGACATGGAACTGAAACCTGACTTCGGTATCTATACCGACATGAATGCTATCCGTGCCGATGAAGACCTGGATAACCTGCACTCCATTTATGTAGACCAGTGGGACTGGGAAAAAGTAATTACCGATCAGGACCGCCATATTGAATTCCTGAGAGAAACCGTACGCCGCATTTACCGCTGTCTGAAACGTACGGAATTCTACATCTACGACCGCTATCCGCAGATTACCCCGGAACTGCCGGAAGACATTACCTTTGTCTATGCAGAAGACCTGCAGCGCCAGTTCCCCAACAATACCCCGAAAGAACGTGAATCCATTGTGGCCCAGCGCTATGGTGCCGTATTCATCATCGGTATCGGTAACGTAATGGACGACGGCACCCTGCATGATGGCCGCGCACCTGACTACGATGACTGGATTACCGAAACCGGTAACGGTCACCATGGTCTGAACGGCGACCTGGTAGTATGGAACAATGTACTGGGCCAGGCCTTTGAACTTTCTTCCATGGGTATCCGCGTAAGTCCGGAATCCCTGATGCAGCAGCTTGAAGAACGGGGCTGTACAGACCGCAAGGAACTGTACTTCCACAAACGCCTGCTGTCCGGCAGTCTGGCTCCATCCATGGGTGGCGGTATCGGACAGAGCCGTCTGTGCATGTATTTCCTGAGAAAAGCCCATATCGGCGAAACCCAGGTTTCAATCTGGCCGCAGGAGATGATTGACCAGTGTGCCGAAAACGGCATACATTTGCTGTGATGACACAGACATTTTCTTTTGCTGCTGGAACACTTTTTTCAGAATTAGACACTTTGGAAAGCCGGAACATTACCGTTGTACAGGTAACTGATCCGGCTATCTGCACCAATAAAAACGAACTGCTCCGCTTTATTGCCAAGGCAGAAAAAAAGGCACCCCAGGTTCTGTTTAACTTTGAGCTGTCCGCCGATGTGCTGGACATGAAGGTTATTCAGGCCTTGAGTACCATCTACAGTTCAATCACCATTCCGCTTACCGTAGGACAGACTGCAAATCCTGACATTAAAAACGAGCGTAAAAACCTGACAAAGAAATGCGCCATGCTCAATGACGTGGGACTGGTATTCGGCTTTACCCTGACCGGTGGCCAGATTTCACTGAAAGCCCTGCGTGAAACCATGGATTTTGCGCTGGAACAGTATCCCAACCATATGGAAACCGATACAGAAGCACTGGTACCAACTGCAGTACTCAGTACCCAGGACATTACCACTGCCAAACGGTTTGCCCATGCACTGGAAGCCTTTTATACCAGTGGCCGTGCCGTACCGTGGTTCCTTTCCGTACTGAAACCGCTGAAACTGCGCCCCAGTGCATTGCTGACAGACTTTGCCGAATGGATGGACTGCAACAACTGCGGCATTTCCACCGGTTTTTCACCCCAGACTGCACCGCATACCGAACTGGAAGAAATGCAGCTGGCTTTTCTGAAGCTGAAATACGAAGAAAAACACTGCGCACCGCTGTTTGTGGCAGTAGAAGATATTGTCAGACTGAATGGTGCCTTTGCCCGGGCTTCTTTTGAACAGACCAGCACAGAACTGGACCTTTCCTATACGCCGGACGAACTGTTCTCTCCCTACGCCCTGAGCATCAGCGACTTTTACGAACAGGCCATTATGGAAGCCTGCTCAGTGCGCGTTGTCGCCACTGACGAAGGCCCCGACATTCAGTTCCTCTGACACAAAAGTCCCGCCGACGCCGCTCAGTCAACCGAGCGTGCAAAGTTCTTGCGCGCCAGTACGATGTAATACACAATAAACACCATCCCCGTAACAATCCAGCTGACCGGATAGGAATAGCAGACGGTGGTAATATCGTTGCGGACAGGAACTACGGTCAGCAGCCAGATGATGCGGAGAATGCAGATGAAGCAGGTAGTGATCATCATGGGGACAAAGGAACGGCCGGTTCCGCGGATGGTTCCAGAGAGCAGCTCAATAGGGATGAACGTAAAGAAGGACCAGGCAATGGACCGGAGGATAAGATATCCACGGGCTATAACAACCACGTCGTCCGTAAAGAGCATGTAAATCCAGGCGCCGTATTTCATGAACAGGAAGGTGAGCACCGCAGTTGCGATATACGCCATGAGGCCACACTGGATAACACCCTTCTTTACCCGGTCAATCTTACCGGCTCCGTAGTTCTGTCCGGCAAAGGTGGTAATGGCAATACCAAAGGAATTGATGACCATCCAGAACAGGGAATCAACTTTGCCAAAGGCGGCCCAGCCGGCAATGGTGTTGGTATCAAAACTGTTGACGTAGGCAGCAATGATCAGGTTGGAAACCGTATACATGACAGACTGGATGGCAGAGGGAACACCAAGCCGTACCATGCTTTTAAGCACCGGAATGTTAAAGGAAATCTTACTGATGATAAGGCGGTAACATTCAGTTGTCCGCATCAGGGCCAGGCAGGAAAGCACACCAGCAACAGCCTGTGAAATGATGGTAGCAAGAGCCGCACCTTCTACGCCCAGATTCAGGACCACGATGAACAGAATATCAAGTACGATATTGGTAAGGGTTCCGATAATCAGGTAATAGAACGGGCGCCGGCTGTCACCGATGGCACGGAGAATAGAGGCTGCCATATTGTAGATAACCTGCGGCATGACACCGATGAAGAAAATACGGATATAGCGCACTGCCGGATCAAGGATTTCTTCCGGGGTACCCAGTAATGCCAGAAGGGCTGGAGCAAACAGCAGACCTAAAATGGTAACGGCAACACCACCTGCCAGCGAAAATGCCATGGAGGTATGGACTGCAACTGATACCCGGTCTTTATCACCGGAGCCGAAGAACTGGCTGATGATGACGGAAGCACCGGCAGTAAGACCGATAAAACATCCCAGAATGAGATTTACAACGGTACCGGTTCCGCCACCTACGGCAGAAAGGGCTTCCTTACCTAAAAAACGACCGACAATAATAGCATCAACGGTATTGTACAACTGCTGGAAAAAAGTCCCCAATACAATAGGGAAAAAGAACAGTAACAGCTGCTTCCAGATTACGCCTTCAGTGATGGATACCGCAGCAGGAAGACTGCGGTTTTTGTATGCACCTGTTTTCATATGAACAGATAGTATCGCTTGTATGTCTATTTTGCTATACTGCACCCATGAAAAAGATACGGGATTTAGCAGAACTCTTTGCGGTATTTTTCAAAATCGGCGCCATCACCTTTGGAGGCGGCCTTGCCATGCTGCCAAATCTGGAACATGAACTGACGGTAAAACGCAACTGGACCAGCAGAGACCAGTTACTGGACTATTTTGCCATCGGTCAGGCTACTCCCGGTATCATAGCCGTTAATGTAGCCACCTTTGTAGGCTACACCCGTGCCGGTATCCTTGGCGGCTGTATTGCCACCCTGGGCGTCGTAACGCCATCCGTACTCATCATCAGCCTTATTGCCCTGGTGTTCCAGAGCATCACCGGTATTGCCCTGGTGCAGACAGCACTGGCCGGCATGAACTTGGCCGTTGCCGCCATGCTCTGCCAGATTACCTGGAAACTCCACAGTAAAGTCCTGGCTTCAGTCCTGGGTATCATCCTGTTTCTGATTGCATTCCTGGGCATTGTGGTATTTCACGTTCCTACCGCCATCGTCATCATTGCCACCATCATCACCGGCATCATCATCCATATGATAAAGGGGAAAAAATGACCATCAGTCTTCTTGAACTTGCAGCAGTCTTTTTCTATATCGGGCTGTTCACCATTGGCGGCGGCCAGGTTGCCATTACCCTTATGTATGATCCGGTAGTTGGGAGAGGCCTTCTTTCTGCTGAGGAATTTGCCGCCATGCTGGCTGTTTCAGAAAGTACTCCCGGTCCCATCGGCGTCAACATGGCAACCTACATCGGTGTTTCACAGTATGGCATCCTGGGCGGCATCGTCATCACCGCAGCAACGATTCTGCCATCCCTGATCATCATTCTGATTATTGCCGCATTCTTTGAGCACTACCAGGAAAAACCACTGGTACAGAACATCTTTACGGCAGTACGGCCGGTATCGGTGGCCCTCATCGCCGTTGCCGCATGGAATGTCCTTTCCATTTCAATCGCCAGCCCCGCACTGTTCACCTGGCAGCGACTGGCCATCTTTCTGACTGCCTTCTGCTTATTCCTGAAGACAAAAATATCCCCCATCTTCATCATGATTCTGGGGGCAATAGGTGGAATGATCTTACTGTAAGGATTCTGTTTCTGCTTCCAGCGCAGAACGGCGTCCTTCGTAGTTTTCTATGAGGGATTTGGAACCATTGATGTTTTCAAGGAGCCGTTCATTCCGTTCCTGCAGCTGGGAAACCGCACGCTGATTTGCTTCAAATTCTGCCTGCATCCGTTCAATCTGGCTGTTGCAGTCCGCAATGGCATCCTCAATATTCAGGATTTCCAGATTCCGCTCTGCATCAGCAATCTGCCGGGCAACCTGCAGGATGGCATCAAGATATTTTTTCTGGCTGTTGGGGAAATTCTTCAGGACGGCAGCCTTTTCGCCAATATACTGTCCTGCGTAAGAATCTCCTTCCTGACTGGCTTTTTCATCACACTGTGCTTTCAGCTGACGGACCTGCGCCTGCGTTCTTTCAATATCACTCTGAGTCTGCTGGCGGGCTGCTTCTACGGTAGCCTTTGACGCAACCAGTTCTGCATTCTGCGACTGCAGAGTCTGTATTTCATCGGTAAGGCGCCGGCATTCATCGTACTGCGGTCCTCCGTTTTCTGCAGTTACCAGCTGTTCCTGTACAACCGTTTTAGCCTGGCGGTCCAGCAGCTGTTCCAGTTTCTTTTTTTCAGAACCCAGGGTACTTAACAGGCTGCCCCGCTTAACCTGCATGGGCAGTTTCTTGAAGAAACTTGCAGCATTCAGTTCTGCTTCAATACGGTCAAGTTCTGCTTCTGTGGCCCTGATGCGGTTATGAACGGCAAATGCCTCTGAAACACTGGAATCAGCATGCTCAAAGAGATACAGTCCCAATCCATGGATGGCACCATCAAGTTCCTTTTCAAGGCGGGTGCCAGCAGTCCTGTTTTCAGAAATGGAACCGGTAAGTTCCTTCAGCTGACCCTCCAGCCGTGCTCCCTCATTTTTCTGCTGTTCAAGAGTCTGTACGGCTGTGCCGTATTCTACAAATAACGCATCTTTTTCCAGCAGATGACTTCCTAAATCTATTTTTGCATCTGAAAGAGACCGTTTCAGACCTTCCATTTTTTTCTCAAGTTCACGGATTTTTTTTGTATTCTGGGACATATTTCGCTCCTGCCTAAGAGTATAGGCTATTTTTCAAAACTTGACACCGTCAATTTTTGGACTCATTATCTAAAGTATGAAGAGGTATACCAAGGGTATACCTCAATTTATTTTAAACACGCACAGGAGATTATTGAATGGATTACACAACAAAACAGTTACGTAATGTTACGATTGCAGGCCATGGACAGACCGGTAAAACAACCCTTTTTGAACATCTTCTGTGTATAAGCGGTGCAATTCCAAAGGCAGAAGCTGTCACCACCGGAAAAACCGTCAGTGACTACACGCCGGAAGAAATTGAACGTCATATATCAATCAACGCAGCCCTGGCGCACGTTACATGGAATGACACAAATATTAATTTCTGGGATACTCCCGGTTCCTCTGACTTTGTGGGAGAAGTCATTTCTGCCTTCCGGTCATCAGAAATGGCACTGATGCTGGTTGATGCCCGTAACGGGGCCCAGATTGAAACAATCAAGCTGTGGCGCGACCTTGACCGCCGCAACAAGCCCCGTATGGTATTCATCAACCACTGTGAGGACCAGCGTGCCGATCCGGATGGCGCCCGGAAAGATATACACGATAAATTTGAAGTTGAAGTTTCTCCCGTTACCATTGCCATGGGATCCGGAGAAGACTTTAAAGGCATCATTGATGTCCTGAAAGGAAAAGCCTACCTGAACGATGAAAGCGGGAAGGAAACAGAATGTGCCATTCCTGCCGAATACGAAGAAGCCTACAAGGATGCTCTGGGAGTCCTTTCCGGTTCTGCCGCAGAAGGCGATGATGACCTGCTGGTAAAATTCATTGATGAAGGTGAACTGACTCCTGAAGAAATAGCCCACGGACTCCGCATTGCCTTTGCCAACAACCGCATCGTACCGGCATTTGCCGGCTGTACCAACACCAACTGCGGTCTGACGTCCCTTCTGAACTTTATTGCAGATATTGCTCCTTCCCCGGATGAAGCCCTGGAAACAGCTACTGATGCTGACGGCAACACCGCTGCCGTCAAGATTGCTGCAGAAGGCCCCCTGTCAGCCCTGGTCGTAAAAACTTCCAGTGACCAGTTCAGCGGCAAGATGTCCTATCTGAAAGTAATTACCGGCTGCCTGAAAGCAGAAACTGAGTACACCAATATCACCGAAAAGAAAAAGGAAAAAACCGGAAAGATTTTCCGCACCTGCGGTAAAAAGCTGGAAGAAGTGAAAGTGGCCTATGCCGGTGACATTGTTGTGGCGACAAAACTGCCGGCCGCCCGCACCAGCGACACACTGGCAGAAAATCCTGCAGCCCTGCCATTCATCCGCCTGCGTCATCCGGAACCGGTATACTCCATGGCTGTTTCTGCCGGCGACAAAAAAGAAGAAGACAAGATGTCTGAACTGCTGCTGCACGCTGCAGAAGAAGACCGTACCCTTTCCTATACCTACAACACGGAAACAAAGCAGAACGTGCTCAGCGGCATGGGAGAGCTGCATATCTCCATCATTCTGGAACGGTTGAAGAACCAGAACAAGGTGAACGTCACTACGGCGGTACCCCGCATTGCCTACCGCGAAACCATCCAGCGCAAGGCCCAGGCTGAGTATACCCATAAGAAGCAGTCCGGCGGTCACGGTCAGTTTGGCCGCGTTGTTCTTGCCATTGAAGCCCTGCCCCGCGGCGATGAGTACAAATTTACCAACGCCGTATTCGGTGGTGCCATCAGCAAGAGTTACATCCCCGGTGTTGAAAAAGGCGTAAAGGAAGCCATGATGAACGGGGTCCTTGCCGGTTACCCGGTTGTAGATGTGGCCACGACCGTTCTTGACGGTAAGGAACATCCGGTAGACTCCAGTGAACTGGCATTCAAGATTGCCTCACGCAATGCGTTCCGCGATGCCATGCGTCAGGCAGGTCCTATTCTGCTGGAACCGGTAATGAATATTACCGTGTGGGTAGAAAACAAGTATCTGGGAGACATCATGTCAGACCTGAGCGGCAAACGGGGCCGTATTCTGGGACAGGATGAAATCGGTGGCGGTATTGAAGAAATCCGTGCACAGGTTCCCCAGGCTGAACTCTTGAAATACGCCATTGACCTGCGTTCCATTACCAGCGGCACCGGCAGTTTTGAAACCAGTTTTGACCACTACGACCCCATCAGCGGTAAGATTGCAGATGAAGTAATTGCAGCAGCAAAAGAATTCATCACTGTAACAGCCACTGACGAATAGGCCGCAGGATATTGCAGAAAGGGGATTGTCTTCCGAACTTGGTTCGGAATGGCAATCCCCTTTTTTCAGTACATAACCAGTATGGATACATCAGCGTGGTCTACGCTGGTAACAGTAATGGCCTCATTACGGGGACACATGACCGTATCTTCTGCCTGCACGATAATCCGCTTGCCGTGGGAATCAGTCAGTTCCGCAATGCCTTCCGTTACAAACAGGGAAACAAACTCATGACCGTTGCCTGAAAAATGCAGGGTCCGGTCCAACTCTGTGGCCAGGGCATCGATCACCTTTTTCTCAATGGAAAAATAGGGACAGGAGAACGGCCCGGTAAACCCGTGTTCTACTACGGGCTGATTGTACTGCACCACCTGCAGTGCTTTTTCAATGTGCATTTCCCGTTTACGGCCCCAGTCATACATCCGGTATGTCACCGTACTGGGTTCCTGCACCTCAAGAACACGGAGCCCGCCTTTAATGGCGTGAACCGTTCCACTGGGAATAAAGATGAAATCGCCTTTTGTAACGGGCACATCCCTGAGACATGCCTGTATGGATGCTTCATCACCGCTTTCAAGGGCGGCAGACAGAGAATCATGGGTTGTTTCCGGCGTCAGACCGCAGATCAGGGATGCACCTTCTACGGCATCAAGAACATACCAGCATTCGGTCTTTCCGTAGGTGTTTTCAACCCGACGGGCATAGTCATCATCAGGGTGCACCTGCACGCTCAGCGTATCATTTGCCTGGATAACCTTCACAATCTGAGGGAATTCTCCCCCCAGTTCGCTGGTAACCGGTTTGCCGTTATTCTGGCTTTCCGGGTCATCAACGGTAGACTGTCCTTCAACGTGGGTAGAAACAATCCAGTTTTCAGATCCCCATATGGTTTCATGCTCATAAGGAGCTGTTTTAAACATCAATCCCTCTTCTATCAGTTGTTCCAGAGTTTTTCCGGATAATACCCAGACTTGATTTTTTCAGCAATGGCATCACGTACCAGCTGACGGTCTTCCTGATATGTCATGCCAAACCATTTTTCCGTAGAAGTAAAGAATTTCATCTTTCCCACACCGGTCTGGATAATGCGGCTGGCACCAGATGGCAGATAGGCTTCACCTTTCAGGGATGATACATTGTCTTTCAGGAACTCTTCCCAGTATTCATGGAAAGTCTTGAAGGCATTGGTATTGAATCCCATGAAGTTCATGGATACCCATTCCTTACCGGTCAGCTGGCGGGTACCGTCATTCATATCACTCAGGATACGTTCGGTACCGGTTGTGTTATCGTAATAGATTTTGGTGTTCTCGGTAATGCTGACAAGATCATCGCCGGCAGTTTCCATTACCCCGCGGGAAACAGAACCGATACGGCTCATGGTGTTTTCAAGGACATAGCCCACAATGGCATGGTCCGTTGATTCCGGAGTAAGGGATGACAGATGGGCGCCCATGGTCCTGAATGCATCACGGCCATAGTAGTCATCAGCATTGATGACGGTAAACGGGGTCTGCACAGCTTTTTCACCACAGAGCACGGCATGCATGGTTCCCCATGGCTTGGTCCGTTCCGGATTCTGCAGTGCAATCTGTTCCGGCGTAAACAGTGCTGTTGGTTCCTGGAATACATATTCAGCATTAAAATTCCGGGCAACGCGGTCAAAAAACCGTTCACGGAAATCGTTTTCAATATCTTTGCGGATAACGTATACCACCTTACCGTATCCCGATGTCATGGCATCATAGGTGGCGTAATCCAAAAGGCATTCATTGTGAAGTCCTACGGCATCAATCTGCTTGATTCCGCCGTAGCGGCTGCCCATACCGGCAGCAAGTACTAATAACGTTGGTTGCATATCCACATAGTATACGTAAAGGGAAGGCAAGACAATACTACGGTATATCGAAGGATATTACCGTAAAACCATCCCGTGAAACGCGGATTTTTGCAAAAAAACCGACTTACCGTATACTGTAGGTATGAGTTTAATCAGAAAAGCTTTTTATCCTGATGATGAAGTTATTTCCGGCCTTTCCTTACGCCTGCAGTTCCAGATGAAGTTCATCATAGCCGTATGCTCCGTTTTTGACATCATGATGCTAGCCATGATGGGAGTGCTCTTTATTCAGGGACATCATATCGTTGCCGCCATGTTCATGGTAGCAGTGGCTTTCTTTGCCTCTGCCCTCCTCCAGTTGAAAAAAGGCCACATAACTACCTCTGCCTATCTGGCATCCTTTGGCTATCTGGCAGCCAGTTTCGTACTGCTCTTTTTTGGGCCCCAGTATCCAACCAGCCTGCTGTTTTACCGCGACGCCTTTTTTCTCTGCGTTCTTGCCATCTGTAACCAGCTGACCTCTACCAGCAAAAAACAGCTGACTCTCTTCTGCATATTCCAGCTGGCCATCTGGTTTGCCGGTGTATTCCTTACCAAACAGTATCTGATCCAGAGAAATCCCATCAGTGCCGGGTCCGGCATTGCCATAAATACCATTGCCATTGTCCTGGTAGACTTTATTGTGGTTCTGGCAAACCGGTACAGCAACAGCATTATTGAGGAAGCTGAGAGCAAGAAAGAACAGGCACAAATGTCCCTATCCGCCATTACCAATATCCTGAAGGAGTCCCGTGAAGGGCTGAATATCGGAACAACCCTGAATAACTCGGTTTCCCTTGCTACTGAAAACCTGAACCAGGTAAAGGCGCTGTATACCTATCTGAATACTGAGTCAGACCATCTTTCCGGCCAGACCATGACGGCCAAAAACAGCGGAGACCAGGTTATCACCCAGGCAGGTAAGATGCAGCAGAGTTTTACCACCCAGAACAACAGTATTGCAGAAACTTCTGCAGCCCTGACGGAGATTTCTGCCAACATTACCAATATTTCCGGAATCGCCCAGAAACGGCGTGTTGGAATGGATGCCATCATCAAGGATCTTGATGCCCAGGCAACCTTAGTACGCCAGCTGGTCCAGGAAGTTGAGCAGGTAAAAGAGTCATCTGACCGCATTGCTGTTTTTGTCAGCACCATTGATAATATTGCCAGCCAGACCGGACTTCTTGCCATGAACGCCTCCATTGAAGCAGCCCATGCCGGTAACCAGGGAAAAGGGTTCAGTGTTATTGCCCAGGAAATCAGGAAGCTGTCTGAACAGACCACTAAAAATGCAGAACAGATTACCGACACCCTGCATGAAAACGTTGAAATCGTAGCAACCACGGCACAGTCCGTTAACTCCTTTGCAAAAACCATTACCGAGTCTTCTGCAGAGATGCGCAGTACCATTCAGGCCATTGAGGAAATTCTTGCCGGCATTACCGAAATTGATACCGGTACCCGTGATGTCATGAATGCGCTCAATACCATTGTAGATTCCAGCCGCGATACCGGCGATATGGTACAGACCGTTACCAGCGAAATCGGGGAACAGGGAAATGCCCTGGGCCAGATTGCCGAAATTGCCGACAGCCTCCGTGACCGGGTAAGCAATCTTGACGGACAGCTGCAGGCTATTACCTCAGCCATTGACTCCATCAAAGTCAATGCAGAACAGAATGCCGTTATGGCTGAGCGCATTACCTTAGGACTGGACGCTGCTTCCAACTGATATACCACTCATTTCCTTACACGAGTGTTTTTTGGGCTGCCTGACCGGCAGCCCTTTTTTTTGCAGAAATCTGTTGACAGTGTTTTTGTATCGTTGTACTATTCACTTAGTACAGTAAAACAATAATACAGCGCGTTAGTAAAGAAGGAGTACTGATATGGCATGGAACCTTGATTCCGACCGGCCGATTTTCGCCCAGATCATTGAGCGGATAGAGACAGATATTGTTTCCGGCGTATATAAACCGGGCGATAAACTGCCATCGGTACGGGAACTGGCAGCCGAGGCTTCTGTAAACCCCAATACCATGCAAAGAGCATTTGCAGAACTGGAGCGTACAGGCCTTGTCTTTTCGCAAAGAACTACGGGACGTTTCATAACGGAGGATACTGCAATGATTACTGAGTTAAAAAATAGTCTTGCCCGTGAAAAAGTTGTTGAGCTGGTAGAACACATGCAGAAGCTTGGGTTCACAAACCAGGAAATCCTGAAACTGATAGAAACTATTCTGAACGGAGGTAACTGATGAGTTCGCTTGTTTCTTTTGACAACGTTACTAAACGGTATGGTTCAAAAACCGCCATACACAGAATCACCCTGGATATTGAAAGTGGTCACATCATCGGGTTATTGGGCCCCAACGGCAGCGGAAAAACAACCCTGATTAAACTGCTGAACGGACTGCTGACTGCCACTGAAGGAAATGTAACAGTAAAAGGCGGCAGAATCGGGCCGGAATCAAAAAAGTGTATCGCCTACCTGCCTGATACCAGCTACCTGAATATGGACCAGAAAGTATCTGACATTATCGCCATGTTCAGTGAGTTCTATGCTGATTTTGACAGCCAGCGGGCACTGGATATGCTGAAAAAACTGAACATTGATGCCAATGACAGACTGAAATCCATGTCAAAAGGTACCAAAGAAAAAGTACAGCTGATTCTGGTCATGAGCCGCCGTGCCGACCTGTACGTACTTGATGAACCCATTGCGGGTGTAGATCCTGCAGCCCGCGACTACATCCTGAAAGTCATTCTTGATAACTACGATCCTGAGGCTTCCATCCTCATTTCTACCCATCTGATTTCAGACGTAGAAAACATTCTTGACGACGTTATTTTCATTAAAGACGGAGAAATCAACCTGCATAAATCAGTTGATGATATCCGCTGTGAATCCGGTAAATCTGTTGATGCACTGTTCCGGGAGGTATTTGCATGTTCGGTAAACTGATTAAAAATGAATTCCGTGGCACCTGGAAGTTCATGGTGACCATTTTTGCTTCCTTTGCACTGCTTACCGTATTTGGTGGTGTTTCAGTCCGCATC
Source organism: Treponemataceae bacterium (assembly GCA_024413635.1). Lineage (GTDB taxonomy): Bacteria > Spirochaetota > Spirochaetia > Treponematales > Treponemataceae > Treponema_I. Next base: position 14,648 of record JAKSTT010000015.1, on the reverse strand, counting down.
CTCAGCACAGCTGACTATCCGGGACTATTTCCAATTCTGACACTCATTCTGTATGTCATGTCTTTCTTTGTAGTCTTTTTCGGTATCCTGATTTATCTGGGAAACCGGTACTACAAGACCATGTACAGCACCCAGGGCTATCTTACCCATACCCTGCCAGCTACTGAAACCAGCATCTTCTGTTCAAAAGTTCTGGTTTCATCAATCTGGATGCTGGCCGGTGTCCTCCTGATGGTACTTTCCATTTATACCATGGGTGATATCGGTTCAGAAGGCGAATTACACCGTGAAATTCACGACGCCTTTACGGAATCGGGCATCATCGTATCAGACGGAGATTCCAATGTTGTCATCAACAATAGAGGGATCGTCGTTGATGACGGGGAGACCCATGTTTCCATCGGTTCTAATGGCATCATTGTTGATGATGGAGGTGATTCCGTACGGGTAACTGGTAATGGACAGATAACCATCAACGGTAAGAACGGTACCAGAGGTAAAGACGGAAACGTAACCATTAACGGTAAGGTACTTGATGACTCTGCTGATGACTTCTTTACCAGCAGAATGATGAAACACCCGAAACGAACTTTCTGGAGCTTTGCAGCATGGGGTCTTCTGAACTCCTTCCTGGGACTGACTGTAATGCTGCTGTGGATCTTTGCCAGCATGGCCATCGGCCAGCTCAGTGACAAACACCGTACCCTGTGCTCTATCCTGGCAGGTATCGGATTCTACGTACTGAACCAGATTTTCGGTATCAGCGTCATCATTGATCTGGTAACCACCATTGAACGCTGGTCACCAGACAGAATCGCCGGCACCATTGTGTATGGTACCCCGGCTTTCCTGCTGGTTGTGATTGCAGCATTCTCTGCACTCTGTCTGTTTATCAACCACAAGAAACTGAATCTTGCGTAACCGTTGCGTATACTGTTTGATGAGAGGGGGCTAAGCCCCCTCTTTTTTTGCATAGTTGGTAGTCTTGCGACAACTAACCGCATGGTGTATTTTTTAGGTATATGTGTGGAATTGTAGGATACATCGGTTCTAAGAACGCAACACCAGTACTGGTGAATGCACTGAAAAAACTGGAATACCGCGGGTATGACTCTGCCGGTATTGCCGTATATGACGGTCAGGACATTGTGGTACGCAAGATTAAAGGCGCACTGAAAGGTCTTGAAGAAAAACTGACCAGGGAAACCGTAGAAGGTGCCATGGGTATCGGACATACCCGCTGGGCAACCCACGGTGAACCAAGTGAAACCAACGCCCACCCGCACCTGAATGAAGCAGGTACCATCGCGGTTGTTCATAACGGTATCATTGAAAACTATGCACCGCTGAAAAGCTGGCTGCAGGGTCAGGGTATCGTATTCAAAAGCCAGACCGACACCGAAGTTATTGCCCACCTGGTAAACTACCATTACAACAACACCCACGACATTGTAAAAGCCGTTCTTGAAAGCCTGAAGCAGCTGGAAGGCAGCTATGCACTTGGCGTAGTCTGCAAGGATTACCCGGACCGTCTGGTTGCCGCCCGCAAGGAAGCTCCCCTTATTGTGGGGCTGGGAAACGGCGAAAACTTTATTGCCAGCGACATTCCTGCCGTTCTGGAATATACCCGCGAAGTTATCTTCCTTGACCAGCGTGAAGTAGCCGTTCTGTATAACGACCACATTGACCTGCTGGATGAAAACGGCAACCACGTACGGAAAGATCCCTACCATGTAGACTGGGACCTGAGCAGTGCAGAAAAAGGCGGCTACGAGCACTTCATGCTGAAGGAAATTCACGAGCAGCCAAAAGCTTTACTTGATACCCTGCGGCCCCGTCTGGTATTTGACGGCGAAAAGCCGGTAGACATCAAATTTGATGAAATTGATTTTGAAACCGGCGATGTATGGAAAAACGCCCGCCGCGTTGTCATTACAGCCTGCGGTACTGCATATCATGCCGGTATGGTTGGTAAATACGCCTTTGAAAAACTGGCACGTATGCCTGTTGCCGTAGACGTTGCCAGCGAATTCCGGTACCGGAATCCTATTCTGAACAAGGACGATATCTTTATCGTCATCAGCCAGTCAGGCGAAACTGCCGACACCCTGGCAGCCCTCCGGCTTGCAAAATCAAGCGGCGCCCACGTTATTGCCATTACCAACTGCGTAGGTTCTACCGTAAGCCGTGAAGCTGACGATGTAGTGTATACCTGGGCAGGACCGGAAATTGCCGTTGCCTCAACAAAAGCATATACCACCCAGCTTGCCTGTCTGTACCTGCTGGCTCTGAAAAGTGCGTATCTCCGCGGCATTATGGATGCCGGTGAATACCGCCGTCTGCTGGCAGAACTGTATACCATTCCAGAAAAAGTACAGCAGATTCTTGATGATAAATCTGACATTCAGCGGTTTGTCAGCAAGAACTTCAACAAAGAAAAGGTATTCTACATGGGCCGCCAGTTTGACAGCGCATCAAGCCTTGAATGTGCCCTGAAGCTGAAAGAAGTAAGCTACATGCACAGTGAAGCCTTTGCTGCCGGCGAATTGAAGCACGGACCTATCGCCCTGATTGATACTTCTACCCTGTGTGTTGCACTGGCAACGGAACCAGCCCTCTTTGACAAGCTGGCATCCAATATTGTTGAAGTAAAGACCCGCGGCGCAGCAACCTTTGTCATTACGCAGGATACCAGCGGTGCCTTTGACCAGGCAGCCGATGCGGTCATCAATATTCCGGAAACAGAAACGGCCTTTGAAAGCATGCTGAGCATTATTCCGGCACAGCTGTTTGCCTACTACTGTGCCATCATGCGCGGTAACGATCCGGATAAGCCAAGAAACCTGGCAAAATCTGTAACGGTAGAATAAAAGAAGGGTCCTTAACGGACCCTTTTTTTCTACCGCCATCCATGGCGGCAGATGCTGTCAGATATCGGCCAGGCCGTGAACGGTGTTCTTAACCGTCACAGAGGTTTCCTTCAGCCGGTTAACGGCATTCTGAACACCTTCCGTGTTGTTCTTCATGACAACCAGGGCTTCAAGCAGCTGCTTGCTTCCGGCGTTCTGTTCGTTTACCGCATCCTTTACATATTTTTCCTGTGTGGATACTTTATCAGAAACCTGGGAAAGCTCGTCCATCTGCTGCTGGGCAGTAACAGCCATGTCATAAGCGCTGTCAATCAGTTCCTTGATGTTGCCAAGTACGGTACTGATCTGCTGAGCCTGCTTACCGCTGTTTTCTGCCAGTTTACGGATTTCACTGGCAACAACACTGAAGCCGCGTCCTGCTTCACCGGCATGGGCAGCCTCAATGGCAGCGTTCATGGCCAACAGGTTGGTCTGGGTAGAAATCTCCTGAATAACACCTGACATTTCCAGAAGTCCTTTGGAGTTCTGTTCAATCTCATGCACGGTTTCATTCAGGGCTTTAATCTTCTGTTTACTGGTGCCGCTGGTTTCAGACAGACGCAGGATACTGGTGTAGTTTTCATCCAGAATATTGCTGATGCTGCTGATGTTGGCCAGCATTTCTTCAATGGCAGCAGAGGAGCCGTTTACACTGCGGACCATTTCCTGACTCATGGCATTGATGGCATCAACACCCTGGTCATTGGCCTCAAACTGGTGAAGGCTTGCATTTATAACCTTTTCAACCGCCTGCCGGTGCAGTTCCTTTTCACGTTCCTGGTGAGTCTTTTCCTGCAGTACTTTCAGGTAGTGGTGGCAGTTTTCCTTTTTGTTGCGGCCGTTAAAGATGGCAACGGCCATACGCTCACAGGTACCATAGCCACAGGCACCGCAGTCCAGGATATCAGCCTTGGTCAGTTTACCCATGTCCTTGAAGATATTCTGGATATCAAGATCCGTCGGCGGACGGAAGAAACTCTTGTACGGGCCGCTCCGTTCCAGATAGGTGCGGTTGTAAATACCGGGTTTCCAGTACTTTTTCAGCGTTTTATCCAGTTTTCTCAGCGACAGTTTACTGCCGCCATCAGTTTTCCACTGTTCCATCTGGCGGCGGGCACGGTTTTCAACATACCGTTCCATTTCATCAAGCCCCATGCGGTTTGGCGGAGTTCCGGAACCACCATTACAGCCGCGTCCACAGTTCAGACAGTCAATCATCTTGAACAGGGGTGCTGCATGCTTGTTCATGTCACGTTCCAGATTTGAAAGGTAATCGATGATACCCTCACCTTCAATCTTGCGGACAGACGGGGCAATGCCCGGCATCATGCGTTCAGCGGTACGCATCAGTCCACCCGGAGATGAATAGAGAACGCCCCGCTCTGCAGCCGGATTATCATAGTCTTTCTTAGGGAACTTGAGCAGGTCAATCTTATGTTCGGTAAAGTAATCGGCAATGGAACGCATGGTTACGTTGTAATCTACCAGTCCGTTTTCATCAAATTCGTGGCGTTTGGCATAACAGGGTGAAATTGCCGCAATCTTGCAGTCTTTGTACTCAGGATAGAATTCCCGGATCATTTTTGCCGTATGGGCCATGGGGCTGTCTGCCGGAGCCAGGTACGGAAGCAGGCCGGGACGGTATACTTCGATAAAGGTTACCAGGGCCGGACAGGGCTGACTGATAATCAGTTCCGGCTTATCCTTTTTCAGGTATTCCACATATGACTTGGTAGTAAGTTCTGCACCAAAACCGACATCAAAGTTGGCAAGCGAGCCAATGGAGCTGAGCCAGCCGTTCAATTCCAGATCCTTACCGCGGAAGGCTACTGCAACTGCAGGAGCAACAATCGTAACGATTTTTTTCTTTGCAGCCAGATCTCCCATAAACTGGTCAAAATCATCAATACCAAGACGGGCACCATGCTGGCAGGCATCAATACACCGGCCGCAGCCGATGCACATATCGGTATTCAAATCAACATATTCACCGGAACCGTCATTACACATTTTAACGGGACACACTGCGATACATTTCTGACAGTTAACACATTTCTCTTTATCAACACGGATGACAGGCCGAAGACGGGTAGTCGCTTTTGCAAATGTTTTAGTAGCCATAATACTATTATTGTACGGCCTGTCATGAAGAACGGTTACGAAGATGTTACGGTGATAGGGAATAAGTTATCAGTAGTTGCCCAGTATTTTCAGGTTGTGGGTTTCTTCCCGCAGTCCTGAGAGTGCATTCTTGACGGCAGGATCAGTCAGGTTACCTTCAAAGTCCAGGAAGAACCGGTATTCCCAGTTACGGCCTTCAAGGGGGCGGGATTCAATCTTTGTCATGTTGAGCCCGTTGAAAATAAGGTGGCTCAGGGCATGATACAGGGCACCACTGGTATGGTTAACCTCAAAACACAAACTGATTTTCCGGGCGTTTTCCGGAAATACTTTCTGGTTGGTTACGATAATGAACCGGGTAGAGTTTTCCTTTTCATCGTTTACACCACGCTCCAGGATTTCCAGACCGTATTCTGCAGCCGCAGCACTGCTGGCAATGGCTGCATGGGTCAGGTCATCTTCTTCTGCAATTTTCCTGGCTGCAAAAGCATTGTTTTTCATGCTGATCTGCTCATAGCCCTGACGGGTCAGGAAGCTTTCGCACTGCATCAGGCTCTGTGGATGGCTGTATACGGTTTTGATGCCTTCCATGGTGGCACCGGGCTTTGCCAGAAGACAGTGCTCTACCTTGATAATCTGCTCACCCACAATATAGTTTTCAAACTCTACCAGCAGGTCATACAGATCGGTTACGATACCGGCACTGCTGTTTTCGATAGGCAGGATGGCATAGTCTGCAGAACCGCCATCAATAGCCAGCATGGCATCACGGAAGGTTTCTACATTTACACTGGTAATATCACTGCCAAAGAACTGATGCATGGCAATCTGTGAATAGGATCCGGGAGCGCCCTGGAATACCACGCGGCAGTTGCGGGTATTTTCGCGGGTTAATGCAGGAACAGGAATAAAGGCAAGTTTGCCGGTTCCGTTCCGTTTTCCCATGATGGAATACTGCTGCTTGCGGCTTAATGCCATGATCTGTTCATATACCGCGTGCACACACTGGGCATATTCATCGTTCTTGACCATACCTTCTACGGCTGCCAGTTTCTGCTGTTCCCGCTTGGAGTCCAGAACCCGGCGGTTATTGTCGATTTTATATTCAGCAACTTTGGCACAGACATCCATGCGCTGTTCGTACAGCTCTACAATCTGGCGGTCAATACAATCAATCTGGTTACGGCATTCAGTTAAATCAAGCTTTTCTTCCATAGGCCCCACTGTACCATAAAAACTTAAGTGACGCTACAGTATTACAGTGAGAATGCAGTAACCCTTATTTTGACCGTGCCAGGCGTACACCCAGGAAGTTGAACCGGTCACCGGGAGCACCACAGTTACGGAAGAATGGAGTACAGTCGGTTGCAATGGCATTCCATGCACCACCACGGCCCATGCGGTCTGCATTGCGGGTATGTTTTTCCGGTCCCCGTGGATTTACCTGGGTCTCAGAAGAATAGCAGCTGTACCAGTCCCAGCACCATTCCCATACGTTACCGCAGATATCATAGAATCCCAGTGCCGTCGGTTTTTTCAGTCCTACTTCGTGGGTTTTTCCCAGCGAGTTGGTAGTGTTCCAGGTGGTTTCATTCAGCAGGTTTGCATCCTGGAATTTCTTCTCAAACTGGCTGCGGGCACTGGAAGATTCACTTTCTGCAGCAGCAGGAGAATCAAAGGCAGCGGCACGGCCACCACGGGCAGCATATTCCCATTCTGCTTCAGTAGGCAGACGGTATCCGTTGGCTTCAAAATTACAGAGTGCAGCATCCCAGCGGAGGTTTGGCTGTTCCGGGATATCAGGCCACAGGTTAGGATTGGTCTTGCCTTCAAAGCTGAAACAGGGTTCAAGGCCTTCTGCCATACTGCGCAGATTGCAGTATTTCATGATTTCATACACATTTACGTTCTCTACAGGACGTTTATCCTGGCTTTCACCTTCTGCAGGCTTTGAAGAGAAATATGAAGGGTTTGAGCCCATAACCTGGGTCCATTGGAGCTGTGTCAGTTCGTGGCTGTCAAGGAAAAAAGAATCTACGGTAACGGTGTGTACAGGACGCTCATCGGCAAATCCTGAAAAAGTTCCCATGCGGAAGGTGCCACCTTCTACTTCAATCATCATGATTGTCACCTCAATGTATTTTTGATAAGTCCCTCTAATATAGCAAATTTTTCAGATTACAACCAGTCTGGTTGAGTCTCAAACCGCAATACTTCACCGGATATGGGATGGGTAAACTGCAGGATTGCTGCATGGAGCCGGAGCTGTTCTCCGTCTACCGGTACGCCGTAGAGATTATCGCTGTAGATGGGTGTTCCCAGTCCATAGGGAGAACTGGCTGCCAGACGCAGCTGATGGGTCCGCCCGGTCTTTGGAAACAGCCGTACCACTGCCCGCTTCTGCCGCCAGCACTCAATCTTCCAGTCCGTAATACCGGTTTTGCCGTATACCGGATCAAAAATCTGGTGGGGCCGGTTATCCGGATCAAGGCGGAAGGGCAATTCCAGATGGCCGGCTAGCGGGCGTCCTTTTTCATCACGTTCCGTAATCTGATTCACGACCCGAAGTTCCGGATCATTCCGTTCTTCACAGCGTATATCGCCTGAAAGATGCGCAAGATATTCCTTGTGTACCAGCCCCGTTTCAAACTGCCGGTTCAAAAGCCGGTGGGAATCTTCCGTCAGGCCCAGCACCAGAAGGCCGCTGGTGTCCATATCAAGCCGGTGTACGGAAGGCTGCTCAATGCAGTCAGGATACAGGCGGCGGACCCGGTTTACCACACAGTCCTGCTTGTCTGGTCCCCGGCCGGGCACACTCAACAGTCCGCTGGGCTTGTTAACGACCACAATGTCATCGTCGCGGTACAGAATCTGCAGCCCCAGCAGATCCGGAAGAATTGCCCCGCAGCGTTCGTCACAGGGCGGATAAAACTGCTTGTGGACGCGGGTGCCGCTTTTATTGGTGGCACCGTAGTAAAACGTTGCCATACTGAGCGGTATCAGGCCATGGCTATACGCATAGTTCAGCAGTTTCGGTTCACAGCAGTCACCGGTTCCCAGCTGGGGAAGTCGTTCACCCATCAAGCCGCCAAAAGTAAAACTGCACCCGTCAGCCCCGGTGAACCGGTACAGGTTAATCATGGCACGGGTGCTGATTCTGCTGAGATCTGCGGCCCCAACCGTATCTCCAGCGGCCGTACATCGCTTTATTTCCCCGTCATACCGGTTCTCGCTTTCCGTAAATACATCAGCATCAAAACAGGGCGGTACCCAGCCCTCTACTGTCCAGTGGTTGTTGTACCGGGCACTGAACGCCTTCAGAACCCGCTCCACGCCCCCGTTCAGAACATCACGGCAGATCATCACGCCGAACATCTGCCCCCGGTCTTCGCTCCACAGGTAATCGGTACGCAGCGACGCATCCCGCAGGTCCGGCGGCAGGTCAAAATCAACACACTGCTCCCGGTCAAGAATTTCCATAAGTTTCAGGCACTCTTCCCGTGCTGCCTGTTCAGGGAAAGGGGTAATCATACCGGCGTTATCTCCACATAACGTACTTCCAGGTTATCCAGGGACGTTTCAAATTCCAGTACGCCATTATGCACGTTTTCCTGGTGCAGGTAAAAGGCAGGATGGCTCTGTTCATCCAGAAAGTCATATTCATCCTGGGTTTCCAAAGGCTGGGCACCCATGCGGACCCAGGCGTCATAACTGGAACCGTAGTTACGGTTAACGTACATTTCCCTGACCGCACACCGCTCCGTAGGGATGTGTTCCAGTTTCATCCGGAATACCGCCTTTTTCTGATCGATGAATGGAGCATACCGGTTGTGTACGTCCCGCTGGGAAAGAATACCCGATGAAAACAGTTTGGAATAATGTTCATAGTTATACAGGATAAGGACTACGCCATTGTTTTTCCGGGTGATGAACCAGCCGTTTCCCTGGGAAAGGAGGGTATCACCCAGATGCTTCATGAAGCGGAATACACTGTAGTGCGCTTTGGCAATACCGTTGTATGTAAAAAGCCCCAGACCTCCGTGGTACAGATCCTGGGAAAGCTGCAGTTCTTCGTGAAAGTCTGTCAGGGTCCAGTAGCCGAAGGAATCAAGACGGTCGTAGTTCTGCAGCAGGTTTTTTGCCAGATAGACGGCTTTAAAACAGGTATCGTTAATCGGGTCCCGGTGGGAAATGGTCAGGTTCCATTCTGTCAGATAAATGGGCAGCTGTTTTGTGGAATAATTTGCCGTCAGTTCCTTTACCTTGCTGATGTACCGGGAGAAGGCATAGGGATCAGCCTGCAGGGGCGTTACCTGCAGCAAGGTTTCGCCGGACATGTCCCAGTCCTGGTCTTCAGCAGAACCGGGAAACGAGTTGTCGTAATAGTGGACATTGAGGAAATCGGGCATACAGGCATTTTTCCGGCAGAAGTCGAGGAACCGGCTGGCCCAGGAATCTTCTTCTGCCAGAAACAGCAGGGATGGAGAACCGAAAACAAGCTGGGAATCGATATTCTTTACGGTATTGAGGGTACGGCGGTAAAAGTCATAAAACTGCTTTTCATCATTCCAGCCAAAAAGCGATTCAGACGCATCAGGTTCATTCCATACACAGAACAGCCAGCCCCGTACCGTTTCAAGACCATACCGGCTGATGCAGTGTTTTACCAGAGTTTCAACCAGGTTGCACCAGCGGAACACATCCCGTGGCGGTGACGTATTGAAATGACCAAAGTCAATGTTCTTCTGCGGATCAGAGGCCAGTTTTACCGGAATAAAAGACAGCTGTATCAGGGGTTTCAGATGGATGCTGCTCAGAAAATCCAGGACTTTATCAACAAGGACAAAGCTGTATAACGGGTTACCGGATGAATCTTCATCGTAGACCATCATTTCATCTGACAGGATGCCGTGGAACTTTACGTATTCGTAGCCGATTTCAGACTGCAGCCGTTTCAGCATCTGCTGGACATCGGCATACAGAAACTGCCGGGCACTGCCCACACAGCAGAATTTCCTGAAGGTATGCTTCAGGGGCGTTCCGGTGGCTCCCAGGTCTACGGTTCCGGCATCAAGAGAAATGGTAGAAGCTGCCAAATCCCCGTCACTGAGGGAACCACCGGATGATCCGATATCCAGATACCGGGCAAGACGGTTCAGGTTCAGTTCATCGGGAATATCCGGCCGCTCCTGGCGTGTCAGAACATCACGGTTTTTCAGGCGATATTCACTGGGAAGCATGCCGTAAGTCTTCTTGAAACTTTCGGTATAAGACCTGACATTGCGGAAACCGCACTCCAGGGCAATGGTTTCTATGGTTTCGTCAGAGGTAAGCATCCGGTGCACCGCCTGGGTCAGCCGCACTTCTGTGTAATAGGCCATAAAGGTGGTATTCAGCTGTTTTTCAAAACAGGCAGAAAGATAGGGCGCACTGATATAGAACTTTTCTGCCAGTCCGGAGAGGGTCAGATGTTCTGCATAATGGGTCTGGATATAGTTCATGACATACTGCACCGTATCATTGGAAGACCGGGTCTTTCTTCCCGGCGGAATGGCAGAACGGAACTGTTCCGTCAACAGATGCAGCAGCTGGTAAAACACCCCCAGGGTAGCATAGGGTTTCTGGGAACCGCTGTTTAATTTAACCAGAAGCGCCAGATAATGGCGTACCATATCATAATGCGGGCTTTCCGTATTGCCGCTGCTGTTCAGGTTGAACCAGGGTTCTTCAGGAGTAACGGCAGTGCAGACTTCCGCAGGAAAGGTAATGGACAGGGCTGAAGAATCAAAGCTGTTGATGGAGTGGGCACTGTCCTTGTTGACCAGGATGACATCCTCGGCATGCATGTTATACACCACGCCGTCAACGATAATATCTACGGAACCTGAAAGACAGAAGAGGATTTCCAGATACGGATGACATTCACTTACGGTACCGGTCATCTGAATGAACGTTATGTTCAATGGTACCGCTTTTGATGGATGCAGGATCTGCAGCATGCGTGCCGGTTTTTCTACCGTTTTCATAATTTTTAACCATCCTTTACCTGTTCTGATGGAGAGAAACCGGTTCTTCTGACCATTTACCGGTATTTTTTTAACAGTATACCTGCAAAAATTTAAGATGGTAAGTAGAGGCTGGAATTTTCTGTCAATTTCGTAAGAAAAAAAATCAAAATCCGGTAAAAACCACCGTTTCGCTCCCAAAAAACTGCCCCTACACTAATCAACAGAGTAAAGCACCAGTTCATTATGCATGAGGGAAAATGATGAGTGAAACAAAAGAAATTGTAATGCAGGTACACGGAATCAATAAATGTTTTGGACCAACCATTGCATTGCGTAATGTTGACATTACCGTTCACCGGGGCGAGGTCCGCGGACTTATCGGTGAAAACGGATCAGGAAAATCTACTGTTACTTCCATTTACGCCGGTATGCAGAAAGCTGACCAGGGAGAAATGTTCTTCCTGGGTAAGCCATGGGCTCCAAAATCCATGGTAGAAGCCATGAATAATGGTGTAGGCATGATTGTTCAGGAAACCGGTACCGTACCGGATATTACCGTTGCAGAGAATATTTTCCTTGGCGAATCACAGACCTTCAGAAATAAGCTGGGATTCATCAGCAGAAAGGCTCTGTTTGCCGCTGCCCAGAAAGCCCTTGATGATATCGGTGCTTCGCACATCCGTGCAGAAATGATGACTGCCATGCTGGATATGCAGGACCGCAAACTGATTGAAATTGCAAAAGTATGGATGAAGAATCCGGAAATCTTTGTTGTAGACGAAACTACCACTGCCCTTTCACAGAAAGGACGTGACATTATTTATGACCTGATGGACCGCATGCGGAAATCAAACCGCTGTGTTGTATTCATCAGCCATGACCTGGAAGAAATCATGGAAAAATGTGATGCCCTGACCGTTCTCCGCGACGGCAGCATCATCCGCACCTTTGATAAGGCAGAATTTGATGCAGACGCCATCCGCTCTGCCATGATCGGTCGTGAACTGGAAGGCAGCTACTACCGCAGTGACGACAACAACAGCTACAGCGATGAAGTGGTACTGGAACTTTCCGGTGCAAACCTGGCAGACCAGCTGGTTGACATTAACCTGCAGGTACACAAAGGTGAAATCCTGGGTATCGGTGGTCTTTCACACTGCGGTATGCATACCGTAGGAAAAGTACTGTACGGTGCAGTAAAGCCTGCCAGCGGTACCGTTACCTGCAAAGGTATTACCCCAAAAAATGAAAACCACGCCATGAAACTGGGTATGGGATACGTTGCAAAGGACCGTGACATTGAGTCCCTCTGCACCATCTCTTCCATCCGCGATAACGTCAGCATTGCGGGCCTTGATCTGATCAGGAATAAAGCCGGCATCATTACCCGCGGAAAAGAATCATCCTATGTAAAAGAAAATATTGATCTTCTTTCTACCAAATACCATAACATCGACCAGCCCATTTCTGCCCTTTCCGGCGGTAACAAGCAGAAAGTTGTATTTGCCAAATGGATTGGCTGCGGTTCAGAAATCCTGATTCTTGACTGCCCTACCCGCGGTGTTGATATCGGTGTAAAACAGGCCATGTACCAGCTGCTGTACAGAATGAAATGCGAAGGCAAAACCATCGTCATGATTTCTGAAGAAATGGCAGAACTGATGGGTATGTGTGACCGCCTCATCATCATGAAAGACGGCAGAATCGGCCACGAATTCATGAGAAAAGACGGCTATAACGACAACGACATTATCAAATACATGATCTGATGAGGATAACCATGGCTTATAACAAACTGCTTCACAAAAACACTTTGAATTCCCTGATTCCGGTTTTCGGGCTTATTGCTGTAGCCGGTCTCTACTTCATTTCAGTTGCCGTAACCGGCTACCGTCTTTCCATCCAGATGGAAGTTATCATCAACAACCTGATTCTGGTCGGCTTTGTTGCTACCGGTGCATCATTCATTTTTGCCATCGGTTCCTTTGACCTGTCCCTGGGTGCCAACATGCTGCTCTGTGCCATCGTCGGTTCCCTGGTGTACAACAGAACCCACAGCATTCCATTAATGATCCTGGTCTGCGTAGGTCTTGCCCTTTTCATCTCTCTGGTAAACTACCTGCTGGCTACCGTGTTCAACCTGCCGGTATTCATCATGACCGTTGCCATGATGACCGTATTAAGCACCATTGCCAGCTTCATCATCGGAAAAGACACCATTTACCTGCAGTTCGGCATTCCCTCTGACCCTAACTTCGGATTGTACCGCGGAGTGCTCAGTACCGTCTGGTTCCGCTTTATCCTGCTTTCCGTATACGTTCTTATCTGCGGCTTCATCTTCTATCTGACCGGCATCGGACGTAAACAGAAGTTCTACGGTGGAAACCCGGTCTGTGCCACCCTTACCGGTCTTTCAAGCATCACCCTGTCATTCATCTCGTTCTCAATGGCAAGTATCGGTATTGCCCTGGCAGGTTTCTGTGCTACCTTACCATCAGCTTCCGTTACCTCTGCAACCGGCGCATCAGTCGGTATGAACATGCTGATTGCCATCGTATTCGGCGGTATGTCAGTTTCCGGCGGTCCTAAATCAAAAGCCTTTGCTGCCTTTGTCGGTGGCTGTACCATGGCTTTCCTTGATGAGCTGATGTTCAACATCCTGAAATATTCAGGAATCGATGGAACAACAGACCACATCACCATGATCGTAAAAGCAGTACTGTTCCTTACCGTAGTAACCGTACTGAATGCTTCATCACGTGCAAAACGCCTGCCACGCTAAGCTGCTGCGGACAAGGCAAAAAAATACAAGGAGAAAACAAATGAAAAGAACATCAATCATTGTAGCTGCACTTATCTCTGTTGCAATGCTGTTCAGCCTCACCAGCTGTGGTGGAAAAGGAAACAAGAAAGTTTCTGCAAAAATCGGTGTAATCCGCGGGGATTCAAGCTCAGAAGAAGCTCTGGCCTGGGAAAACTACCTGAAAGACCTGGCTGCAGAAATGGGATTCAGCATTGACTTCTCAACTGCCATGGAAAGTGCTGATGACGAAATGGCTGCCGTACAGAACTACGCATCACTGGGATACAACGGTATCATCGCCATGTCATCATATAACTCACTGAACCTGATGAACATCTGTGAAAAATACGGCATGTACAACGTAGTTTCTGCAAGCCATCCGGACTTTGAAGATTCAGACAGAACCGTTGCAAAAGATGCTTCAATCGTTGTAACTGACTATAAAAACTATCCTCACTTTGTAGGTATTTCAGGTCCATCCAACTACGGTGAAGTTCTTGCCGGTTACCAGATGGGTAAAGCAGGTATCAATGCCGGTTACAAAACCTACTCACTGTTCACCGGTGCTGCTGCCTACGGACAGGCTATGCACTCCCTGCGTATCGCCGGTCTGTTCATCGCCATGCACGATGAAGATCCTTCAGTTACCTATGCCGGTATCCCTTGTGTAATGGATTCATGGAAAGAGCTGACTCTGGCAATCTGTGCCGATCTTGGTGTAGACATGAACAAATTCACCAGTAACACATTCAAAATTGCAGCCCAGACTGGTGGTTACTCATTCCTGATGGGTGATGCTTCTGCTGC
>JAKSTT010000149.1 GCA_024413635.1 Treponemataceae bacterium | reverse complement strand
CAACAGGAAACATTGAGCCTGTCGAAGTGATATTTTTCATGTTACACGAATCCATTCACGAAGAGTGTGGAGTATTCGGCATCTGGTCACCGGTGGAAGCACCTTTGGCCGGCTCGGTATACCTTGGTCTTTTTGCCCTGCAGCACCGCGGGCAGGAAAGTTGCGGTATTGTCGTTAATAAAGGCGGCCAGTTTACCTCCTGTAAGGATTTGGGTCTGGTTACCGACGTGTTTACCGCAGAAAGCCTCAAGTCCCTGGGAGACTGTTCCATGGCTTGCGGACACGTCCGCTACGGAACTACCGGCGCCAATATCCGGGCTAACGTTCAGCCTATTGAAGTTCATCATGTTAACGGCAGTCTTGCTGTCGCCCACAACGGAAACCTTACCAATTCAGAAGCCCTCCGCCATCAGCTTGAAATGACGGGGGCTATTTTTCATTCAACCAGTGACACCGAAACCATCGCCTACCTCCTTACCAAAGAGCGCCTTACCTGTTCAACCATCGAAAAAGCAGTCAGTTCTACCATGGAAAAAATCGAAGGTGCGTACTCCCTGGTACTCATGACCCACGATAAACTGCTGGCAGTCCGTGACCCCAAAGGCTATCGTCCCCTCTGTTATGGCAAGACCGAGGATGGCCAGTACGTCATCGCTTCTGAAACCTGTGCCCTTGATGTTGTCGGTGCCGAATTCATCCGTGATGTCCGTCCCGGCGAAATCGTCGTATTCAGTAAAGATGGCGTTACTTCCATCGATACCCATTGCGAAACCGAAAAGAAATCACTCTGCGTATTTGAATACATTTACTTTGCCCGCCCTGATTCAGTCATTGACGGCGTATCAGTTCATGAAAGCCGCCTGAAAGCCGGCCGCATTCTTGCCCAGGAAAATCCCGTAGAAGCAGATGTTGTTGTTGGAGTTCCCGATTCCGGCCTTGATGCTGCCCTGGGATACAGCCAGGAAAGCGGTATCCCCTATGGCATGGGATTCGTCAAGAACAAGTACATCGGTCGTACCTTCATAAATCCCGGTCAGAGTGAACGCCAGAACAAGGTAAAGATTAAGCTGAACCCTGTTGCCGCAACCGTAAAGGATAAACGCGTTGTCCTTATTGATGACTCCATTGTACGTGGTACCACTTCAGGTCACATCGTGCAGCTGCTTCGTGATGCGGGAGCTAAAGAAGTGCATGTGCGTATTTCGTCTCCGCCATTCATTGCTCCCTGTTACTATGGAACCGACGTACCTGACTGCCAGCACCTGATTGCCTGTAACCACAGCCTGGAAGAAATTGCCCGTATTATCGGAGCAGACAGTCTTGCCTATTTGAGCCATAATGGGGCGCTGCAACTGGGACCCGATACCGGCCTTTGCTGCAAGTGTTTTGAAAGCCAGAAATAACCGGAAGGAAGTACTATGAAACGCTATCTGATTCTTGAAAATGGAATGACTTTTGAAGGTGGTGCCTTTGGTGCCGAATGTCCCAAAGAAGGGGTAACCTGCGAAATCGTTTTTACCACCGCCATGGTAGGATTCCTTGAAACCCTGACTGACAAAAGTTACTTTGGTCAGGCTGTTATCCAGGCATTCCCCCTTATCGGTAACTATGGCGTAAACCTGGAAGATGCTGAAAGTGAACGGACCGGCTGCTGTGCCTACATTGTCCGCGAATATTGTGAACATCCGTCAAACTTCCGCAGTAAAATGACCATTGACGACTTCCTGAAAAAGAACGGTGTTCCCGGTTTATACGGCATTGATACTCGTGCCCTGGTAAAACTGCTGTGTAAGTACGGCACCATGAACGGTATCATCACTGATGATCCCTCTATCGTAGACCTTGAAAAGGTAAAGGCATACGAAGTAACAAAAGCCGTACGCACCATGACCAGTAAGGCAAGCTACGGTGTGGATGTTGATGTTCCGACGGTTCAGGAACCCTATCACGTGGCCCTGATGGACTTTGGCGTAAAATCAAATATTGTGCGCAGTCTGGTAAAACGGAACTGCTGCGTTACGGTTCTGAACGCCTATACTACTCCCGAAGAAATTGCTGCTCTGAACCCGGACGGCATCATGCTCAGTAACGGTCCCGGGGACCCCAAAGAAAACGTAGAAATCATTGAAAACATCCGTGCACTGACGAAAACCGGTATTCCGATTATGGGTATCTGTCTTGGCCACCAGATGCTGGCGCTGGCCAACGGCTTTGACACGGAAAAACTGAAGTTCGGACACCGTGGTGCCAACCAGCCGGTTAAGGACGTGGCTTCAGAAAAAGTATACATTTCAACCCAGAACCACGGCTATGCCGTTAAGTCTGACAGCATTGACCCGTCTGTTGCAGAACAGCTGTTCATCAACGTAAACGACAACAGTAACGAAGGCATCCGCTACAAGAACATACCGGCATTCAGCGTACAGTTCCATCCGGAAGCCTGTGCCGGCCCAAAAGACACCAGCTACCTGTTTGACGATTTCATTGCACTCATGGAGAAGAAACACAATGCCTAAGAACGAAAAAATCAAGAAAGTAATGGTTATCGGTTCCGGTCCGATCATCATCGGGCAGGCCGCAGAGTTTGACTATGCCGGCGTTCAGGCATGCCGTGCCCTGCATGAAGAAGGGGTGCAGATTGTTCTGGTAAACTCAAACCCGGCAACCATCATGACTGACCAGGTTATGGCTGACCAGATTTACATTGAACCACTGACTCTCGAAGTAGTTAAACGCATCATCAAGAAAGAAAAACCTGACGGCATTTTAAGTGGTCTTGGTGGGCAGACTGCCCTGACCCTGTGTATGCAGCTGGCAAAATCAGGCTTCCTGGAAGAGCAGGGAGTACTGCTTTTGGGTTCTTCACCTGACGTTATTGACCGTGCAGAAGACCGGCAGCTGTTTAAGGACACAATGGAATCCATCGGTCAGCCCTGTATTCCGTCTAAAGTAGTAACTACCGTAGAAGATGCCGTTGCCTTTGCCGCAGAAATTTCCTACCCCGTTATCGTCCGTCCGGCCTTTACGCTGGGTGGTACCGGTGGTGGTATTGCTGCCGATGAAAAACAGCTTCGCGAAATTGCCCACAACGGTATTTATCTTTCGCCCATTAACCAGATTCTGGTAGAACGCTGTATTGCCGGCTGGAAGGAAATTGAGTTTGAAGTTATGCGCGACCGGAACGACAACACCATTACCGTCTGTTCCATGGAAAACTTTGATCCGGTAGGTGTTCATACCGGTGACAGTATCGTTATTGCGCCAACCGTAACCTTAAGCGATAAAGAATACCAGATGCTCCGTTCTGCAGCACTCAGCATTATTTCTGCCCTCAAGATTGAAGGTGGCTGTAACTGCCAGTTTGCCCTGCATCCGGAAAGTTTTGAATACGCCGTAATCGAAGTTAATCCCCGTGTATCACGTTCTTCGGCTCTTGCTTCCAAGGCAACCGGTTATCCTATTGCTAAGGTAGCAACCAAAATCGCCCTGGGCTATACCCTGGATGAAATTAAAAACGCCGTAACCGGCAGTACCTTTGCCGCTTTTGAACCGGCAATTGACTACGTAGCCGTAAAATTCCCCAAATGGCCTTTTGATAAGTTCTTCTATGCAAAACGCTCTCTGGGAACCCAGATGAAAGCCACCGGTGAAGTTATGGCCATTGATGACAGTTTTGAAGGTGCGCTTCTGAAAGCTGTCCGTGGCTGCGAAATCCACCAGGATACCCTGGACTTTGATGTTGCCCAGGAGATGACCACTGAAGAACTGCTGGAAAACATCCACACTGCCACAGACCTGCGTCTGTTCTTTATCTATGAACTGCTGAAACGGGGAATCAGTGTTGATACCATCCATGAAATCACCATGATTGATGAATGGTTCCTGTGGAAACTGATGAACATTGTAGAAGGACGTGCTGCAGAGACCGCACCAAAGACCTACAAGATGGTAGATACCTGTGCCGGTGAGTTTGAAGCACTGACACCGTATTTTTATGCTACCGAAAACACTGCCGCAGCCGGTGGTGTAAACGAAGCAGCTCCTGACCCATCTGATACGCGCAAAACCGTTGTCGTAATCGGTTCAGGTCCTATCAGAATCGGGCAGGGTATTGAGTTTGACTACGCCAGTGTTCACTGCGTTATGATTCTCCGCCAGCTGGGCTACCGCGTTGTCATCATCAACAACAACCCTGAAACCGTATCCACCGACTTTGACATTGCAGACCGCCTGTATTTTGAACCACTGTGCGAACGCGATGTCCTGCCGATTCTTGAAAACGAAAAGCCCTATGGCGTAGTTGTTGCCTTTGGTGGACAGACTGCCATCAAGCTGGCCAAGACCCTGGACCGGAAAGGCTACAACCTGCTGGGAACTTCTGCCGACGCCATCGACCTGGCCGAAGACCGGGAACGTTTTGAAGAACTGTGTGAAGAACTCCACATCAACCGGCCCCGTGGTATGACCGTATTTACCGAAGAAGAAGCCCTTGCTGCAGCCGCAACGATTACCTACCCGGTACTGATCCGCCCCAGTTACGTACTTGGCGGCCAGAACATGATCATTGCCCATGACGATGGCGAAATCCACGAATACATGACCGTTATCCTGAGCCAGGGAATTGAAAATCCGGTACTCATTGATAAATACATGGAAGGCGTTGAACTTGAAGTTGATGCCATCTGTGACGGTGAAGACGTGCTGATTCCCGGTATTATGGAGCACATTGAACGCACCGGTATCCACAGCGGCGACAGTATTGCAGTCTATCCGGCATGGAACATTAACGATACCATCCGTGAAAAAATCGTAAACCAGAGCCGGGAGCTGGCACTGGCACTGCGCACCAAAGGTCTGGTAAACATTCAGTACCTGATTTACCAGGGTGACCTGTACATTATTGAAGTTAACCCCCGTTCAAGCCGTACCGTACCGTACATTTCAAAAGTTACCGGTGTACCAATGGTAGACCTGGCTGTACGCAGCATGCTGGGTGAAAAACTTGCCGACATGGGCTTTGGTACCGGACTCTATCCCCGTCCGCCATACTTTGCCGTAAAAGTTCCTGTATTCAGCTTTGAAAAACTGACCGACGTAGATACCCATCTGGGACCTGAAATGAAGTCTACCGGTGAAGTTCTTGGTATTGCTACAACCATGGAAGAAGCCGTATACAAAGGATTTATCGGTGCCGGCTACAAGATGAAGAAAAAGGGTGGGGTACTGATTTCCGTACGCAAAACCGACCAGCACGAAATTCCTGATCTGGCACGGAAGTTCTCCATGCTGGGCTTTACCCTGTATGCCACCGAAGGCACTGCAGAGACCATCCGGGAAGCCGGCCTTAAAGTACAGGTAGTCAATAAGATTCACGAAAACCCTGATGATAACCTGCTGACCATCCTTGACAGCGGCAAAATCGATTACGTAATCTCCACCAGTGCCCACGGACGCAATCCGCAGCTGGACAGCGTAAAAATGCGCCGCCACGCCGTAGAACGCAGCATCCCCTGTCTGACCGCCATCGATACCGCCAACGCT
>JAKSTT010000148.1 GCA_024413635.1 Treponemataceae bacterium | reverse complement strand
CTGGAAGATCTGCGCTCGGCCCTTACCGTCAACAATCCGGATATCCGTTCGGCTCAGCAGGAATATCAGCGTGCCCTTCTGGATGTAAAGGATGCCAAAGCCAGCAAGGGCCCCAGCATAGACCTGCAGTTTTCCGGTACCGTCATGGCAAAACCGCTCATTGAACCTATCTACATCAATACCGATGCCATTATCGATGCCATCCAGTGGCCAGCCGGCACCCGGCCCCAGACCAACGGTCAGTACGTCAAGGTTTTTGACGGGGTTGAACAGACCATGTATCAGCTGCAGGCCACATTGACGCAGCCGCTCTTTACCTGGGGAAAACTGGATGCTGCACAGAACCTGTATGAAGCTGTTGCTGAAATCCGCAAAACCAGTGTGGGAAATACCACCCGCCAGCTGGAAACAGAACTGGAAACCCGTCTGGTAAGCCTGGGATACCTGTTTGCCATGCAGGATATCCTGACAGAAGAGCAGGGGTATGCTGAACAGCTGGTGCACTACTCAGAAGACGGAGAACGCTCCGGAATGCTGCTGCACCAGGACGTGGTAGATGCCCGTATTCAGGCAAAGCAGCTTGATATTGCCGTGCAGACGCTGGAAGAACAGATTGAAAACCAGCTGCTGGAACTGCGCCGCACCACCGGTATTGCAGATCTTTCCCGTTCTACGCTGCTGCTGCCTTCGTCAGAACACTGCGTTGCAGAG
Organism: Treponemataceae bacterium; assembly: GCA_024413635.1. Classification (GTDB taxonomy): domain Bacteria; phylum Spirochaetota; class Spirochaetia; order Treponematales; family Treponemataceae; genus Treponema_I. Next base: position 4,868 of record JAKSTT010000148.1, on the reverse strand, counting down.
GTGCTTGCCGCTGACCGTGCTGTCTGGGGCGAGCAGGCACTTTCCCCTGAATCTGATTCCATGATGATGGTACACCGGCTGAAAGAAGTATCTGATCTTGCTGCCGGCATTGCAGAGAACTCCCTGTACTGGAAGCCGGATATGGCACTGCAGGTTTCTGCCGGATATGGCGGATCCCGTATTCCGCTGCTGGAGCCCAACTGGCTCAGAAAAGATGATTATACGCTGAATATTTCTGTGGGTATGAAAACCACCGTATGGGATGGGGGTAAAAAGCTGAACGCCCTGGCACGCTCTGTCAGCGAAGCAGAATCTTCACAGATTACGGTAGATGCTACGGAGGCAACCATCCGCCAGACCCTGAGTACCCAGTGGAATACGCTTGATATGGCTATTATCAAGGCCGAATACCAGGACATCAAGATAGATGGGGTACAGTCAAAAATTGCCCAGCAGGAAAAACTGTTTTCCAGCGGCTACGGCAGCGAAGCAGACTTGCTTTCTGCCAGAATTGAACTCTGTAACGAACGGCTTGAAAAACAACAGCAGCTGTTAACCCGTGACGCCGCCTGCTATACCATCCGCTTTCTCTGCCGTTAAGGTTTTTGGTATACTGACGCCATGAGTGAAAAATGCCTGAAGTGCTTCCGTCCCCTTGAAACCTGCTACTGCCGGTACATTACGCCGGTAGAAACGGGGGTAAAGTTTGTTTTTCTGATGCACCCGAAAGAGGCCTACAAGCAGAGAACGGGTACCGGGCGTCTTGCCCACCTGAGCCTGCCTGACTCAGAAATCATCATCGGCATCAATTTTAACGGCAATACGCGGCTGCAGTCGTTACTGGCAGATCCGCAGTATTTCTGCTGCGTGCTGTACCCCGGAGAAGACGCCTGGTGCGTTTCTGATGACGGGGTAAAGAGCTGTGGACGTCAGCATCTGTCATCGGTGCTGGCTTCGGGGAAAAAACTGCTGGTTATTGTTGTAGATGCTACCTGGCCCTGCGCAAAGAAAATGGTAAAGGTTTCTACCTGTCTGCACGGTCTGCAGAAGATTTCTTTCAGCGCCGGGTACCGCAGCGAGTTCACGTTTAAAAGAGAACCGCAGCCTGACTATATTTCAACGATTGAAAGCTGTTATTACCTGATTAAAGAAATGCAGTCTGCGGGGCTGTGTCCCACTGGTGCTGCGGCACATAACCCGGAACCGCTGATGAACGTTTTCCGGCGTATGGTAGCGTATCAGCTGGATTCCCAGAAAGAACGGGAAGCCAGTGGCGTACCGGACCGCTATGCAAACTCCACCCGGCTGCGTGCCCGTAAGGAACGAGCCCGGCTTGCTGCCCTGCAACGTCTGTCAGAGGGTGGTGCGGCCGCGGAAACTGCGGGCCAGGGTTAATTTATCTGCGTATTCAATATCTCCGCCAACAGGAAGCCCTGACGCCAGGCGCGAAACCGTTATTCCCAGAGGACTTAAAATCCGCTGCAGGTACAGGGCGGTAGTATCACCTTCTACCGTCGGGTTGGTGGCAATAATTACTTCCTTTACGTTATCGCGGCGGATACGTTCTACCAGGCTGCTGATGTTCAACTGGTCAGGTCCAACGCCTTCCAGCGGAGCAATAACACCCCCCAGAACGTGGAACAAGCCGGGAAATTCATGGCTTGCATCGATAATGGCCGCATCCTGCGGCTGTTCTACAACGCAGATAAGTGAATGGTCACGGAGCGGATCGCTGCAGATGACACAGGGATCTGTTTCGGTAAAGACGCCGCAGACGCTGCACTGCTTGATGCGTTCATGCAGCGTTGTCAGTTCCCGGGCAAACTGGTGGCAGAATGCCGGGTCACCTTTTAAAAGGTGGTAGGCAATACGGGTTGCGCTTTTTTTCCCGATGCCCGGCAGCCGTGAAAAACTGTCGGCAAGTTCATCTATGGCGTTCATAAACCAAGACCGCCCATTCCACCCAGCAGCGGACCTGCTTTAGCCTGCAGTACTTCACGGATTTTTGCGTTGGCATCATGGCTGGCGGCAACAATCAGGTCCTGCAGCATCGGTACATCGCGGGGATCAACGGCAATCGGATCAATCTGTACACCGGTAACTTCAAACTTGCCGTTCATGGTTACCTTAACAATACCACCGCCGGAAGAACCGGTGGCAGTAATGGTATCAAGTTCGGCCTGCACTTTTTCAAGCTGTGCCTGAATTTCTTTTGCGTTTTTCATCAGTTCAAGCGGATTAAAGTTCATCATCATCTCCTTCTTCATCTACGGCAGTATCTGCGGTATCGGAATCATCATCGTCACTGTCCGTAACTCCGGCTGCCGGAGTGTTGGTTACTGGGGCTGCAGGAATTGCGGTTATGGCCGTAACACCGGTTACCTTGCCGTTAAACAGGGAACAGATGGCTGCCACGTTTTCCGGCAGCTGTTCTTTCTGTTCCTGGACAGCATCTTTTTCAAAAACAATACGCAGCTGTACCTGCTGTCCCCACAGGGCAGTTATCTGCTGGGTGAGGAAACGCTGTTCACTTTCCAGCTGCTTCTGCAGGAACTGGGAACCGACAGGAATGGTCAGCACAGAACCTTCCAGACGCCAGGGTTTACTTTCATTCAGTGATGAAGAAAGCATCATTTTGGTCATGTGGAGGTCATCAATAATCTGAGTGCGTACTGCCTCAACCGAAAGGGCAGGATTACCTGCGGGAGCAGTGGACTGCGGAACCGGGGCAGCTGGTGCCTGACTGGAATAAGCAGCGGCAGCACTGGTGTCTTTCCGGGCACTGCCGCTATTCAGAAAAGGGCGGTTGGGTTCTCCCTGTGGTTGATTTCCCGGAGGCGGGCCACCAGCGTTCATGTTTTCACGAAGCGCTGAGAACATGGGCATTCCCGGCTGACGGACCGGCTGTCCCTGTGGAGGCCTTGCGGCATAGGGCTGGTTTCCCATACCGGCTGGAGCTGCAGGAGCCGGGGCACCGGCAAGAAGTCCCCGCGCACTGTCTATGGCCTGTTTAACCTCAGCGGCAGAAACGTAACTGGAAAGCCAGCACAGGCGGCTGATGGCAACTTCAAGTTCTGTTCTGGGGCTCAGGGAATAGCGTATATCGCGGTACAGCTGCAGGAACAGGGTCAGGGCACGTTCAATGCGGACTGCATCCCATTTGGAAAGCACTACCTTTGAGTAGCGTTCAATATTCTGGCCAAGAAGCATTTCGCGGGTAATGCCGCTCTGGATAAAGAGCAGGCTCCGCAGATAATCAGCCATGTTGGAAATCGTCTGTTCAATACTGATGCCGTTCTGAATCAGGCTGTCCAGGAATTCAAGGGCCTTCCGGGCATCTCCTTCAGCACAGGCTTCACACAGTTCATTAAGCCGCTCAACGCCTACAAGGCCCAGTTTATCGCGGATACCTTCATAGGTAATGTGACTGCCGCTGAAGGCTGCAACCTGGTCAAACAGGGTATAGGCATCGCGGAAAGACCCGGTGGATTCACGGGCAATCCAGTACAAAGCTTCTTCGTCAGCTGCAATACCCATTTCTGCAGCACTGGCAGCCAGCAGGTCCTTAATCTGATCCATGGAACCCAGTTTAAAGTGGAACTGCTGACAGCGGCTTTTAATGGTTGCAGGCACCATATGAAGTTCGGTGGTTGCAAAGATGAATATAACGTATGGCGGTGGTTCCTCAATGGTTTTCAAAAGGGCATTGAATGCGGCCTTGGAAAGCATGTGGACTTCGTCAATGATGTAGATTTTGTATTTTCCGCTGTTCGGCGGAAACAGTACTTCATCCTTAATCTGGCGGATGTTGTCGATACTGTTATTGCTGGCACCATCGATTTCTATGACATCAAGGCTGGCACCGCGGGCAATTTCCTGACAGTTGGTACACTGTCCGCAGGGAGCGTGTTCAATGCCGGCTTCACAGTTCAGTACTTTTGCAAGGATACGGGCGGTTGAGGTTTTACCACAACCGCGGGGACCGGAAAAAAGATATGCGTGGGCAATCTGTCCGTTTGCAATGGAGTTTTTTAAAGTAGAAGCAACAAATTCCTGACCTACCAGGTCATCAAATTTCTGGGGACGCCGTCTGGTGGCGGTAACTTCATAAGCCATACTATAAAAGATACTCTAAATCGGCCAAATTTTCCATATTCAGTGCGATGATGCTGACGGGAGATGCAGCGGGCAGTAAAGGCGTAAAGGGTTACGATATTACGTCACAGTTTCATATTGATAGACACATCTTTCCAGATTCATAGCTTTTCATCTTTTACATGATAGAATAACTATCAGACATGAAAAGGCCTGCATTGGGCCTTAGCTTTTCATCGGAGGAATAAAAATGAAAAAATTCTTTGTTGTCCTTGCTGCGCTGCTGCTGTGTGCCGGCGTTTGTTTTGCTGCCGACCCCTGTGAAGGATATTGGAAATCAGTAGATGATGTTTCTGGAAAAGTAACGGCAATCTGGAAGGTATATGTAGAAGGTGATACCCTGTACGGAAAAATCATCGTTGTACCTGGTCAGGACAATGCAACAAAGGCATCCAAGTGTAAAGAAAGCTATAAAGGATTCCCGGTAGCCGGAAAGGTAAATGAAATGACTGTTGCCGGTACTCCATGGATTTTCGGCCTGAAAAATCAGGGCAGCGGAAAATGGGGAAAAGGAAACATCATTGATCCGGGCAGTGGTTCCATGTACACCTGTACCATGACGTTGAAAAACGGAAAACTGGACATGAAAGGTTCCATCGGACCTATCGGCAAGACCCAGACCTGGATCCCCTGTACTGAAGAAGAAGCCCTTTCAACAAAATAAGGCAGTCAGCACCAGATTAAGCTGTACTAAAAATAATCCCGCCGGGTGT
>JAKSTT010000147.1 GCA_024413635.1 Treponemataceae bacterium | reverse complement strand
ATTTTTAAAAGCTGTAGGTTTACCGGGCCCATTCATACAGGATAACGCTGGCGGCCTGTGCTACGTTCAGACTTTCCAAATCGCCTGCAGGAGATGGAATGGTAATCAGTTTATCGCAGTTCTCTTTTACCTCATTTGAAATACCATGTTCTTCGTTACCCAGAACAATCAGTACCCCTTTATTGTCCTTGTTGAAGGATTTCATCTGGCTGATGGGAATAGAGCCGTGAACATCCGTTCCAAAGCGGATCATTTTTCCTTCAAGATCCTTCAGAAGATAGGGAATGGACTGGATGGCGTAGATGTTTACTTTTTCCATACCGCCCTGAGCAACACGGTAGCTTGAAGTGGTGATGGAAGACTGGGCTTCATCCAGCGGGATAATGACGTTCTTGAACCCAAAGAAAGCAGCGGAGCGTACGATGGCTCCCAGATTGTTGGCGTTACCAACCCGGTCCAGAAGCAGTGCACATTCTTTGTTCTGTACCCAGGTATCTGTAATGGAGCGGGTAAGGCGTGGAATTTCAGGCTGTGGAATAAAGGCCACAACGCCCTGGTGATGAACACTGCCGGCCAGTTTGGTCAGTTCACTTTCATCTTTAACCTGATTGTAGGGAGCTTTGCGGGCGGCCATTTTTTTACAGAGGCCGCCAAAAAGAGGGGCACGTTCAGCAGAAAAGTACAGGCGGGTGATCAGTTCCTGATGGTTTTTTTCCAGTGCTTTTACTGCTTCAAAGCCACATACGGCAAGTTCATTGTTCAGTTTGTTCTTCATGGTGCACAGTATAGTCATTTTTCAGTACACTGTCTTTATTATGAAAACCTGGCTGATTCTTTTCATTCTTTCTCTTATTCTGGTCATGCTGGCTGCCTGGCTGTTCAAATGGGTATTCAACAGTGACGGCAATACCGGTCGCAGAAAAGAAAAGGAAAAAGACAAGGGGCCCAGCCATTCAAACTGCCCGCTGTGTAATTCAGCCCTTTTTGCCGGAGAAAACCTTGTTTCCCGGGTGTATAAAGGGTGTGATCCAAAAGACCAGGCCTGTACCATCCACGGCTGTCCGTACTGCTATCCCGTACCAAAACCGGGAATCAAGCGGGTTTGCCCGGTATGCCACAAAACAGTACCACCAAATGGCCACCTGGATGCGCATCTGTTTCTCCGAAATACGGGTAAACGTCACGTACACATCACCGGTTGTACTGAATGTCACAAAAAAAACAAATAAAACGCAGTATTTCTAAAAATTTTTTAGAAAATCTGTAAAGTCGATTTTTGTATCTCCGATAGATAAGTATCAGCCCGAAAGTGGCTGGTTGGAAATCAGGATAACGAGTCATAGGAGCACCGGTGGGTGCAACCGGGGCTTCAAAGGAGATACACAATGGTTATCAATCACAACATGAGTGCTATGTTCGCTAACCGCACCGCAAACAACGTAAGCAGTGCAACCCAGAAGAACATGGAAAAACTTTCATCTGGCAGCCGCATTAACCGCGCAGGCGACGATGCCAGTGGTCTTGCAGTTTCTGAAAAAATGCGCAGTCAGATTCGTGGATTGAACCAGGCTGCTGTAAACGTTCAGAATGGTATCAGCTTTATCCAGACTACTGAAGGTTATCTTTCAGAAACTACCGATGTAATCCAGCGCATCCGTGAACTGGCTGTACAGTCTTCAAACGGTATCTACTCAGATGAAGACCGCATGCAGATTCAGGTTGAAGTTTCTCAGCTGGTATCTGAAATTGACCGCATCGCTTCTCAGGCACAGTTCAACGGTATGAACATGCTGACCGGCCGTTTCGCAGTAGACACCGGTACCAACGATGTAACTGCTTCTATGTGGCTGCATGTAGGTGCAAATATGGACCAGCGTGTACAGGTATACATTGGTACCATGACCGCTTCTGCACTGAGTCTCCGCTCATCAATCGATGAATCAATCATGAGCCTGCAGACTCCGGATGACGCTAACCGCGCAATCGGAACTCTGGATGAAGCTCTGAAAAAGGTTAACAAACAGCGCGCTGATCTGGGTGCTTACCAGAACCGCCTTGAACACGCTTACAACGGATTGAACGTAGGTGCTGAAAACATGCAGGCTTCTGAAAGCCGCATCCGTGATACTGATATGGCTGCTGAAATGGTTGAATTTACCAAAAACCAGGTACTGCAGCAGGCCGGAACCGCAATGCTGGCTCAGGCAAATCAGTCTTCTCAGAACGTACTTACTCTGCTCCGCTAGTAGTATGGTGGCCGGGGCTGATGCTCTGGCCGCATGAAAAACCCCCGTGCTCCAAACAACGGGGGTTTTTTGTTTTTAAACCGGCAGTTGGCATACGGAACGCCTTACAGAAGGCGAACCGCTGCATCATGCGGCCGGGTTGATGGAAGTAACTGCCCGTACAAAACCATACCGTTCCAGTGTTTTACGGATACGGCGGTGATATAATGGCAGTGATAGTCCGATCAGGGCAATGGATAATGGCAGGCAGAAAACGGTAGCCAGCATGGCGTTAGAGATTACTGAAATCTGGAAGTAATCAGTGCGGGCATCTGGCAGTGCAGTGAAAAAGCCGACCAGCAGGGGAAGCAGGAATCCTGTAGTCATGGTGCAGGCTGAAGAAATGAAAGCTTTAGTCTGTTCTTTTTTGAAAGTAGCAGAGTCCAGAAAATCGCGGGCAGTCAGGAAATAGGAATCCTGGGTAGTGGCGATGCCTTTTAAGGTTTTTAGGTCTTTTGCGGTAACTTTTTTGTTGGTCATGGGGTTTGCCTCCGTTGTTCTTGATGTCTTTAGTATCGTTCAGGAGGTGTGACAAAAGGTGTCACGGCAGAATATGAATACGGAAAAAATTGAAAAACTGCAGAACATTATCGATGAAAGTAAGCGTATCGTCTTTTTTGGCGGTGCAGGTGTCAGTACGGAAAGCGGAATACCGGATTTCCGGTCGGTAGATGGCCTGTATAACCAGCAGTGGTCGTATCCACCGGAAACAATCATCAGTCACAGTTTCTATGAGCAGATGCCGGAAGAATTCTGGCGGTTTTACCGGGTAAAACTGCTTTTGGACAACGTTGCTCCCAATGCAGCCCACCTGAAACTGGCAGAACTGGAAGCCGCCGGAAAGATGACCGGTATTGTTACGCAAAACATAGACGGGTTGCATCAGGCAGCTGGCAGCAAAAAGGTATGGGAACTGCACGGCAGTACGCTTCGGAATTACTGTCAGACATGCGGTCGTTTTTATGATGATGCACAGTTGAAAGAGAAAATTGATGGGGGGCAGAAAGTACCGCTGTGTCAGTGTGGCGGACGGATTAAGCCTGACGTAGTGCTCTATGAAGAGGGTCTTGATAACGACGTAATCAATGGAGCTATCGATGCCATCTCTGAGGCCGATACCATGATTATTGGTGGAACCTCGCTGGTAGTATATCCGGCAGCAGGACTGATCCGGTATTTCCACGGAGAACATCTGGTTCTCATCAACAAAAGCGAAACCCAGGCCGATTCCATGGCCGATCTGGTAATTCATGACAGTATCGGAAAGGTTTTGGGAGCCATACGGGTATGAACGCCGAATGGTCAGAACAGAATAAAAGGATGCAGAAATTGCTGGCGAAGCCGGATACGTTTACAGATGGTATCCGGGAACTGATGAGCCTTCGTGATTCACTTTTTGAGCAGGTAACGCAGATTGTTCACGGATATCCGGAAGAAGCCTTCTGGCAGCAGCCTTTTCCCAAGGCACAAGGGTATCACAGCAAAACCCTGGCGTATTCAATCTGGCACATTTTCAGGATTGAAGATATTGTGGCCCACACACTTATTGCCGGAAATGAGCAGGTTTTGTTTCGGGATGGCTGGAAAGAACAGATTGAGAGTCCTCTGATTACCACAGGAAACGAGCTTGAGGGAGGGGAAATAGCTGAATTTTCCCGGAAGTTGAAGGTACGGGAGCTGTATGAGTATGCGGCAGCGGTAAAGAAATCTACTGATGAGATGCTACGGGTCATGACTTATGAGGATTTGGCCCGGCGTTTTGGCGCATCAGAAAAGAAAAACCTTCTGGAAAGCGGCTGTGTACATTCGGGAGAACGTGCTGTCTGGCTGATTGATTATTGGTGCAGTAAAGATGTGGCAGGATTAATCCGGATGCCATTCAGCCGTCACTGGATAATGCACATTGAAGCCATGCAGCGGATCAAGAATAAACTGAGCAGGCAGGCAAATGAAAGTAGTATTGGCGGCTGTGGGGTTTAAAACCCGTGATGTATCGTTTAACAAAAGAAAAATGCTGTCTGTAATGGACCAGTATGCAGGGAAAGCAGACCTGATTTTGTTTGGCGAGACCTTTTTACAGGGCTTTGATTCTCTGAACTGGGCATTTGATCAGGATATCAGCATAGCAGTATCTCAAGAAGACGCACTAATTACGGAAATACGGAAAAGAGCAGCAGAGGCGGGAATTGGTATTTCCTTTGGATATATTGAACGGGAAGGAAATCAGCTGTTCAGCAGCCAGCTGACTGTTGGTAAGGATGGCAGGATACTAAACAATTACCGCCGTGTTTCAACAGGCTGGAAAGTAACTGCAGCAGATGTGCATTATGCAGAAGGAAAAGGTTTTTCCCTATTTGAGTATGAAGGCCGTCAGTGTACCTGCGCACTTTGCGGAGATTTGTGGCATGATGAAAACCGGGACAGACTGGCTTCTTTGCCGGTGGATATAGTGTTCTGGCCGGTGTATACCGATTTTGACTACAGAGTCTGGAATACTACGGAAAAAATTGAATACGCAAGACAGGTGAAACCGATAGAGGCCAAAGTGCTGTATGTTAATTCCGTGTGTCTTGATGAAGAGCGGAAAACCGAGGTTGAGGTAGCCCGCGGCGGGGCTGCAGTGTTCCATGGGGGAATGATACATGACGAAATCCCCGCCGGTACCGAGGGCTGCCTGGTGGTAGACGTGTAAACGGCTGATGCGCAATCATTCCTTTTTAGCAAGGACGCAGTACCAGTCAACATTATCCAGATTATCGGATTCAAAAAAAGCCGGGTAGCAGCGCTGCTCAATATTGGTGTACCCCATGGAAGTCAGGGCATCAAGAAGTATCTGTTTTGAAATGGGATGGTAGTGTTCTTCAAAGATTTCTTTCTGGAACAGTTTGTTATCTTTTTCAAAAGTGTAGACAATGTTGAACAGCATGCTGCCGTCAGTGTTGTAGTCCCAGACCTGAATAACGTTAATGCGGTTTTCGTCCTTGAACAGTGGATTATAGAAATAGAAACGCTGACGGGTTGAAAGTATTTTGTCCCAGTTGCGGCTGTCGAAATACAGGTATCCACCGGGTGCCACATGACAGTCCATTTGTTTCAGCGTTTTTATGACATCATCGTTTGATACATACGCCAAAGAATTTCCGGTGCTGGCCACTACGTCAAACTGTTGGGTTCCCCAAGCCGAAAGATCCCTGAAATCACATTCCTTTAAGGGTGCAGCAACTCCACGGGCATCCAGTTTTTTCCTGCAGTTTTCAAGCATGGTAGTGCTTAAATCACTTCCGCTGACTGTAACGCCCAGATCAAGTACCGGCAGTGTGGTGCTTCCGCTTCCGATACTGACATCTAGCAATGATTTGATTTCTTTT
>JAKSTT010000146.1 GCA_024413635.1 Treponemataceae bacterium | reverse complement strand
TATTTGGATTTTTCAGACAATTTGTGCCGGTTTTGGGGCAGAAAAGATAAAAAAAACTGCCTGGCTCAGCAGACAGTTTTTTAGAGGAGTTTATGTTATGTAATTACTCTTCCTCGGTTAAGAAGGGACCGTAATACTCATATCCGGGGAAGTAACCGGACTCCTCTGCGGCGTAATAACACTGTACAGGATCTTTAATCTTTACCACAGTTTCATAGTGAGAGGGAACTCCTCCTGCCGCATCAACAAATACACTGGTATCATACCCGGCAGCACCTGAAATGCCCAACGAAGTAAACAGACCAGCCACGCTACCTTTGTCATGAAACACTTCTTCACGTACTACCGATAATCCAAAATCGCCCAAATCCACTTTAGTAAGCCGTTCATGCAGGTACACCTGTCCGATATTGGGTTTTGCGCCATCACCAAAGCCTTTCCAGTCTGTCAGGGTAATGTTCACGCCACAATCTACTATGTACAGTTCCTTAGGTTTGAGGGCGACAAATCTCCGTGGCCCATAAAAGGCTGAAGACGCCTCACTTCTGGAAGGGCCATGAAGATACATGGATTTAGTCGGGGTAGAACCACTGATTGATAGGCCTTCAGGGGCATCTTTTTCTTCCAGATGCCGGACAGTATCAGTCCAACCAGTAGAACGGACAAATTCAAGCGTTGTACCGGTATCTTTCAGTTCAATCATGCAGCCACGACTGTATACATGACCATCATTGTTAAAAGCAAAACCGGTAAAATCACATACCAGAACGTACAGCTTGCCTCCGATAGCAGCAAGATCCGTAATTCTTCCCCGAATACCGGAGAGCGCATCAAATTCGTCCAGGTATACCGGCTCTGCAAAACTGATTCTATAATCCTGACTTATACTGCCTTTTGCAATACACAAGGTATCTTCAGAGACATAGTACAAGGCATTTCCTGCAGCAGCGAACGTAGCAATACCATTTTCAAAAGCATCATTGCCAGGATCAGCATACTGCCATCCCTTTTTCTCTATTGAATTCTGTTTTACGGCATCCGAAATATGAGGCCAAACATAACTACTATGATGACAAACACCCCACAAAGAATCAGTAGAGGGATCATAATACAATCCATCATCTATGGGATAGAAATCTTCCGGCACCGGTAAATCAACGGATGTACCATTGTTCCTGTAACACTGTAATATCAGGCCATTTTCTCCATAACAAAAGAAATACCAGTTATCATCCCGGTCTTCTGCAAAAGCGGAATTGGCAGCACTGACACCATCAGTAACCATCAGATCTTCTGGTGCAGAATCAAAACGTTGCAGCGTGAAACCAGTAACCTGATTCCACAAATAAATCTTAGTATCCTGATACCCACCCGCCTGCAGCTGGAATGCCACGGGAAAAGTGCGTCCAACAGAAACGATTACACTCTGCTGGTCCCATGCTGATTCTTTTCCGTCGGCGGAAATTGCAGTAATTGTAAGGGTATACTCACCCGGCTGCAGACTGATGCTGTATGAGCCGGCGTTTTTTGACAGGGTCCTGGAATCCTTGAAACCGCCAGAGCCGGTTATCTCAAGAAGATAACTGGCGGTGGTACTTTGAGAGGCCTGCACAACCGAACGGCCGGAAGCCCCCAGAATGATTTCGATAGTACCGGTGTCAGAAGGACTGCTGCCTATCCCTAAAAACATACATGAACTGAATGTCAGCAGGATAGCAGCAACAAATCCTGCAGACCAAATGCGATTTTTCATGTTGGGATTGTATCTCAGCAAACGCCGATTTTCCAGTAATATTTACAATTACCAGCGGAATTCGGCTTCAAAACAGATTTCGCCACTCTGATGACGGGCACTGATGAAGAACATGCGGTTATCGTCGTCAAAGGAACCAAAAATCTGGATTTCATCGCCCAGTTTTGCTTCTTTGCTGTAATTGATACGGAATCCGGTAAATTTTCTGTTCTGATATTCAGCTGGAATATGGTCAAGGGCAAAAGCAGCGTAGCGGCTGTTGTTGGCGTGACCGTTGGCATCAAGATCGCTGGCATAAATGGTACGGGTAGCCAGCAGTTCCATATTCTCAGGAACCGTGAATTTTCCGGCTGGAACGCCGTCATAGGGTTCACTGTAGTCCGGAGCAGGACGCAGGGTAAACTGGGAGGGACGCATAATGCGGCGGCTTTCCGGCTGCACAACCATCCACAGGCTGTCAGCAGACATCAGCCGTTCGCCGGTGGCAGTAGCAGTTATTTCAAAACGACGGGTCAGCTGCGGCCCACGGGGAGCTTCCTCCCAGGTACGTACCGTAATCTCTTCATTATCACAAGGCAGCCGGTCAATTTTCCATGAAAGGCGGGAAAGCAGCAGGGCAATATCATGTTCCAGAAGGAATTTAAAACCCAGTCCACGAATATCGTAATCTTCAACGGCAATCTGGCTGGTCAGAAGCAGCAGGTGATGCAGATGCATAACGGCATTTCCATCGCTCTGGCCAAAATATACTTTTGTTTCTGCAGTAAAAATATTGTGTTCTGAATGAAACTGTCTGTACTCTTTCATACCTGACAGTCTATCGACTCCCCAAATCTTACTCAATCCTTTCTGTCCCCATAAAATGACAAACGGCACAGTCTGTCCTACAATATGGCCATGTCCCTTTTTCACCGCCACAACACACTGCCACCAAAAGTTTCCGTCTGCATTCCCGTGTACAACACGGAACCCTTGCTGGAACGCTGCCTGAAATCCTTTGTGGCGCAGGATCTGGAGGAAAAGGAAGCCGTCATTATCGTCGATGCATCACCGGGATGCGATGACAAAGGCCGCAGTGCTGCAGAAATCTGTAGGGCAGTACTGAAGAATCCGGAAACCGGGAAACCTCTTGCCTACACCATTCTTGAACACAACAAGAATCTGGGTATTCTGGAAACCCGCCGTGATGCAGTCATGCGGGCCCGTGGCCAGTACATCTTTGTTATGGATAGCGATGACTTTCTTGCGGGCACCGACTGTCTCAGTTCCCTGTATGCCCTGGCAACAGAACATGATGCCGATATCGTTAACTCTACCGGTATGGTCTTTTCAGATGAAACTGATGATGCTACCGCGCAACGGCGGAACTATCTGGTGCAGCGGATGCAGGAACGGCTGAATGCCTGTCAGACGGGGCTCCTTGAAGGATCCGATATCATTGAAGGCTATCTGGTTACACAAAATCACTGCGGATATCTGTGGGGAAAACTGTTCCGCCGGGAACTGTTTGTACAGGCACTGGAGAAGATTCCCTTTACCCTGTGTACCATGGCAGAGGACTACATTTTTTATTTTTTCATCACACTGTTTGCAAAACGATACTGGGGAACAGACCGGCGCTGGTACCGATACGGCATTGATACGGGAATTTCAAGCCATAAACAGATTGATTCCCTGGACCGCTGGGTCCGGGTCTGTTCAGCTGCGTCAGTATTCGCCGTTATCTCCCAGTATCTGGACGATCCGGACAACGTAGCCGGCACCGGTGGAATCCACGCACCCATCAGTCCACAGGTCATCAACAGCATAAAAAGCACCTGCAATTTCTTTGTGCGGAACAATCTGGAACAGCTGGAAGAACAGGTAGTACCCGAACTGCATGATGAAGCCTACTCTATCCTTGAAGATTTCTGGGGTCAGGACTATGTGCAGACCATTCAATCCCTGATTTCCACCACAAAATAACATACATTTCATTCATTCCCCCATTAAATAACAATCATTTTATTGTTCCCGACGGGTATCACCCCTATACTGTGCCCGCTAGCCTAGTACTACACCCTCACTACCGTCCGGACTGACGGACAAGGAGAAGAGAATGAAACTTTCCAGACATGTGTATGCAGCAGTAGCTGCTGCACTCATTATTTCAAACAGCACAGTTTTTGCCGCCGGAAAAAAAGACAGCATCACCACAACAACCACTGAACTGCAACCGGCCTGGGGAGGTCCAGGAGCACCAATGCCTCCTGACGGCATGACTCCTCCACCCCCACCAGAAGGCATGCCGGAATTCATGTCGCCAATTACTGAATCAAAGTACGTCATTAACCCCATGACCCGGGATATTGCATCTTTAGACACGGCCACCCCACCAGAATGCAAGGCTACAGTAACCATCAACTTAACGGCCGGCACTGCAGTTTCTACCAGCAGCCAGATTTCTACAACCTGCGATGCTACCACCGGCCTGATTACCATCGATTCCAGTGCCCTGAGCGATAACGTAGGTATTATCCTTACCGGCAAAGCTGATGCACCGGCCGGGCTGTATATCAAATCAGACAAGAAATCCACGGTTGTCATCACATTGCATAACGCTGTTTTTGCATCCGGCAGTTACCCCTGTATCAACGTAGATTCAAAATCTACCGTATACCTGACCAGCCCTGCCGGATCAGAAAGTACCCTGACCGACAGCCGTCAGTACGGTACTGCCAGTGACATCACCACAAAAGGTTCTGTGTACACAAAGGGCTCACTGGTCCTTACCGGCAGCGGAAACGTCACCTTGAACGAAGGTTTCAAGCACGGCTTCTATGCCAAAGACTACATTCACGTGTTCAGCGGTAACTGGACCGTTAATTCCACCGGGCGCAACGGTTTTCAGAGCGTCAACGCCTTCATCATGGATGGTGGCAGCGTTACTGTGAACGGTACCGGAACCCACACCAACAACGAAAGCCGCGGCATCATTGTAGAAGGTGAAGAAAGCACCAGTACCCCCGGAGAAGGCTTTATTGAGATTAACGGCGGCACCGTAGTCATTGATACCTGGAGTAAAGCAATCAGCGCTAAATGGGATATTGATGAAGATGCAGAAACCCAGGACACCGGTGACGATCCATTCCCTATCGTACGCATCAATGGAGGCACTATCAGTGTAACAACTCATGGCCGCCCCATGGATGAAACTGCGGAAAGCTACGATATTCTGAATGCCGACGGCGGATACGACCATGAGCCGAAAAAACTGAGCCCGGAAGGTATTGAAGGTAAGCAGGCTGTAGAAATCTCTGGCGGTACTCTGGTGATTACCACCACCGATGACTGCATCAATGCCAGCAGAAGTGACGCGGAAGCTGCATCCTGGATACGTATTACCGGTGGGCAGCTGTATTGCAGTTCCAGCAGCAACGATGGAATTGATTCCAACGGCATCATCAGCATCAGTGGCGGTGTCATTGTTGCCCAGGGACTTGCCATGCCGGAATGTGCCTTCGACTGTGACCAGAATATGTTCCAGATTACCGGCGGTCTGATTATTGGACTGGGAACCGGAAATTTCAGTATCCCCACCGCAGAATACTGCAAAAACCAGGGAACACTGGTACTCTCCGGCAATGACCTGGGAGCTTCCGGCTCTACCATGGCCATTAAAAACAGCAGTGGTAAAACCGTATTCGCCTACACCCTGCCCGCCGGCATCAACACCGGATCGCTGACTGCCGTTATCTCCAGTCCTGCCTTTTCACTGGATGACACTTACACCGTATATACCGGCGTTACCGCTAAAACCGGAGAAAACTGGCATGACCTGTACACCACGCTGCCAAAAGTATCCGGTGGAACCAAAAGCTCTGCCGCCACAGAGGTAAGCGTAACAGAAGCTTCTCCTGTCGGCAGTACCGTCTCC
>JAKSTT010000145.1 GCA_024413635.1 Treponemataceae bacterium | reverse complement strand
CTTAGAAAGGTTGTTTAATAAGTTCAACATAACTTGTTAAACAATCTTTTTTTTTGAAAAAAAATTCGACATTAACAAAACAGTAACAATTCAAAAACATTTTGGAAAAAATCACCTTGTATAGTCAGGTCATAACATGTGCAGATGCACGGAAGACTTACTTTACGAGGTGTTTTTTATGAATAAGATTTATTTAGTTACCGGTGCTGCAGGATTTTTAGGCGGAACTGTTTGCCGCAAGCTGATTCAGAATGGAGAAAAGGTCCGGGCTTTTGTCTTGAAAAATGACCCTGCCATGAGTTTTGTTCCAAGAGAAGCTGAAATTGTTGAAGGCAATCTGTGTGATATGAACAGTCTGGAACAACTGTTTACGGTTCCTGCTGGCAGTGAAATCATCGTGCTGCATATTGCAAGTATTGTTACGGTAAATCCTGAATACAACCAGAAAGTTATGGATGTAAATGTTGGCGGCACAGAAAATGTTATTGCCCTCTGCAAAAAATACAATGTTAAGAAACTGGTGTACTGTTCAAGTACCGGTGCCATTCCTGAACTTCCCAAAGGAACTGCCATTAGGGAAATCAACCATTTTGGCACAGAAGGCCTGCAGGATTGCTACAGCCAGTCTAAAGCGCTGGCAACCCAGAAAGTGCTTGATGCTGCAGCTGAAGGTCTGAACGCCTCAGTTGTTCACCCTACCGGCATCCTTGGCCCTGAAGATTTTTCCGTAAGTGAAACTACCAAAACGGTCATTGAAATTATTTCTGGAAAAATGCCTGCAGGAATTGACGGATCCTTTAATCTCTGCGATGTTCGTGACCTGGCTGATGGTGTTATTGCTGCAGCAGAAAAAGGCCGCCAGGGTGAATGCTACATTCTTGGAAACGAACCGGTTACTTTCAAGGAATTTGCAAATCTCCTGGTTGCACAGGCTCACTGCAAGAAGATCAGTTTCTTCCTGCCAATTAAGATGGCGTACTTTATGGCACACATTATGGAAAAACGGGCCAAGAAAACCGGTAAGAAACCATTGCTCACCAGCTTCAGTGTATGGAACCTGGCCCGCAACAATGTTTTTGACTATTCAAAAGCCCGTACCGAACTTGGTTTTACTCCACGCAGCTATACAGAAACTGTCTGCGACGAAGTTGCCTGGCTCAAGAAAACCGGCAAGATTGCGTAACCGCTGAAATACTGATGCGTGGGCCCCGGAGTGTTATCCGGGGCTCTTTCAGTCTCTGTGTGCTTTCACCACCGCATACATCAGGCTGTTAAAATTGGGCATTGCACTGGTGATGCCTTTTTCGATGATTTCAAGGCTATTTCTGTGTAATTCATCCTCAAACGTGCTAAACGAAACCATCCTGCAGGAAGTACCGGCCACCATCATTTTCCCCGATTCGTGTTCCCGTTCCTGAAGTTCAAACGCATTGCGGATATCGCTTTGCATTTCACATTCCCCATCACCCATTGTGCAGATCAGGGCAATACCATCCTTCTTCAAATGATTCCGGATAAACTGATAAAAGCCATTCCGGTCTTCATCCAAAACCAGCATGTGAACAACGGCAACCGCATAAATAACATCAAACTGTTCTTCAAGAGTACCAGAAAGGCAATCCAGAACCGTAAAATGAGATTCATAGGCCGGCAGTGTTTTCCTGCAGTAGGTTACCGCTTCAGATGATATATCTGTTGCCATAAGGTTATATCCGTTTTGAAGGACAATCGCGGAGTCCCTGCCTTCGCCGCACCCTATTTCCAGCAGCGCCTGATTCTGGCTGATGGCATATCGTTGGAGGACATCCAGCACAATGGGAGTGCTTTTCATATGCTCCCAGCTGACTCCTTTTTCATGAGCCGCTTTATACCGCTCTTCATATGCTTCGTAATATTTCCGGGTATCTTTTTTCATGTACTGTTTTCTTACTTGCTGCTCAAAGCACGCATGGCGTTCAGAACTGCAAGCACCATAACGCCTACGTCGGCAAAAATGGCAAGCCACATATTGGCAATACCAAAAGCGCCAAGTACCAGACAGGCGGCTTTTACAGCCAGCGCAAAGACGATGTTTTCATAGACAATGCGGATGCACTTGCGGCTGATGCGGATACCTCTGGCAATTTTCAGCGGGTCATCATCCATCAGAACCACGTCAGCTGCTTCAATGGCGGCATCGCTACCCATGGCGCCCATGGCAATACCGATATCAGCACGGGTCAGAACGGGGGCATCGTTAATGCCATCCCCTACAAAGGCCAGCATATCTTTGGCGCCTTTTTCGGCCAGCAGTTTTTCTACCCAGGTAACCTTATCCTGCGGCATAAGTTCTGCATGAATTTCATCAACGCCAAGACCGCCGCCAACAGCTTCTGCCACAGACTTGGCATCTCCGGTCAGCATAACCGTCTTTGCCACGCCGGATTTCTTCAAGAGCGCAATGGCTTCTTTTGACGTATCTTTTTCCACATCACTGATGACGATATGGCCCTGATACTGACCGTCAGCAGCCACATGGATGATGGTTCCTACATGATGGCACGGCACAAACGCAACGCCCAGGGCTTCCATCAGTTTTGCGTTTCCGCAGGCAACTTTCCTTCCGTCAACGGTGGCGGTAAGCCCTTTACCGGCAATTTCTTCTATATCAGTAACGCGGCTGCGGTCAATGTCTTTTCCGTAGGCAGCCTGCAGACTTTTGCTGATAGGGTGGCTTGAAGCGCACTCTGCCAGAGCGGCCATTTCAAGAATCGCTTCGTTCTCAAGTTCGTTGTGATGCACGCCGGTAACTTCAAATACCCCGCGGGTCAGGGTTCCGGTTTTATCAAATACGATGGTCTTTACTTTAGACAGGGTTTCCAGGTAGTTGGATCCTTTGATGAGGACGCCTTCTTTACTGGCAGCACCGATTCCGGCAAAGAACGAAAGAGGAATACTGATAACCAGGGCACAGGGGCAGCTGATAACCAGGAATGTTAAGGCACGGTAGATCCACTGGCTCCAGAGGGCAGTATTGCCCATAAGGAGGCGGACAACGGGTGGCAGGATTGCCAGGGCCAGGGCCGAATAGCAGACAAAAGGCGTATAGATGCGGGCGAATTTGGTGATGAAGGCTTCTGAGCGGCTTTTGCGGCTTGAAGATTCTTCAACCAGCGCCATGATTTTGCTGACGGTGGATTCGCCAAAGGGCTTGGTGGTGCGGATTTCAAGAACGCCGGTCAGGTTGATGCAGCCGGAAATAATCTCCTCACCTTCTGCAACGGTACGGGGAACACTTTCGCCGGTAAGGGCACTGGTGTTCAGGGTAGAACTGCCGGAAACAACAATGCCGTCCAGCGGAACTTTTTCGCCGGGCTGCACGATGATGATTTCTCCCACGGCAACGTCATCCGGCGATACTTTTTCTAAGCCGGTATCGGTTTTGCGGTTGGCGTAATCCGGGCGGATATCCATAAGGGCCATGATGTTCTTGCGGCTTTTGCCGACAGCATAGCTCTGGAAGAATTCGCCAACCTGGTAGAACAGCATTACGGCAACGGCTTCTGCATAATCGCCGGATTTTTCATACACGGCTACGGCAATGGCGCCCAGGGTGGCAACGGCCATCAGGAAGTTTTCATCAAATACCTGGCCGTTGATGATGCCTTTGAAGGCTTTTTTGAGAATGTCATACCCGATGATCAGATAGGTTACTGCATACAGTGCAGTAGCAGCTGCAAAGTACCATGCCGTTCCGACAATGTTTTTCGGAAGGAAGTATTCGCAAACAGTCAGCAGGATAAACAGCACGCTTGCAGTAATGATCCGCTTCAGCATCTTCTTCTGTTTCTTCGTCATAACACTCTCCTTATGTAAACCAGTCCCACAGGTGAAGGGCTGCGCAGTGCGGGGTAGACCGGGTTCGCTGTATGAATCCGTCCTGCCCTATCGTTTTTCTACGAATGTCATAGGATGAATCCTGCGGTTCCGGGCTGCCCCGCACGGCAGCAGCCCATCACCTGTGATTACGTATTACAGTTCGATTTCGAAGTCGTCTTCGATTTTCTTAGCTGCTTTTTCTACGGCCTTCATAACTTTCTTTTCATCAGCACCGTCTGCAAATTCAACGGTCATTTTCTGAGTCATGAAGTTTACGGTTGCGCTTGCAACGCCCTCTACTTTTTTTGCAGCGTCTTCTACTTTATTTGCACAGTTTGCGCAGTCTACTTCAATTGCATAGGTCTTGGTCATATTAATCTCCTTGGTAGCTGAGCTCTCTCCCCAAAGCCAGCCGATTTAACGATTAAACAATCATTTAATCGTTTATATATACAACATATACCTGCCCACCAAAACCGTCAAGTATCGAAGGAACATTCTGCAAAAAAAACTGCTTTCCGCAGTGGGAAAGCAGTTTTCAGCCAGCAGACGGGAACTCAGTTTTCTTTTTTAGTACAGAAGAAAAAGTCGTATCCGTCTGAAATGAGAAGAACCTTACCGGTAAACCAGTAATGGTAGATATCTTCATAGGGATAGCTTAATGCAATGCCATCTTCATCAATAATGGCATAGTATCCTTTGTATGTTGACGATTCATAATCATCATCCTGGGAATACACTGCGGTGCCGTCTTCGTTAAAGGTGAATGTGTATATATCACCACGATCATCAGCAACCCAGGTTCCATAGAAACGGGCATCATCCAGTGCAAATACGGCAGTTGCAGTCAGCAGACAGCAGAGTACCAGACCAGTTACTTTCTTCATATCTAATCTCCATTTAAGAAATATTATGTTACTCTAAAGATAGCGCAACTAATATCTCTTTTCCATCCCGCTGCACTTTTTCTGTTCTCCGGTTATACCGTAAACAGATTTACCTGCTTATCAATATCGGTTACTGCCCCGTTAACCTGCTGTACCACTGTACTCAGCTGGCCGGAGGACGTACTGATCTTACGGGCGCCGCTATCCATCATCAGGACGCTGGTCTTAATGGTAGACGTATATTCCTGCAGTTTCTGGATTTCCTGCAGAATAGCCTGGCTGCCGGCAGTCATTTCCTGAGATGCAGAACGGACTTCATGGGTACTGTCATTCATGCGGTTCAGGGCCACACCAATCTGGCGGGAACCTTCATCCTGTTCTTCCATGGCACTCTTAATCTGGCGGACCAGCTGGTCGGTTGAAGAAATATTCGATGCTACCTGATTAAATGCTTCACGGCTCTGGTCAGACAGCACAACCACGTCTCCAATACTGTCCTGAATATTCTTCAGCTGGTCTCCAATGCTCTTTGACTGGGCCGTTGATGTTTCAGACAGTTTCCGGATTTCGTCAGCTACAACGCTGAACCCTTTACCCGCATCGCCTGCGTGGGCTGCTTCGATGGCAGCATTCATGGCCAGCAGGTTAGTCTGTTCTGCAATACTATTGATGACATCATTGGCTTCACGCAGCATCTCAGACTGGGATTCAATCTCTTTGATCTTATCAAATACCGTACTCTGCTTTTCTACCCCATCAAGAGTAATGACATTCAGGGTATTGAATGCAGCAGCCATTTTTTCAACCGACTGCTGAACGGCACCGATGTTTCCAATCATTTCTTCAACGGCAGTAGAGGCTTCCTGTACACCGGATACCTGCCGTTCAATCATGCCTTCAAGACTCTGCACATTGCCGATAATCTGCTCTAC
>JAKSTT010000144.1 GCA_024413635.1 Treponemataceae bacterium | reverse complement strand
GCAGCGGAAGCATCATCATCTATACGGGAACTACTGCCACTGCACAGGACTACGTTACCGGTGCAGACACCATCAAAGTTGATAAATCCAGCGGTACCTTTACTTTTGGCAGCGGACTTTCCGTTGCTGCCGGCAAGAGCGTTACGCTTGCCAATGGAGCCGTATCCGTATCCGGTGACGTATCCATTTCCGTAAACGGTTCTCTTGCCGTCGGTGCCTCTGTGCCCGTGACTGTTACCGGTAACTGGACCAACAACGGTACCTTCAACGCCGGCAATAACAGTACGGTAACATTTGCTCCATCTGCGGCAGATAAAACGGCAACCATCACCGGTGATAACACCTGGCAGAACCTGACCTGTACCACAGCCGGTGCAACACTGAAATTTGGCGCCGGCACAACACAGACCGTCAACGGCGTCTTTACCGTAACCGGCACCACCGGCTCAGACATTACCCTGGACAGCACCAGTACATCACCCTGGGTTTTAAAGATGTCGTCAGTAGATGCTGCCCACCTGCAGCTTTCGTATGTCACTGTTTCCCACAGTACTGCAAGTCCTGCAATCATGTCGGTAATCGATGTATCCGGTACGACCGTTAGCGAAGGATCTTCCGGAACAACTACCGGCTGGTTCTACGTTGTTATCCCGGGAACAACCTTCGGTGTTTCCTATGCCTTCGCCGTATACGGAGAAAAAGACCTGTATGTAGCCTTTGATGCACAGATTGATCCTGCTACCCTGAGCGCCGTTCCAGCCGCTCTTGATCTGAGCAGTAATGCCATCAGAACCGGCAGCAGTGCAACGATGGTTCAGAATACAGTAAGCGGTACGGTGGTCCTGCTGACGCTGACCGATACAGTGACGGTCTCTCATATCCAGAATGGTGTCCTGACGGCAACTGCCGGTAACGGTGCCGTACTTTCAAAAGATGGCAGCAAACACCTTGATCCAACCGTTTCAGCATATCTTACTCCGCTGGTCGTAAATCTGGTTTCGCCGCTTCTTGCAACCGAGGATACAGACGCCGGTCCCCATACCATCCGCCTGTTTGATGGCAGCGGAACAGCTGCCAATGCTCTTTCTGCAGGCAGTGATGCCGTACTGCAGACAAAGACTGCAGAGAACGTGAAGTATCAGCTGCTGATTACCCAGAACAGCGGCTGGCAGTCACAGAGCGGGTGTGAAAACCTGGCTTCCTGGCTTGCTATCGAATCCCAGTCACTGCCGGCAGCCAACACCATAACTGCCACCAGCACTTCGGGCAGTAATACGGTGTTTGATATTCCCGCGACCCTTGGGCTGAACAAAGACAAGCCGGTACACTTCTTCTTCGGACTGACGGATGCCAGCGGTGCACCGCTGAAAAACGGCAGCGACACGCAGTTGATGGCCATTTGTGCACCGGACGGCAACCCCTGGCAGAAGATGACACTCTGGTCTTACTCCCTTTCTGACGTTATCACCCAGGAAGGTGGCGTCACCATCAGGAATAACGTTATCAATTCACTGACCGGTGAAGAAACCGTCATCCAGGTTGAACTGTCATCCCGCGGTCCGCTGAACGTACAGATTCTGACCCTTGACGGAAACGTAGTAAAAACGCTGCAGAAGGGAACCCTGGCTGCCGGTACGTACTATTTCCGCTGGAACGGAACCAACAGGAACGGTGCGGCAGTGGCACGGGGCATGTACTTTGTGCGTATTTCCGGCAAGGACATCGATCAGACACGCAAGGTAATGGTTATCCGGGAATAACTGTCTTTGCTTGAACAAAAGGGCAAACCGCGGTACAGTGATTGCTATGCAAGAACAGAGAAGAGACGAGCGTTTTGACGACATTGGACGTGTAGACGCTCCAGACCTTTGTCCATTACCTGGTGTACTCCAGGACATCAGTATGTTCGGGTGCCGCATTAAGTTTCCCGTACAGTGTACTGTTGATATGGAATCAGAAAGCGAACTGACCGTTATTCCGTCTGCACATAAACAGGGTGGGCAGCCTTTTGTCCTTATCGGGCAGCCTACCTGGGTAAAAGAAGAAACCGATTCCTGCGAAGTAGGATTCAAACTGCTGCATTCACCGGGTTCTCGCCAGCTGAGTGAATATATCCAGAAACTGGCCCTTGCCGCAGCAGAATATGACGAAGAAGAAGAGATGCTGAACAGATGCTCATCTCGGTAGAACCTTTAGACGGCGTCGCTTTTTTAGCTTATCCGGAAGCAATCCAGTTTTTATTGTCAGAGCTGAAAGACCGTAACATCTGTACCGGTAAACCGCAGATGTATGGTGACCTCTGTTATTTTTCCCGCAATCAGCTGACTGCTTCTCCAGAATCCCCTGAATTCATCATTCCGTACTGGGCCCGTACCACCATGCTGGAACCGAAACTCATCAAATTTGAGTCCATCGGGGATGCTGCCCGTGCCTTAAAGGACATGCAGCGTAACTGGGCAGGCTACCAGTATCAGCAGTTCCGCCGTGCCCAGCTGATTCAGGAAAAACTGCCCTATATCAATACCAAACTGAAACAGTGGCCGTTCAAGGTTCCACAGAGCCCCATGGGGCTGTACACCCTGACTGATGCCAATACCATGATTGCATCCAGTGCCACGTCTTCGCCGTTCCCTGCAGGAGCCGTTACCCTTATTGAAGACCATGAAAATCCGCCAAGCCGCGCCTATCTGAAAGTGCAGGAAGCACTGGTCCGTTTCTGCAGTGCCTTCGGTGTTGATTTTCCCGGTCCTGAAAGCCGTTGTTTTGATGCCGGTGCCTGTCCCGGTGGCTGGACCTGGGCACTGCGGCAGCTGGGCTGTACCGTTTTTGCCGTAGACCGCGCCCCCCTCTGTGACGAACTGATGGCAGATCCTGCCGTTACATTCCTGAAACATGATGCCTTTACCTTACCGCCGGAAGAAATCGGCCCCTTTGATTTTGTCTTTTCGGATGTAATCTGCTATCCGGAACGGCTGTACGAATGGGTAAACCTGTGGCTTGAAAGCGGTAAAACCCGCAACATGATCTGTACCATCAAAATGCAGGGTGGCATCAACTGGCCTCTGGTTGAAAAGTTTGCTGCAATTCCCGACAGCAAAGTAGTACATCTGTGTTACAATAAGCATGAATTAACCTGGATGCACTGTGGGGAATTGAGCCATGAGTCAGATTGAACGAATCATTTGGATTAACGAAAAATTACAGAATCACCAGCCCCTGACGATTACTGCCGTAATGAATCACTTCAAGGTTTCTGAACGGCAGGTTAAGCGTGACATCAAACGCATGCGTGAGGACCAGAACGCCCCTATTATCTGGAATGCGGACAAACGCTGCTATGAATATCAGGGGTCTTTTGACCAGATGAAGTTTGCCGGCCAGGAAATGATCCTGGCATACGTGATGCTGGAAGCCCTTGCCCGTAACCAGAATTACTCTGCGGTAGTATCACAGGAACTGCTCAAGAGTATGACAGACAATATCCCGTCCAACTACCGGAAAATCTGCGACAGAATCATCTACCAGCTGCCCTACAGCCAGGAAATCAGCCCGGAAAAGTTCTATATCATCTGTCAGAGTATGAATAACCGTCACCGGCTGCATATTTCGTATACCAATAACTCGGGTAAATCTTCAGAGCGTGACATCGAACCGGAACGCCTCATCAATTATGAAGGTGCCTGGTATATCATTGCCTTTGATTATGAAAGCGGCGAGTTCAGAAACTTCAATATTTCCCATATCGGCGCCTTGGTGGAAACAGATATTGAGTATGATGACCACAAAAAAGGCTACCCGAAGATGATTGGTAAACACAGTTATGCCAATTATGAAGAACATCTGACCCGGTATGTAGAAGGCAGCTACGGTATCTTTAAGGGATCCGCAACGACCCTGTGCCAGATTCAGTTTACCGGCATGGCAGCCAATATCGTGCGGGGCCAGAAATGGCATTCAAAACAGGTTGTTAAACGGGATGATGAAAACGGACTGGTCATTCAGTTTCCGTTCAGCAATTCTACCGAGTTGATGGGTAAGATTCTGGGATATGGGGTAAATGCCCGCCCACTGGAACCACCGGAACTGGTGGCTGAGTGGAAGGACAAGATTACACAGCTCAGCAGCCTGCTGTAAGGGCAGTCAGCTCTGCGTGCAAAGCCATCAGTTTTTCGTATTCAGGCAGCAGGGTATCAGGCTGCACGGTTTTTGCCCGCAGCGGTTCAACGATAGTCACAACAACATCATATAACGGGGTAATTCCCATATTGGCAATGATTCCCTTCAGTGCGTGGGCACATTCAAAGGAGGCTGTAGTATCGTTAGCCTGTAAGGCGGTTCCTAAGGCTTCAAAGTTTTCATCGTCCATCATCTGGGAAAAGCACATTTTGAACAGGGATTCATCATTCAGAAAACGGCGCATGGCTCCGGCAACATCGCAATGCCAGGCCTCAAGGGTAGCAGTTAAAGTACTCATTTTTGATTTTCTCCAATTTTGCTAAAAAGTGTACTCCGTGTTGGCGGAATCTGTAAAGGGTGTTACACTGGCGCCATGAAACTGTACCTGCTGCGACATGGCGAAACTGACTGGAATGTGAC
This sequence comes from Treponemataceae bacterium, assembly GCA_024413635.1. Classification (GTDB taxonomy): domain Bacteria; phylum Spirochaetota; class Spirochaetia; order Treponematales; family Treponemataceae; genus Treponema_I. Next base: position 1,089 of record JAKSTT010000144.1, on the reverse strand, counting down.
CTGGAGACTTCAGGGTTCATCTGATATCCCGCTGAATGAAAAAGGAATTGCACAGGCCCGTGAAGCAGCAGCCCGCTATGCCGGCTATCCGTTTACCGCTGTATTTTCCAGCCCCTTACAGCGCGCAGTAACTACTGCAGAACTGATTGCGGCTCCCCATGGCCTGACCGTTATGATAGATGAACGGCTTACGGAAATGAACTTTGGTGCCCTGGAAGGTACCACTCCCGAAGAAAGTGCCCTGGATCCGGTGCTTTCCGATGTCCGTACAAAACTGTTTGATGATCCGCCGGCGTACATTCCCGCAGGAAATGGCGAAACATACCCTCAGGTACGGGAACGGTGCCGCAGTTTTCTTGAGGAACTGCACCGGCAGTTTGGTAATCAGGACCATATCCTGGTATCTGCCCACGGGGCACTGTGCAAGGCACTGCTCTGGACAATTATGGATACGCCCCTTTCTGAATTCTGGCATACCCCGCCGCAGCCCAACTGTTCGGTGATTGAGATAGATTGGTAATTTTGGTAGGATACCCCCATGCTTTTGAAGAAACTTGAAGAAATGTCCAAACGGTTTGAAGTTGTTTCCGAAATGATCGGCGACCCGGACCTGATTAAGGATCAGAAGCGCTACAAAGAAGTTATGCGCGAGCACTCACATTTGAGCAGTGTTATGGAAGCCTATGCAGAGTACAAGGAAGTGCTGCAGGGTATTGAAGATGCCAAAGTGCTCATTACTGAAGAATCTGACCAGGACATGAAGGAAATGGCCCGCGAAGAACTGCGGGAACTGGAAGAAAAACAGCCCAAACTGGAAGAAAGCATTAAAATGCTGCTGATTCCACCGGATCCGCTGGAAGAAAAGAATATCATCGTTGAAATCCGTGCCGGTACCGGAGGTGACGAAGCCTCGCTCTTTGCAGCAGACCTGTACCGCATGTACCTGCGCTACGCCGATATGAAAGGCTGGAAGTATGAAGTGATGGACAGCACCGAAAGTGAAGTTGGCGGTTATAAGTTCATCAGTTTCAGCATTAACGGCAAATACGTATACGGCTCCATGCGCTATGAGTCCGGTGTTCACCGTGT
>JAKSTT010000143.1 GCA_024413635.1 Treponemataceae bacterium | reverse complement strand
TCAATAGCTAGTAGTAAGATATATCGAACTTCGGAGATTTTAATGGACGAAAAAACAAAACGAATCTATGTTCCCATGACAGAAACCGGATTTTATATTCTCTTCTGTCTGCAGCAGCCGAACCACGGCTACGGTATCGGCCAGCAGGTAAAGGAAATGACCGGCGGAGAGGTTATCATCAGTGCCGGAACCATGTACGGTACCCTTACTAAGATGGGAGCTGATGGGTTAATCAGGTTTCATTCAGAAGTTGAAAAAAGACGCCTGTATGAAATAACAGAGCTTGGACAGGAAGTTCTGAGCACTGAAATCAAGAGAATTGAACGTTTATACAAGAACAGTAAAGGAGATAAATAACATGGAAAACACCGTAAAAAAATTCAAATGGTTCACCATTACCGATTACGAAGAAGAAGAACAGTGGCTTCGTAAACAGCACAAAAACGGTTTAAAACTTAAGAGTGTCCGTTTCTGCGTGTTCACCTTTGAAAAATGCGAGCCGGAAGATGTCATTTACCGTCTGGAATATGATCCTAATCCCCTGGCTCCTGATTACGAGCAGATGCTGAAAGACTATGGCTGGGAGTACTTTGCAGAATACAACCGGTTCAAATATTTCAGAAAACCGGCTTCAGAAGCACAGAACGAAAAAGAAGCAGAACTGTTCTCTGACAACGAGTCACGCCTTGCAATGCTTTCCAAAGTTACCACAACACGTCTGGCTCCAATCATCGTCATTTTTCTGACCTGCGTTATTCCAGGATTCCGTAACGCATTTACCGGAACCGGCCGCATCGCCATGCTGAGTATTTACACTCTGCTGCTGGTTCTGTACCTCTGGATACTTATTCACTGCGCAATCAAAATTACAAAACTGAAGAAAAAGTACCAGAAGAACTAACCGTACGTTACGAACGGGCTTTATTAATAAAGCCCGTTACCAACGCCGGGATACAGAACAGCGCAGCTTTTATGCCACAGGTCTGCAGTATTTCGGAAACGGGATACCACCATTCCTTCATGTCAATTGAAAAATACAGCATCATACTGATGTACCCGAACACGGGAATCAGAGCAATAAGAATCGATTTTGACAGGTTATGTTTTCTGCAGATATTAACCAGAAGAACATACAGCAGGAAACCGAAGTCATAGGCAGAAAAAGGTCCTACTGGCAGCAAAGGAATAGTGTCGTCTTCCTGAAGATACGTAAGTACCAGGTACAGCGCAAACCCAGCCAGCATCCACGTAGTAAACTTCTTGTCCGGATCAGCGCCTTCAATGGAAAGGTATACAAGAAAGTACACGAAAGCCCAGACAACACCGCCCAAGAACACCAGGACAGCGGGAATCATGACCAGGATGCCCAGAAAAACATGATCATAGTATGCCAGGGCACAGGCTCCGGCAAGTAACAGACCGGAAGCGATCAGCGTAACGAATATTCTCAGCAGAAATGAAGCAGCTGCCAATACGAAGGTTTTGATACCATTACGCGCAACACAGTAAATCAGCACACCAATTAAAGCGACAGCCACAATCGGCAGCAGGAACATGACTGCCCGATACAGCAGATAGACTACCAATGCAACGCCACCAAGACTACCAATAAAGGTTCCTGCCGTTAACGCCAGAAACTGGCCATAGGTCATGAATAAAAACATTTTTAACTCCTTATTATATCAGCCGGCTACATATCCATTTCTGCAGCAGCTTTCCGCCAGCAGTCAACAAATTCAATCATGTACTGCTGTACATCATTGAACCAGTTGTTCTGGAATGCAACGGCATAGTCACCGATATAGCGGAAATGCCAGCACTCCCACATGTAGCCGGTTATCGGTTCATATTCTTTTGGAAAACTGAGGCTGAAGCCGTATTTTTCTGCATTGGCAGCAAGCCATCTGCCGGCTTTGGTCTCTGCATAGCTATCATCAATACTGCCAAAGTCAATGGCAACACCCAGCTGATGCTGACTGGTCCCCGGCCGGGCTGAATAGCGCTCAGCCATAGCTTCACCATCCTGGTCCACATACCGCTGGAACAGCTTTGTCTGATATGCATAACTGCGATAGGTAGAACTTACCAGCAGACTGATTCCGTCTTCTTTTGCTGCCTCTGCCATGACAACAAGTGCCTTCTCTACCGGAACACGCAGGCTCAGGTCATTGCGGCTGATGGGATAGGAACTGTTTTTTACCAGTGGAACCAGATCTTCCGGCTCATAGTTTTCTCCTACGTTATTCCGTTTATCAATGAGAATCAGCAGGTTGTCAGTATCGTGTTCTTCAACAGCCTGAATGTCAGTAATGAACAGCGTTTTTGATTCGGTAATACGGTTGATGATGCCGGTTACCTCTTCTGAAAACTCAGCCGGATGGGGAATATCCTTAAACAGCTGTACTGCTTTCTGTAACTGGATTTCTTCCGGTGGTAACTGTTCAGCTTCTACTTTTTCCTTCTGGCAGGAAAAAAGACTGCCTGCAATCAAAAGACCACAGACGGTTTTCATCATGGTGGTACGGGTCAGTTTCATTACAGAACCTCTGTTACAGAATGGATAATGTGGAAGGTATCGGTAAAGCCAGTGGCATCCAGTGCCTGATATACAATACCGCTGGGGCGCATGAGATACAGGGCATGACCAAAATCTTCACCATCATTGAAAGCGCCCATAAGCACACCAATGCCCGATGAATCAATGCCGGTAACGGCAGCAAGGTCAATTACGACATTTTCCGATTTGATTGAGTCATATACTTTGGCCCGGAAATCAGCAAAAGTATAGGAATTTATAACGCCCGCGGGTTCATACAGTACGTAGTTTGCCCCGCGTTTTTCTGTCATAGAAAGGCTGTCCATTTCTTTTTACCTCAGATAGTGTATATATTATGAGTTCAGGACCTTAATGGCGATAATACTAACGTCGTCTTCAAGTTCCTGAGATGTAAAGTCCAGCAGTTCCTGATGCAGGAACTCACAGATTTTACTGGCCGGGAATCCCATGTTTGACATGAGGGAACGCTGAACACGTTCACGGCCAAATGATTCACCACGGATTGAGTGACCTTCAAGAAGGCCATCGGTTGTTGCCAGCAGAACGTTTCCGGGAACCAGATCTATTTTGCGTACCTTTACCAGTTTGCGCAACTGGCGTACAAATCCCAGGACGCGGCCTTCACCCTGAATTTCTACAATATTGTTGAACTGAGGGTTGTACATGAACAGGGCTGGAATACCACAGTTGATGTAGTACATGGCATTCTCTTCAAAGTCGATGAGTGCAAATACACCGGCAAAGAAAGTACCCTTTGGCAGATTGTTGCGGATAAAGCTGTTCACTTTCAGAACCAGCTGCTTGAAGTCGCGGGTTTCTGCCAGATAGGTACGTACAATAGACTTCAGGATGACCGTAGACATTGAAGCATTGATACCCTTACCGCTGATGTCCCCAAGAACAACAATGTGTTTGGTATCAGTCAGGCGGATGAAGTCGTAATACTCACCACCAAGGTTGTGTGCCGCAATGGAAAGGTATCCTACGTCTACCTTAGGGTTATTGATGAAGTCCAGGTTTTCCTGAATTGACTGGATAATCTGGCCGGACATGGAGATTTCACGGTTTACGGTACCGACAACCTCTTCATTCTGCTTGTTACGCAGATAATAGCCGATTACGAAGAAGTACGAATACAGGCGGGTAAATACGTTGTATTCATAATCATTGTAGTCATTACCAAGTACATGCTCACCCAACAGGATGGCACCAAAAATGTGGCGGCCTTCCTGCAGCAGGATAAGAACTTCACTGTTGGTATCGCGGAACAGTTCCAGCAGTTCCTTTTTTACGGTAGGCAGACGGTAGTGGTTTTCTACATGATCACGGAAAATGACCGTACGGTTTTCGTTCAGGGCAGCGTCAAGGATTTTTGATGACAGCGGAATACGGTGATTACGGCCACCGGTTGTATAGAAGGTTTCCAGTGCTTCTTCAGCCGTATTTTCCAGCATGATTTCAATACTGTGACACTTAATGTATTTACGGAAAATGCTTACAACCGTCTGGGACAGGTCCAGGTTTTCGTCATCGTAGTCAATGGCTGACAAGGCATTTTCAAAGGGTACCTCATAAAAGCGCTCAACGTTTGCATCACGGCTGCGGTGCAGCCAGCGGTCAAAACCGTAAATCAAGGCATAGGCAATGAAAGTAACACCGGCCAGCAGGACAACATACAGCGGGAAATTGTTGTACCGGTAGCGCTGGAACCAGGCAACAAGCAGTCCGACCATGACACCGGGAACGGCATAATACAGGATAAAGCTGCCTACCCGCCGTACCACTGTACGGAGTTCAAAGTTGCTCTGGCGGTTTACAATACTGAAAGCAAAATAAGCAAGGGCGGCCGGAAGAATGGGGAACAGCAGGGTGTATCCCGGAATGTATCTGACTGCAAGAACGAATACCAGATAATACACGCCCCATCCTGTTGCAGTAATACCGATCAGCAGGAACATATTCTGCCGCAGCATCCGTTCTTTGGTAACTTCAAGGCGCAGCAGCAGGGAAAGAACGGCAAAGGCCGGAATCAAAATCTGGGTTGCCAGCATATAGGCGCCGTACCAGTTCAGGTTCATGTATTCCATAAAGTCCGCAGCCTGTACGCTCATGCCGGTTACCGGTGAATAGGTAACAACATTGAACGTTGAAAAGGTAATGTAGGCAGCCAGTGCATACATAATCCACTGCAAGACAGATAATCCGGCATTCCGCTTGAAATAGGGATAGCGGATCAGGAAGAACGAATACTGGATACTGGTTACACCGATCAGGAAGTATTCAAGACGGCCAAAAAGGCTGACCAGCTGGGGGTTATTCCAGAAGGAAAGAACGATACACAGCGAATTCAGCAGTGTGGTAACTGAAAGGATCAGGGCAAAGTTAATGAGCGTACGGGATTTTATTTCTCCGGCATTAACATCTGCTACTGATGAGAATGTAATAAGCGCTGCAGCAATTACCAGGTTAATTATTAAATAAATCATTTTTTATCCCTCAACCTTAACGGCAAGCATGGTTACGTCATCACGGAGTTTCTTGTCACCGTTATATGACAGAACCAGGTCAACAATGTCATTCACAATATGATGTGCCGATTTGTATGCGCTGTTCTTGATGGTGTTCAGATACAGCTGGGTATCACCCAATTCTACACCCTCATCATCCATAACTTCAGACACACCGTCGGAAGCCATAAGGATCAGGTCATCACGGAACAGCCGCTGTTCATTTACGGTTACTTCATCAATATCGATAATACCGATAACGGAGTTGTTGGAAGCCAGCGGTTTGATGCGGTATCCGTCCGGCGCACGGGTTACGATAATAGGATCGGACATGGAAGCGTTTACATAGCGGATGGTCATCTTTTCAGTATCGATGATACCGATGAACAGTACGGTATATTTATCCTGCAGGCGCATGCCTTTGATAGCGCGGTCGACAGCCTTTACAACACTGCCCAGGTCTTCCTTATTATCAATGATTTTTACGGTATTCATTACCAAACCCATAACCAGTGCTGCAGAAAGACCTTTACCGGAAACGTCTCCCAGCATGACCAGGGTTTTATTTTCATCAATGGGAAGAACGGTGTAATAGTCACCGGAAACGTTAACCAGCGGCCGGAAATAGGCTGCAATATCAAGGCCCTTTACCTGCGGCATGGTCTG
>JAKSTT010000142.1 GCA_024413635.1 Treponemataceae bacterium | reverse complement strand
GCGGCTATTTCCTTCCAGGCTTTTTTGCCTTCGGGGATGAATTCGCCGGCCTGCTGGAACACGTGGTACATGCCGTTAAATACGGAGAGCGTTGCGTCAACGCCGGCATTCCGGGCTTTCTGATAAATGGTTTCACTGTCGCTCTGCAGCACTTCAAACGAGCCTACCTGAATGAGCATGGGCGGGAATCCGTCATAGAAACCGAAAACCGGAGAAAGATAGGGCTCATGCACGTCGGTATCGCCGGCATAGAGGGCCGTCATGGACTTTTTCGGCTTTTCGCCTTCTGCGGCAGAGCTTCCGAGAGCAGCGGTTGCAGCGTTTTCAGGCGCTTCCCAGCTGTGGGGCGAAATACCGAACATAGGGTCTTTATAGAGGTTTTCCTTATGGGTTACGCCTTCACCAGCAAGGTCGCCCCAGGGAGACATGCACACGATTTTTCCCGGCAGGGCACGGCCTTCATCACGCAGTTTCAGGCACAGTGCCAGAACCAGATTTCCGCCGGCAGAATCACCCACCATGATGACGTTTTCCGGTTTCCAGCCATTGGCAAGAATCCAGTCCCAGGCCATTTCAGCATCTTCCAGTGCTGCCGGGAACACATACTCCGGTGCAATACGGTAATCAATGTTCAGGACAGACGCATCACCCACCATCCTGCTGAACTTCACTGCCTGATTCCGGTACGAATCAATCATGCCGATAACGTAAGCGCCGCCATGAATCTGGAACACCAGGGTTTCAGAAGTGGAGCCGTTTTTCTGCAGCAGTTCGATAGGAGCCCCGCAGTCAATGCCGGTATTGGTGTAGCCTTTCGGGGCTTTCCAGCTTGATCCGCCGGCAGAAAGGGCAGCGCCGGCAGACAGCATGCCATCGCCTTTCATCATGGGAAGATTCCGTGCTTCACGGATAAACTCGCGCACCAGGGTGCCCCGGTATGAAACACCCAGGTCCGGACGGGAAATTTCGCAGGTGCAGTGCAATGCCAGAAGGGCTGCCACGTACACGCACAGTTTTTTCCAGCCGGCGACAGGGAACTTCCGGAACCGGCAGCAGGTAAGGCCCGCAAGGAGCAGTGCCCAGATAATCCAGCCGTACAGCCGGGCATCAATAACAAATAAGGTATATGCAGAAATCCCAAAGAAAGCAAAAACGAAGAGGATATACCCAATACAACTCTTAACTGAAATCTTCTCCATAAGCGGTTTCCTTTTGGTAATGACGGTAAATACATCGTGAACGAGCTTACAAAAATCGGGAGGCGGAATGGGTACTGGAAAAAATTGTCGGAGCCCGGAATAATAGTTTCCTTGCCGGGCTCCGCCTATAGCGACGCTAGCGAGCGGTTTTTCCAGTACACAGTACGCCGGTAGATTTTTGTAAGTTAGCGCTGCAGTATTTTTACAGTCATTGCCGTAAAGTGTAGTATCGGTGGTGACAGCATATCAGCGGGCGGGAAAAGATGCTATGATATTTTTAGGAGATACCGAACATGATTACTATTTATGGAATGAAAACCTGCCCCGACTGCGTTTGGGTATATGAACAGATTGCCGGCCGCCAGGCTGAGTTTACCAGCATCGATATTGGAGAGCACGTTAAGAACTTAAAGGCTTTTCTGAAGCTCCGGGACAACAGTCCGGTATTTGATGAATGTAAGGAAAAGGGATACGCCGGTATTCCCTGCTTTGTGTTTGAAGACGGCCGGGTAAGCCTGAGCCCGGAAGACGCAGGACTTACCTCACGGCCTGAGGATGCAACAGCCACCGGCGCCGCCTGCAAACTGGACGGCACCGGCTGCTGAATCTGAAATCAGATTAATCCGCTCTTTTTCAGCAGATCCCCGATATCAGTGTTTTTGGTGAACTTCTTCACCATTTTCAGGGCAAACTTCTCTTTCCAGGTCAGCGGCATCTGATCCAGCGGTTTCTTGTCGATGGCATAGTACGTAGCACGCAGCATTTCACGGATATCGTACTGGCTGCCCCAAACTTCAGGTACAGCGCGGTCTACATTCATCAGGGTGTATACAGCTTCCATACCAGTGCGGATTGAGTATTCGGTGGTAAAGATGGTGTCACGGGGAGTTTCTGCAAACTGACCGATGAACGCAAAGTTAACTGAACCCTGTGGAACTACCAGCGGGCGATCTGATTCCTTGCGTGGCTGGAAGAATGCGTTGATGTACGGCATGTAACAGGTAGTGGTATTACAGCGGTTCTTTGCCCAGTCTGCAATCTTGTCTTTATCTACACCAATGTGGTACAGCCATTCCTGACAGACTTCTTCACCGGTACAGTAGCGCATACCTTTCTTAACGTAGTTACCTTCAGTATTGGTGTTCAGGGCATATACCCAGATCAGAACGGAACCGGGTTTCTGAGCCTTGAACTGGGGCTGGCGGTTGATGGTCCATGAAAGATACCAGTTTTTGGTGCTGTCTTTTACGGTTACGATACCACCAGTGGTAACTTTTCCTTCGCGTGGATCACGTTTACAGACACCGATGATTTTCTGAATAATTTCTTCATCAGAGGTTTCTACGGTAGCACTCATCCAGTTGGTAGCTTCAACATCGCCGCAGAAATTCATCGGGTTACCGTATTCGCCATGTTTTGCCTGGGCAGCAATGTTTCTCCACAGATCCCATGATTCACCTTCGCCGTTTTTAATGCCGCTCAGGTCAGGAGCCGTGTTCTGGTCGCCATAGCAAGAAGTATCGGTACAGCAGCCGTTGGTAATGAATACCAGATCGTCTTCAGTCAAGTCGATGGTTTTGGTTTCGCCACCGTTTTCATACACAATCTGTTTTGCTACTTTCTTATTTCCTTCATCAGCAATCACCACATTCTTCACATTCATGCCGAATTCGATTTTTGCACCGTGTTTTTCAAGCCATTTCTGCAGTGGCAGAATCATGCTTTCGTACTGGTTGTATTTGGTAAAGCGGAGGGCAGTAAAATCAGGAAGCCCGTCAATATGATGACAGTAGCGGCACAGATAGCGTTTCATTTCCAGAGCCGATGACCAGCGCTGGAAAGCGAACATGGTCTGCCAGTACAGCCAGAAATTGGTTTCCCAGAAGGAATCAGGAAGGACTTCAGAAATCTTTTTGCCTTCCAGTTCACGCTCAGGAGTCATGAACAGTTTTGCCAGTGCCATGGAAGAAGCTTTATCAAGGGCGAACTTTTTATCGGTGTGGGCATCTTCACCGCAGTTGGTAGAAGCGCGGCACAGTGAATAGTTGGGGTCATGCTTGTTCAGCCAGTAGTATTCATCAAGAACCGAAATTCCGGGAGTTTCAATGGATTCTACATCGTGGAACAGATCCCACATACATTCAAAGTGGTTGTCCATTTCGCGACCGCCGCGCATGTAAAAGCCTTTGGTAACATCCTTACGGCCATCGCAGCTGCCGCCGGACAGTTCCAGTTTTTCAAGAAGATGAACGTTTTCTCCTTTTACCTGACCGTCACGAATCATGTAAAAAGCGGCAGAAAGACCGGCAAGACCGGTTCCAATGATGTATGCTGATTTTTTGTCAGCATCAGCCGGTTTTTCAGGATGAGCAAAAGCTTCGTAAGTACCTGCAGAATAATACATATAAACACCTCCGTAATGGTGACGTACGTGGCGTGCACCGTTCGTATATCATTTATACAGAAAGTATACGGGGGAATATTTCTGCGGGGTATGAGCAATCACCTTTTACTGTCGCAAATTACGACATTTTCCCGTTTTTGTTTAAATTTTCATGCTTTCTGGCGGCGTTCTGCAAAGCATGATCAAAGGTGCCGGTAATCAGTGCATTCAGCTTATCGATAATCAGCTGGGGCTCTTCTTTCATGTCAGTATCAATCCAGTCAATAACCAGGCCTACAAACCCAAACTTGTAGAACTCTGCAATAAAGACTTTGTCTTCTTCAGAAACCGGTAACCCGGCTGATTTTTCTTCGATGACGTCATACAGCAGATGAAAGGTGACTTTGTACAGATAGTTGTAGAGATAGGTTTTGGGAACGTAGCGGTGCAGATTCCGCACATAGGGTTCGTCCTCACGGATCTTCCGGAAAATGGAAAGAAAGCCTTCCTGCCAGGTGTCGTAAGTACGGTTCTGCTTCAGTGCCTCTTCCGCATCAACATTGCACAGCCATTCCACCAGTTCGATGATGTCACGGAAGTGGTAGTAAAAGGTCTGACGGTTGATGCCGGCTTTTTGAGCAATGTCGTTTATGGTGATTTTGGTAACAGGTTTTTCAAGCAGCAGTTGTTTAAACGCCACCCCGATGGCCATTTCGGTAGTGTATTTACTCATAGACTATTCTTTCCAGTATGCAGTGCAATCTGGTTTCCTCTGCATCAGCTTACGGGCAATCAGCTCGCGACGGAGCATGGTGGGATTCATAAAGGTATGGTACTGGCTGATCTTCAGGGTTATGTCACGTTCTGTGTAGGTAACGCCGGTTTCAAACAGAGACGCCAGATATTCAGATACCAGCTGTTTCCCTTCTGCCGTATTGGGCCATGCAGTTACCCTGTTTTCACTATCCAGATATTTTTCCAGACCTTCTTTTTGCGCCATAGTCATCTCCCTTTTGTATCTACTCACGCTGAAATACTATACTATGGTATCATAGCACATATGACCGTTAAAGAAATTCAGAACACCCTGTACACCCTGCAGGATACCGTATACGCCGCATTCCAGCTGAAACTGATACCGGGCATCGCGCCGGAAACCGTTATCGGGGTGCGGGTACCGGCCTTACGCAAGCTGGCAAAGGATCTGTACAAAGCCGGCGGCTATGAGGACTTTCTGTCTGCCCTGCCCCACCAGTACTACGATGAAAACCTGCTCCACGGCCTGATACTTTCAGAATATAAGGATTTTGACCGGTGCCTGGCAGAAACCGAAGCATTCCTGCCCTATATCGATAACTGGGCAGTCTGCGATATTTTTTCACCCAAGGTGTTCAAAAAGCACCGGAGCGAGCTGCTGGAACGCATCAAAGTATGGGCGGCCTCTGAACACCCGTGGAAAACCCGGTTCGGCATGGAAATGCTCATGACCCATTTTCTTGATGACGATTTTAAGCCCGAGTACCTGGAGATTCCCGCTGCGGTCCGCTCTGACCACTACTACGTCAACATGATGACCGCCTGGTTCTTTGCCACCGCCCTTGCAAAACAGTGGGACGCCACCATTCCCTACATGGAAAACCACCGTCTTGATGACTGGACCCACCGCAAGGCCATCCAGAAAGCCCGCGAAAGTTTCCGCATCACCGCGGAACAGAAAGCGTATCTGCTGGGGTTGAAGTAAGGGGATGCCTATCGTCCCCATCCCGTATCAATCCCCTTTTTTCCGGGCTTGCCGGATTGCTTCAAACGCACCCTTTATGAAATCAGATGCCTTCATAATGGCAAGTCCGCTGCTTTCGTCACCAAGGACCAGAAGATTATCCCCCGGTTTGTATCCCATGATTTCCCGGGCCTTCTTGGGAATTACAATCTGACCCTTATCATTTATGGTGACTGTTCCAAAAATGTGTTTTCCCTTTGGACCCGGAGGAATCATGTCTGCCTCAGGAAGGCCGCTGATCTGTTCCGTATCGGCATATAACTGGTCAATGGAAGTATTATACAGTTTTGCAAGGAGGGCGCATTTTTCTATATCAGGAATGGTTTCACCTTTTTCCCATTTTGCGTAGGCCTGACGGGAAATCCCGATTTTTTC
>JAKSTT010000141.1 GCA_024413635.1 Treponemataceae bacterium | reverse complement strand
CCCTTCTTTTCTGACGGCACATAACTCTGGGTTGAAGAAATACGGATATTGTAGCTGGTAACGCCCAAAAGCCCGTTTACAAACATCAGAAGACACATGAAGTACACCGTCGGCAGGTACAGGATGATACCGTCTACCAGGCTGGTAAAACAGTACACAAAAATGGCTATGGTAAACTTGTGGCCAGGGACAAACTTATGCTTATAGTGGAACACACCGCCAATAAGCCGTCCCAGGACGTTGGAGCCCATAATGAATACATACAGGTATTCACCGCCGGCCTGCAGCCCTTTAAAGTACGGCAGACAGATAACCGAATAGGCTGCCATAAGCACTGCATTGGCCGTAAAATACGCCGTTATGCCCCGCAGCCCCGGTTCTTCCTTCAGGTATGCAATACCTTCATCAAAGGTTTTCCGGTATTCAGCAAGGCCAAAGGATTTGCCGGCAGTGGCAGTGACATGGCTTTCATCGACGTGAATCTGGATTTCAAAAATGGCGGCCACCAGGAAGCATACGGCGTTTACCGCAAAGATACTGGTAATACCCATGGCGTTGTACAGCAGGGCTGCCACCGGAACAATGAAGGAAGACAGCGATTCAATGGTGCTGCTGATGGAGTATGCTTTGGTAAAGTTTCCTTCGCTGATCAGGAGCGGATAAAAACTCTGGTAGGCAACATTGTACACACTGCGGATGGACCCCATAATCAGTACAAAGCCGATGAGTACCGGGAACGGCAGCAGGTCAGCCCAGGAAAGAAACGCCAGCAGGCTGTAAAAGCCGGTGGCAAAAAAGTCCAGCAGATAGATGATTTTCCGCCGGGAAAACTTGTCCACAATAGGCCCCGCAAGAGACGGCAGCACCAGTGACGGTAAGGTATCACACACCAGAAAGATGCTGTAATACAGCGTACTTCCCGTGTAATCCAGAACCTTTAAGGCCATGGCAAAACTGACCAGGGTGTTTCCCATCAGGGACACGACGGTACCTAAGGTAATAATAGTAAAATTTTTGGTCCAAAGAGGAGCCGGTGTGGTGTGGTTAATCATAATGACTGCAGCATCTTTACCAGTTTCTGAACTTCCAGAGGTTTTTTCAGGTATCCATCAACACCGGCATTTATCGATACTGCTATATCAGTAGAAGCATAGTTGGCAGAAAAAGCATAAATAGGGATCCGTGATCCATCCGGATGGCTGCTGTGGCGGATAGCACGGGTTGCCTCGTTTCCATTCATCACCGGCATCCGGATATCCATCAGGATAGCGTCATAGGTACCTGGTTTTGAAGATTCTACCGCATTCACTCCGTCACGTCCATTATATACCGCATCGGTTTCAATATGGCAGGCCTCAAGCAGATGGCGTGCAATCTGCACATTGATCTCGTTGTCGTCAACAACCAGCATATGCAGTTTCCGTCCGCTGTGGAAATCCATCAGTTCAGCCAGAGCGCCGGACTCTGCAGCCTGATCCTCAGCTGCATTTTCGCGGGTAGTAAGCTGGAACGGCACTGATACCGAAATGTCATAGCAGATATCGTGATAGGCATCAAAACTGGCTGCCCCTCCCAATACATCAGCCATGTTAGCCAGCGGAATACGGTGGGAATCTTCCAGTTTGTCCTTATCAAAAGATTCAGCCGATACAATCGTTACCTTTATCTGGCAGTAAACGTTTCCGTCACCAAACGTATGGCACCGGCTGCTGACCGTCAGGCTGCGCATGGAAAACGGAAAATACACGATATCTTCAATCAGTAAATCAATCAGCTCAATGAATTTTTCTTCATCCCCGTTAACCGTAATGTCCAGGGAGGAATCTTTTGTAACGGAAATCCAGTTTACCCTTCCGCTGGCAGCCAGTTTCAGCTCTTTTTCCAGAAGAGATGCCACATGGCCCAGATCAAAAACCTGCTGATCCAGTTCTACAATACCTTCCAGTACATTGGCACGGTTTATGACATCATCTACCAGTTTTTCCATGGAGAACGTAGCAGTACGAATCTGTTCCATAACCTTCAGGCGGTCCTCCAGTGTTATGTCATTACGCCGTTCATTCATTTCTGCCAGGGCAACCGTTCCCACAATGGCATTCATAGGCGTACGGATATCGTGGCTTATACGCAGCAGAAAGCGGCTTTTGGCACGGGCTGCCTCATTGGCCTGTTCCATGGCAAACAGCAGGCGGGTATTCATCTTTGTCAGTTCTTCAAAGTTCCGGTCACGGGTCCGTAACCAGGATACCAGCGAAAAGACCGCAATGCTCAGCAGCAGTACACCTAAAACAATCTGCATCCAGTACAGATAGAAGAAATCCAGAATGTTCTGGTGATAATGAGCCGTCAGGGTATACTGCAGGACAATTTCCGTCACAACTCCGGAATCCAGCGAATCTATACACTTATTGATGATTCCCATGAGCTTCCGGTTTTGCGCAGTATTGTGCCCGACAATGCTCATCCGTTCTTCAGTAAATAACGAAGGCATTATCGACAGCCGGTTATACCGGGGACTGGACAGCTTATTCAGCAGAATAGTGGTGTTCTGTGCAAAAAAATCAGCCTTCCCATGCAGTACCAGATTCAGGCCATCATCTATATCAGAACAGTAGATGATGGAAAAAGCCGGATAATGGGAACGGATAAAGGATTCCAGTTCTACATACCGTGGCGGAATGGCAAGGGTAAAGGCCTGGCTGGCCGGATCCCTGAAAATCCGGTTCCGCATGGTAACCAGTGCTACCCCATCAGTAAAATAGGGATCACTGAGCACATAGCTGCTTTCATGAAATACCGGATAATCCGCAAGAACACCCACCGTCAGCGAATCCGGATACGCAGCAATAGCGTCACCAATGCGCATGGAAGGATCCTGCAGTCTGTATGAAAACCGGAGTCCGGACATTTCACTGATACGGTCCATCAAATCAACGGAAATACCGGTCAGGGAGCCGTCATCTGAAACATATGAATAGGGAGCCTGATCTGCGAAAAAAAAGAGGTCGATGACCGGAGCGGACTGTATGAAAGCCTGTTCTTCTTTGGTAAATGACTGGGCAGCCAGCGGTGCCGGCAACAGACAGAAAGCGGTCAGTACGCAGGAGAACAGAAGAACTTTAATCTTATTTAAAGATATTTTCATACAATCATATCATAGCACGCAGAACAGGAATTCTCAGAAAAAATTTTAATCCATTTATCATAAAGTTATAAAAAATTAAAGCGCCGCTTTAATGACAAGCATTACTGACTGTGTTATAGTATACATATCACATCACGGAGCTGGTGCAACAGGCACGAAAGCTCAAAGGAGAACGTCTAAAGAATGGAGAAGATTGTAGTCACTATGACTGTCGCAACCAAAACCTGGCCTATGACTGACGCGGCCACTGATTCCATTATCAATAACTTTTGACGTTTAGAAAGCCTTCCTGAATTGATCGGTGCTTTCTAAACAATTACTAAAATTGGAGAAGCACACGATGACATCAACATTTTATAAACCAGTATTAGACTTAGAAGCTACCGGACTTCAGATTAAGAAACTCCGTAAATCTGCAGGCATATCTGTACGCACGCTGCAGATGCTGTTCAGTTTTCCTAACCCTCAGGCAATTTACAACTGGGAAACGGGAAAGAACATGCCTTCAATCGACAACCTGCTGATTCTGGCACAGATTTTCCACGTAAATGTAGAAGATATTGTACGGACCCGCACCGTTGAAGTTGAAGTATATGAAGACTACCAGAAATCAGCCTGATGCCAGATGGTACCGGCTGCCAATAATCCGGATTTCTGCTATAGTCAGGTCATGAGCACACTGATACCGATTACAGACACTATCTCGTACCTGCCTTCAAGCAGAAATCCTATTTCCTGTGAAATCATCTTCATCAGGGACGGAGATACTACCTGGATTTTTGATACCGGCATGACAAAAGAGGGCGCCGATGCCATCAATGCAGTACCGGGGAAAAAGAACATCGTCATTTCCCACTGGCATCCTGACCATACCTGGAACCTGCGCCATGTAACCTGGGATAATCTGTATGTTTCCAGCCATACCAGACGGTATACCTGGAAAGGAACCGTCATTTCATCTGATACCACATTTGGAAACGTAACCATTATGCCCCTGCCCTCAAGCCATGCAAAAGGCTGCCTCTGTCTGGTATACGGCGATTATGCCTTTATGGGTGACGGCACTTACAGCAAAGAAAAAAAGGGCAACCACACCTACAACGTGCAGCTGCTGCAGGCAGAAATTGCCGTTCTGGAAAAAATTCCCGCCCGCTATGTGGGTCTTGATCACGATCCCCGCTTTATCCAGGAGCGCTCTGACCTGATTACCCTGCACAAACAGATTTTTGCCCGGAAGCAGGAAGGCAACCCTACCATCAGCGTAGAAGACTTCTTCAACAGCGACGGAACGGTTGACTACGAATCCCGGGACGGAAAAACCAGCTGAAATTGTCCTATGCTGACTACAAAAAAATAGCCGCCAATTGGTCGAGAATTGACGGTTTCAAAAAAACGTTAACTTCAGGCTAACCGTCTATCGGTCGTGCCTTTTTCTTTTCATACTTTACGTCTGTTTCCCTAACTCGTCAACTTTCCGCCAGTTGCCCATTATATCTACTCCATCCCGTGTGTATCTGTACACCTTAATAAGCAGGGGTTATTGTAGCAGTATTTAAAATGAAAGAAGCCCTGGAACTGACTATTGTGATAACCCTGTCGTTACCATTCCTCCGGCAAAACTTGATACTCCACCGGCTATTGCACCGGTCCAGGTATTCCCGTCCGCCATTGTGGCCTTGAAGTTTTCTGTATTGAACCAGTCATCCGTTCCCAGTTTACTGAAGTTTATGTTCTGGAAGGCTGTTGTTGCAAGTGTTGTTGTTGCTGAACCTGCTGCCTGTACTCCTGCGTTTACTCCATTCTTGATAATGTTCTTTCCAAGGTCTGTTTTTGCCATGCCGGACAGTTTGTTCCCACGCCCAATGCACTGGTTCCCAGACTCACGGCACTGCCTATTACTTTTCCCAAGCATTCTGAGGGTAATCACACTAAATTGTTGTGAAAGGCTAAGTAAGTGTGCTATTTTGTGCATTGTTTTCACACTCAGGCGAAGTGTGAGTGACTGGTGATGTGATGGAACTGTAGAAAAATTCCCCAAAATGCTGAAATACCGGTTAAAAAGTCACACTCACCACGTGAATAAGCGGGATTGAGTGTAAAAAGAGCGCCAATTGGTCAGAATTGACGGTTTGTAAAAAACTATAATTCCAGGCTAACTATCTATCGGTAGTTCCTTTTCTGTTTCTAACTATACGATTCTTATCTCAGAAAGCCAAATCCTAAAATAGTTCCACAGATTACCAGCAACAAAAGACTCCGTCCACAGGAAAAGTGTGAGTGTCTGGTGATGTGACGGAAATTACGACAGTCGATGCATAAAATGAAAAAGCCGCAGATTCCTGACACTTCAAGAGCCTGCGGCTTTTTTTGCGCGTCTGACACGATTCGAACGTGCGACCTGCGGATTCGAAGTTCTATATACGTGTTTCTTTTGTTTAATCTATAGAAAAATTTTACCCTAAATGCCCTATTTTTGCAACTTTTACCCTGTTTTTTTCCACTATTTGTACAATTCGTTGCATAAATTATTGCTCAACTCATTGTATCAAATACTACCGCTACCTCGCAGACGGCCCCTAGGCCAACTGCTCGTCCGCTAAGAATGTCAGC
>JAKSTT010000140.1 GCA_024413635.1 Treponemataceae bacterium | reverse complement strand
CGTTTCCAGCAGGTGCTCTGCGCTGAACCAAGTGTAGAAGATACCATTGCCATTCTCCGCGGTATTCAGGAAAAGTATGAAGTCCATCATGGCGTACGTATCCGTGATGATGCCCTGGTTGCCGCAGCGGTGCTTTCTAACCGGTACATTACCAACCGGTTCCTGCCGGATAAGGCCATTGACCTGATTGATGAAGCCGCCAGCCGCCTGAAGATTGAAATTGAAAGCCAGCCCACTGAACTGGATCAGGTTGAGCGGAAAATCATGCAGCTGAATATTGAAAAGCTGTCATTGAGTAAGGAATCTGATAAAGCCAGTAAGGAACGGCTTGATAAACTGCTGGAAGAACTGGCTGAATTTACGGCTACCCGTGATGCCATGAAACTGAAATGGCAGAATGAAAAGAACCGCATTGATGCCGGCCGTAAACTGAAGGAAGAACTGGAACAGCTGCATAACGATGAAGCACGGTATACCCGTGAAGGTGACTTTGCCAAAGTATCAGAAATCCGTTATGGCCGCATTCCGGAAATTGAAAAACAGCTTTCAGAGATGGAAGCACAGAACAGTGGTGAAGAACCAGCAGATGCCGGCCAGAGCCTGCTCCGCCAGGAAGTTGGTGAAGAAGATATTGCCCGCATTGTGTCTACCTGGACTGGTATCCCCGTTGCCAAAATGATGGCTTCTGAAAAACAGAAGTATCTGGAACTGGAAAGCGTGCTGCATAAGCGGGTAATCGGTCAGGATGAAGCGGTCCGCGTTGTTTCTGATGCTATCCGCCGTAACCGGGCCGGTTTGAGTGATGAGAACAAACCTCTGGGCAGTTTCCTCTTTATCGGACCTACCGGTGTCGGTAAAACAGAACTGGCAAAGACCCTGGCTGATTTCCTTTTTAACGACGAAAAATCCCTGACCCGTATCGATATGAGTGAATACATGGAAAAATACAGCGTTTCACGGCTTATCGGTGCGCCGCCAGGATACGTAGGGTACGATGAAGGTGGTCAGCTGACAGAAGCAGTCCGCCGGCGGCCATACAGCGTCATCCTCTTTGATGAAGTAGAAAAGGCCCACCCGGATGTGTTCAACGTGCTTCTGCAGGTTCTTGACGATGGACGGCTGACGGACGGACAGGGACGGGTAGTAGACTTTAAGAACACTATTATCATCATGACCAGTAACCTGGGCAGTGACCTGATCCTGAACTGTGAAACCAATGAAGCCCTGGAGGCAGCAAAACCACAGCTGGATGCCCTGTTAAAACAGCATTTCCGTCCGGAATTCCTGAACCGTATTGATGAAACCATTACCTTTGCCCGTCTTGATAAGAGTTGCGTTGCAAGCATTGTCAGACTGCAGCTGGAACGGGTTACCAAACGGCTGGAAGACCGGAAACTGGGATTCTCCGTTACGGAAGAGGCCATCGCGTTCCTGAGTGAAGTAGGGTATGATCCGCTGTTTGGTGCACGGCCTATTAAGCGTGCCATCCAGACCTATGTGGAAAATCCGCTGGCAAAGGAGCTGCTTGCCGGTAAGTTCAGCGAAGATGCGGTTATTACGGCTGACGTAAACGCCGAAGGTACGGCGCTGGTTTTTCTGTAAAATATCCGCTTTTAGCGTAAGGATTTACTGCTTATCCAACAGTAAAAGGCAGTACAATTACCGTTGAGGTATTGTACTGCTATGAAACTGTTTTCTTCACACTCAGTTAAGACACTGTCTGATGGTCACAAAATTACACCACTGGTCCTGAAAATGGGCCTGAATGTTGCTGTTACCACGGTTGTCCTGATCACCTGTTTAATCACCATTACATCATTAGTTACCAGAAAGCGGACTATACAGGATTTTGAGAGTATGGCGGGCGAAGTTGCCTATGCACGCTCTTTTGAACTGTATAACTGGTTGAACTGCTTTCAGAATGACCTGAAATTCTATACTGATGCTGATTTTGTGCAGCAGGCATCGTCTGCAGAAATCGGGGAGTGGCTTTCTTCCCAGGCAGAAAAACGGAATCCTGAATTTGAAACCGTATTTTATGTTGACCTGAAAGGCTCTACATGGCGTGATACCGGCGAAAAAAATGCCGAAGGTTCTGTCCTTTCAGCAGATTATATGGCAGGATTACTGGCTGGCAGCCCGTTTGTTTTTGGTTCCTGCTTACAGTCAAAGATTTCCGGAAACTGGGTAATACCTGTTTCCCGTGCCGTTACAAGAACAGACATCAACGCAGCTGGTGAACCGGTACCAACGGTAACCGGCGCTTTTGTTGCCCTGGTAAATGCCGGCAACCTTGATATGGAAACCGCCATGATTGCCATTGCTGAAACCGGTGATATGGCACTGGTAGACCCGGCAGGACGGGTTGTTTCCAGCAAGAACCCGTCAATTTCACGGGGCTTCTATCCAAAAGGTTCAGGAGTTGCTGAAGCAGTTGCCGCTGGTGCAGACGCTGTTATCTATGAAAAGGATGCCGACGGCATTCCCTGTATGTTTACCGTCAGACCCTTCATGTTCTATCCAACCTGGCGTATCGTTATCCGTATTCCTATGACCAGGGTACAGTCTGTTGCCGTCACACTGCTGAAAATATCTCTGCTGGTAGCCGTCATTATTGAACTGCTGCTCTTTATCATTACCCTGATTCCAATGATCTGGCTTACCAGGGATGTGGCTGATATTTCAGGAAGAGTACACACCATTGCGTCCGGCAGCGGTAAGCTGACTGATGTAATGAAAATCGGCCAGCGTGATGAGATGGCATTACTGCGTGACAGCTGGAACCTGCTGCAGCAGAAACTGATTGTCATCATCAACTCCATTTATGAATCACGTGAAAGTATCAGTGGCATGGCACAGGGCATTGATGATGCAAATAACACGATTTTCGGTATTACCGGCAGTATCAATACGGTACGTGCTGCAGTAGAGCGCCAGGGCGCCAGTGTTGACGGAACCGCAACGTCTGTTACCGAAATTTCACAGAATATTGAATCCCTGAACAATATGATCCAGAACCAGTCGGCTAGTGTTGTACAGGCCTCTGCAGCCATTGAACAGATGCTGGGAAACATCAGCGCCATTACTACTACTGTAGATAAAATGTCAGGAGAGTTCAGTCACCTGACGGAACAGACCAATACCAGTATTACCAAGAATGCCTCGGTTAATGCCCAGGTACAGGAAATTGCCAAACAGTCTACCATGCTGATGGAAGCCAATAAGGTCATTGAGAATATTGCCAGTCAGACTAACCTGCTGGCTATGAATGCCGCCATTGAAGCTGCCCATGCCGGTGAAGTAGGACGCGGTTTCTCCGTTGTTGCATCAGAAATCCGTAAACTGGCAGAAGAATCAAGTAAACAGTCATCAGTAATCGGTGAAGAACTGAAAAACATCCAGCAGTCCATCGATACGGTTGTACAGACTGCAGAAGATTCAACAAAGGCTATGGGTGGTGTTTCTTCCCGTATTACGGCTACCGGTCAGCTGCTCAGTCAGATTCACGGTGGTATGGATGAACAGCAGGAAGGTTCAAAACAGATTCTGCAGGCTCTGCAGTCAGTAAATGATGTTACCGGTCAGGTAAAGACCGCTTCGGCAGAAATGGAAAAGGGTAACGAAGAAATCCTGAAGGAAGTTGCAGCACTGAAGAATGCTACCCGCGAAATTGAATCGGCCATGGGTTCCATCAACAAAAAGACCGAAGACATGACGCAGGTAACGGAAAACCTGAAATCTATAGCCTTCACGGTAAATGATGCCATTGATACCATCTACGGACAGGTAGACAAGTATCAGATTACTGAAGACTGAGCGCACATGCTGCAGTAGTTTTCAAAGTTCAGTACAGTAAATCATAGAATAATCATGGAAAGGACACCCTCCGGACGCTATACTGTAAACCGGAGGGTGTTCTTTTATGTCCCTGTTTACCAGTTTTCTGCTTTTATTCATTCCATCATCATATGCAACCATGCTGCTTATACGGTGGTATGCACTGGCGTTTCTCTACCGCGACCTGTCAACCTATTGGAGCGGTGTCCGTGATTCCCTGATAATCTGCGGAGTACTTGTTGCCATTGTCTGTGGTATTCTCTTCAAGTATTTTTCACGGTTTGACCGTTTACTGAAACGGATTTCTTCCGGCGGTCCTGCTGCAACACCGAAGGAAACGGTACAGTGCCTTAACAGTTACCGGAAGGTCTGCATAGGCATCTGGATTACTGATATCGTCGGCTTTTTTATCGGCCAGGTCATCATCGTTATCCTTGGAATTGTTCAGGGCAGGGTACCGCTTTTTATCCCCCGCATTACCTTTGTCATCCTCCAGTGTCTGGTCTGTGCCGTATTTACAGCCATGGTTGAATGTCTGGTTGTAAATGAGATGTATGCCAGAAAACGTACTCTTCTGAACATTCATTCCCTTGACGGTCTGGAAAAGGCACGGAATATGAAGTTTTCTACCAATGCCATCATTCTGGTGCTGGTATCTTTTGTATTCATAGCCATCAATATCATGATTGTTCCTTTCCAGCTGCTGGCAAATCCTCTGGATATGGCACCAGATGCAGTTCTTGCCATCTATCTGAAAGATGCCGTAACCTCTGCCATTGTCAGCCTTGGGCTCTGTTCTGTTGTCTGTATCGTCATCTTCACCAGTTTTGCATCCCGCATTACCATGAACCTGGAACGGGTAAACGGCATAGCTGATGACGGCAACCTGAAAACCCGTCTGAACCTTAATATGCTGGATGATTACGGCCAGCTGACCGGAGCCATCAACAAACTGATCATCAAGTTGAATTCCATGATTACTGAGTTGAAGAATGGTACTGATGTGGTAGGTGAACAGTCAGATACCCTTTCCCAGGTTACAGGACAGGCAACCGGTGCACTTGAACAGATGAAGGAAGCCTTTACCCATATTGAAACTGACAGTGCAGAACGCAACAGCCAGGTAACCCGTGCTGAAAAAGAGGTTGTAGCATTGACGGAAGATGTGGAACGCGTAAAGGAACAGGTTATTACCCAGACTGCATCCATCGAACAGACGTCTGCTGCAGTTACCCAGATGTCCGCCAATATTGCAAAAGTTGCCGGTATTACCCGGCAGGCAGATCAGGTTTCTTCTGCCCTGAATGATTCCAGCCGTAACGGTAACGAAGCCATTAAAGGTGCTGTAGATGCCATCAGACAGATTCAGGAAGCTTCTCTTGAAATGCAGGATATGGTAAAAGTTATCCAGCGCATTGCATCCCAGACGAACCTGCTCAGTATGAACGCTGCCATTGAAGCTTCCCATGCCGGTGAGTATGGCGCCGGCTTTGCCGTTGTTGCAGATGAAGTACGTTCCCTGGCAGAAAGTTCTTCTGTCAGTGCCAAGAAAATCCAGGCAAAGATTAAGGATATGGTGCAGAAAATCAACAGTGGTGTAGAATCCATTACCGTTGCCGGCAACAGTTTTACCGAAATTGAAAAACATGTAGAAGACACCGGTTCTCTGGTACGCACCATTGCTGAGTCCATGACAGAGCAGCAGGAAAGTACTGAAAATACCATGCGCACCACCGAACAGATGGTTCAGGCAATCCAATCCGTAAAAGAGCTGGCAGAACATGAAAGCCAGCGTGCAGAACAGGTTCGTTCCATCATGAAATCGGTATCAGATTCATCTACACAGGCCCTTGAACTGGTGCATAACGGGGTTACTGCTACACAGAACCTTTCTGAAGCAATCGTCCAGGTACATGACAGTGTAGACAGTAACCG
>JAKSTT010000014.1 GCA_024413635.1 Treponemataceae bacterium | reverse complement strand
GGTAATCGGCTCAGGTGGCCGCGAACACACTATCGCCTGGAAACTTGCATCCAGCGCTCTTGTATCAGAAGTTATCTGTGTACCCGGAAACGGTGGTACTCACTTTGAAAACAAATGCCGCAACGTGGCAGTGTCCGGCTTTGAAGCCATGGCAGACCTGGCAAAAAAGGAAGGTTGTGCATTTGCCGTATGTGGACCGGAAGATCCGCTGGCAGCCGGTGCTGCTGACGTTTTCTGGGCAGCAGGAATTCCTGTTGTAGGTCCCTGTAAAGCAGGTGCTCAGCTTGAAGCCAGTAAAGACCTTTCAAAACAGTTCATGCAGAAATACGGCGTTGCCTGTGCAGGAAGCAAAACCTGTACTGACGCAGCCGATGCCCATGCCTATATCAATGAAAAAGGCGCTCCAATCGTAATCAAAGCCGATGGGCTCGCAGCCGGAAAGGGCGTTGTTGTTGCCCTGGATGGCGAAATCGCACACAAGGACGTTGATGATTTTATGACCGAAGGTACTTTGGGAGCCGCCGGAAGCAAACTGGTTATTGAAGAATACCTGCGCGGTGTAGAAATTTCCGTACTGGCAGCCGTAAGCGTTACCCCGGAACTGGCAAAAGCCGGCAAAGCAACCATTATTCCGTTTACTTCAGCCCGTGACCACAAACGCCTTATGGATGGCGCCAAAGGCCCCAATACCGGCGGAATGGGTGCCATCAGCCCAGTACCGGACGTTACTCCTGAAATTATGGCAGCATTTGACAGGGATATTCTGCAGCCAACCCTGAAAGGCCTTATTGCAGAAGGTTTTGATTACCGTGGATTCATTTTCTTTGGCGTTATGCTGACAAAAGATGGTCCTAAACTGCTGGAATACAACGTACGCCTTGGTGACCCTGAAACCCAGGCAGTGCTCCCGCTGATGGACTTTGACTTTGCAGAAATGTGTCAGGCCATTACCGGCGGCACCCTGAATGAGTTCACATTTGCCTGGAAAAAAGGTTTTGTATGCGCACCTGTTGTAGTTTCCGGCGGATACCCGGGTTCTTATAAAAAGGGCTGCGAAATCACCATTGACAGCAAGCTGTTTGAAGCCAACAACGCAAAACTGTTTGTTGCCGGTGCAAAGGCCGATGAGAACGGCAGACTGCTGACCAGCGGCGGCCGCGTTCTTGCAGCATCTGCCTTCGGTGCAACTTTTGACGAAGCCTGGAATAATGCCTACGCTGCCGTAAAAGGCGTATCGTTTGAAGACATGTTCTACCGCAAGGACATCGGTCTGCCAGGCGCTGCTGAAAGCAACTGAAAAATGGATTGTCTAATAAGTTCATGTCATTGCGTCATTCCGAACTTGTTTCGGAATCTATGCACTGCCGCAGTATAGATGCTGAAACAAGTTCAGCATGACATATATCTGCAGACAGCATGACGGTTCTTATTAGACAGACACTGCCTGACTGGCAGTTTTTATGTTTCGTGCATGAAGTTTACACCCGGTCTACTAACGCAGACCCGATGATTTCGTGTACTTTTTCAGGAATGGCAGCCTGTTCTTCCTTGCTCAGCCCCGCAGTGGGAACCGGCGGATGATAGGTAATATTCACCGTAGCCGGCTGCGGCTTACCCTTTTCTTCATACATGTGATAGGTGCCGTCAATAGTTACCGGAACAATAGGAGCATCTGAACGCAGAGCCAGCTTGAAGCTGCCCGGATGGAAGTCCCGGAACACACCGTCTTTGCTGCGGTGACCTTCCGGGAAAATTACCAGTGAGTAGCCGGCCTGTACCGCCTTAACGGCTTTTGACATGGCTTCTACCTGCTGGCGCGGGCTTTTCCGGTCAAGAAATACACATTCCATATGTTTCATCCATGAAGAAAGCATCGGAACTTTCAGAATTTCAACCTTGGAAATAAAACCAGTCTGCTTGCCGCAAGTCGAAAGAATAACCGGAATATCCATATATCCCTGATGGTTGGCAATAAATACACAGGCACTGTCCTGCGGAATGTTTTCCAGTCCCTTCACATTGATGACGGTTTTATCACCGCCAAACATATCAACTACAAATTTTGCCCAAACCGGGACCTTTTCCCGGGCAAGCTCGTCACGGGCAGCAATATTGCCCTCTTTTGCGTATCTGATACACTGTTTGTTGTATTTCTGGTTCCGGATCAGGAACCCAAAGATTTTGCATAAAGCACCAAAAGTTGTCATACTGTCAGTATATCACAGTTAGGAGACTGTTTCCCTACCCCCCAGGAGTTTTAAATGAAAAAAGCCGCTGCTTTCCTCTCATTCCTTATCTTCTGCCTTGTTCCCCTTGCAGCACATCAGTCAAAAGACACCGTTTTTGCCTATCCGGCCAGTTTCTACACCCTGCGTGAAGTCTATACCAATGATACCGGCACCACCCGGCAGACAATTGATGATGCCTTTTCTGCAGCCTATGCAGATGCCTGCAGTATTCCCGATACCGGAGATTCCCTCATTGCACAGGCAAAATGTCTGTGGATGTACGGAGGTACCTACTATGCTGAGGGTGATACAGCCCAGGCTGAAAACTACTACGATCAGGCCATGGCAGTTATTGAGGAAGCTTCTCACTATACCCAGAAAGCAGAACTGTACGTTGTATGGGCAGAAACCATCTCCCAGGCCATTATGGTAAAGTCAAAAGGATTCGTACTGACAGAAGGACTGAACCAGCAGAAATATGCAAAAATTGCCTGGAACATGCAGAATGATTACGCACCGGCCATCTGGATTTACAACTGCCAGTACGTATACATGCCGGCGCCTTTCAACAATTACAAACGTGCCTTAAAAGAAATGACCCGCATCATTGAAGATCCGTCCATCATGAAAGATGACTGGGACGTATACAACGCCGGCAGTGCCATTGGCTATGTGTACTATGCACAGAAAAAATGGGATAAGGTCATTGAATGGGCAGATTTCTGTCTTTCATACTACCCGGGAAACAAATTCTGGATTACTACCCGCCAGGAAGCCGTCGAAAAACTGGCTAGCAGATAGCCTTTGGCATTTCCTTCATCTGGATATCTACACCGTAATCGTAATTTTCGGTCATATTAGGCTGCCGTGCCTTTATGGCTTCCTTGGAAAGACGGAACAGTGCCGTATCCAGAACGTCCCGCTTTACATCCATAATGACTTCAAACGTACAGTCCGCCATGCGGAAGATATGTGCACTTGAAGGGAAACTGCGCAGTAATGTCTGGGAAAAAGCCCATATCATGTTTTCAATGACAATGGGGCTCTGGGTACGCACATAATCGTCAATATCAAGGGTAATGGTAATATCAGTGTACTGCTGCATTCCCATATTGCTCAGGATAGACATGATTTCAGGCCGGGCAGAAGCCGCCAGAAGCCCCGTATCATAATCCAGGGAGTGATACTGCTTTAAGACGGTTTCTTCTGCCTTCTTTTTTGATCCGGCAGAATATTCCTTGTAAAAATTAACGAACACACTGATCAGGAATACCATACCACCCATGCAGACCATGGTGCCGTTAAAACTGGTAGTATCAAGTTCCAGCCGCTTAACCACGTTGTACCGCAGCAGATCAAGGCCAATAAAACCAATCATGAACAGGAACCCGATGGAAGGAATACGGTATTGCTTTGAGTTTGACAGAATATTGAGCAGGCAGACAATTATGGCAACCACAACTTCCAGAAACAGCAGCGTCATGAGGATGGAACGGGTGGCAACCAGATGGATGATATCGCAGGCATCCAGACAGATCATCAGACCGGTATACACCAGAAAGAAAATCATGAATGCCTTGATAACCAACCTGTCCAGATACCGTTCTGTCATGGTGCTGTACACCAGGTGCATCAAGGAAATATTACAGCCGTACAGCACCATATGGTTGGCCCAGGTGTTAAAGGTATAGTTCCGTATGAACAGAACGGCACAGTCATTATCATAAAAACTGATGAGTCCCAGGAAAAGGCAGGATAATCCGACCAGCATCAGCCGGAAGTTACGTCTGTCGCGGGCAGTCCAGATGATAGCCAGAATAATCAGCAATGTACCGATTATGATGAAGAACAGGGAGCTGCCAAAAGCAAAACCACGGCTTTTCCACAGTTCCAGGACCGTAGTGCCGGCCTTATCAATACAGACCGGCTGCAGTTTAGAAAAAGCCTGCGGTTCGGTAACCTGCAGCACAATCCGGAGTTCACTGCCCGGAACATATTCATCAGGATGCACCAGATGATAGCCGGTGCCGACACTCTTCCGGCGGGCTACCAGATCATGTCCGTAGGAAAACACCGGCTGGTTGTCGATGAACAGATCGATGATGCAGTACCAGGCATCAACCCGGATAACCGGATATTCCCAGGGAACCAGCGGCAGGTAATTTTCAAGGATAATGACGTCCCCGATGCCGGTAGCAGGAAACGAAAGGGTAGAAAGATTGGTATCAGGGAACTTTTCACCGTTTATCTGAATATTCCAGCCTTCTTCAATCGTGACAGACTGGGAGTCCATCTGTTTAAAGCCCATCAGGATAAACCGGTAGAACAGCAACAGCCCGATAAAACAGGATATGGCAAAAAAGAGATACTGGATCAGTTTCTTTACGGCGGTCTGCTGTTCACTCACAATACCAGTAGTATAACTTGACTATTGCGTGCCTTCAAGGTTAGGTTTCTTCTTATGAAATATCCGGTAAAAATTATTGCATTGGACCTTGATGATACCCTGCTGAAAGAAGACCTTTCCATTTCAGATTATACCGTTTCCGTACTTCAGCAGGCTTGCCGGAAAGGAATCTATGTAACCCTCAGTTCCGGCCGCACCGAAAATGCCATTCTTCCCCATGTACGGCGGCTGGATATTGCCGGCTTTGAAACCGGACGGTACATGATTGCCCTGAACGGCTCTTCCATCTATGACATGCACCTGCGCCGCCAGATTTACAGCCGTACGGTTGAACCGGATATTCTGGTTGCCGCAGCCCGCGAAGCAAAAAAGCGGAAACTGTACTCTGAGGTATATGATGCTACCACCATTTATGTACCGGAAGATAATGAGTGGACCCAGCTTGATGTACGGCTTTCCGGATTGAAAATGCAGGTTGTGCCGGAATACGAGGAATTCATGCAGAAAGGGCACCCGAAAATGCTGATTCCCGGTGAACCGGAAGAACTGCAGAAACTGAAACCGGTTCTGCAGGAAATGTTCGGCAGCCGTGCCGTTATTTTTACCAGCAAACCCTACTTTCTTGAGATTATGCCTGCCAACGCCGGAAAAGGTGAAGCACTCCAGTGGCTGGCAGAAACCCATCTGGGGCTGCCCCGGACCGCTACCATGGCATTCGGTGACAGTTTCAACGATGAAAGCATGATCCGCTATGCCGTCCACAGTGTCTGTATGAAAAACGGTGTTCCAGAAATGCAGTCTGCTGCAGCCCACATTTCTGACTATACCAACAATGAAGACGGCGTTGCCCACTTTATAGAGGACTACGTCCTGTAAGGAGCCGCCGGTGACAACGCAGGAACTCCGCAGCAGCATACAGGACCAGATCCCCCTTACTTCCCTCAACGGCATTGAGTCATCA
This sequence comes from Treponemataceae bacterium, assembly GCA_024413635.1. Lineage (GTDB taxonomy): Bacteria > Spirochaetota > Spirochaetia > Treponematales > Treponemataceae > Treponema_I. Next base: position 23,185 of record JAKSTT010000014.1, on the reverse strand, counting down.
TTCTCCGGCTGCTATACCGGTGACCTGCTGTCTGATGTACTCGCCCATGCCCTGCCCGGCCAGATTCTTGTCACCGTTCAGGCACACCGCAACACCATTGCCGTTGCTAAAGAAAAACAGCTGGCTGCCATTATCTTCTGCAATGGACGGCAGCCCTCTGCAGAAACCCTGTCCATGGCAGAAGACTGCACACTGGCGCTGTTTGCCACCCCCTGTACCCAGTTTGACACTTCCGCTGCCATAGCCAGAGTCATGCCCCGGGGCTGAACGCCGAATTCCCTGTCGTTTCTTGCTCAATTCCGCCGAAAAATGCTACACTTTCTGCATATTTTTGAAAAACATGCTTGGAGTATTTCATGACCTTTTATGAAGAACTGGAATGGCGCGGACTTATTAAAGACGTTGCCGGTGAAGACATTGCAGATAAACTGAACAATGAAAAAGTTACATTCTACTGGGGAACTGACCCCACTGCAGACAGTCTGCATCTTGGTCATTACTCTTCCCTGGTAACCGCAAAACGTTTTGCAAAATACGGACATCACCCGATTCTGCTGGTAGGCGGATCAACCGGTCTTATCGGCGACCCGCGTCCCACTGCAGAACGCGAAATCATGGCTAAAGAACGTCTTGATAAAAACATGGCCGGCATCAAAGCCCAGGTAGACCGCATTTTTAACGGCCAGGCAGAAATCGTAAACAACTACGACTGGACCAAAGACTACACCTTCCTGGAATTCCTCCGGGACATCGGTAAATACATCAACGTAAGCTACATGCTGGGTAAAGACATTATCGCCCGCCGCCTTGAAACCGGTATTACCTATGCTGAATTCTCATACACCCTGCTGCAGGGATACGACTTCCTGCACCTGTTCCGCACCAAAAACTGTATCCTGCAGTGTGAAGGTGCAGACCAGTGGGGTAACATTACCACCGGTCTTGAACTGATCAAGAAAATCGAAGGCAAAGAAGCTTACGGCTTTACCATGCCGCTGGTTCTGGACAAATACGGAAACAAATTCGGTAAATCTGCCGGTAACGCCCTGTGGCTGGACATCAATAAAACTTCAAGCTACGAACTGTACCAGTACCTGATCAACGTTGATGACTCAATGGTTACCAGCTACCTGAAGATCTTTACCTTCCTGACTCCGGAAGAAATCATGGAACTGGATGCCAAAAACAAGGAACATCCGGAACTGCGTGAAGCCCACAAGGCACTGGCCCATGAAATCATCAAGGACCTGCACGGAGAAGCTGAATACGAAAAGGCCGTACAGATTTCACAGGCCCTGTTCAGCGGAAACATCAAAGGTCTGAGCCTGAAAGATGTAGAAATAGGACTGAAAGATGTTCCAACCGTTATGATTGACGAAGGAACCACCATTATGGATGCCATGGTTGCCAACAAGATCGTTTCAAGTAAACGTGAAGGCCGCGAATTCCTGACAGCCGGTTCCATCACCGTCAACGGCGATAAAGTACAGGATGAAAACTTTGCCCTGACCAAAGCCGTAGCGCTGGAAGAAACCCTGATCGTTCTGCGCCGCGGTAAGAAAAAGAACTACATCATCAAATTCAACTGACAGTTAAGGCCGGATGTTTCCGGCCTTTTTTTCTGTCTTGCCCACCAGACTTTTCTTTCATATAATTTTAATCATGAAACACCGTCTTTCAAAAGTTTTTGTTCTCTGTGCAGTGACTCTTCTTTGTACTGCAACCCTGTCAGCTGCTTCGTCCATGACAACATCCCAGGCAAGAGATGCCCGTAACAATCTGGTAGCTCAGGCCCGTACCTATATCGGAACGCCGTACGTTTCCGGCGGCACTACCTCTTCCGGCATGGACTGTTCAGGACTCCTGTACACCATTACCCGTGAAGTGCTGAACCTGCAGTTTCCCCGCACGGTTTCCCAGCAGTACAGCTACTGTACTACCATCCGGGACAGCGAACGTGAAGCCGGAGACCTGGTGTTCTTCAAAACCGTCGGTGATAAGATCTCCCATGTAGGACTCTATGTCGGCAACAGCCAGTTCATCCACGCTGCCAGTGATGGTCCCAATACCGGCGTCATCATGTCATCGCTCAATGAATCGTACTGGAAGCAGCATTATTACTGTTCAGGCCGTTTTCTTCCCAGCGGAAAGACAAATGCAACCGCTGCAGGTAATTCCGGCAGCAAAAAACCGGTAACCGGTTCTTCAAGCGTAACGCTGGATTTCGCCAGAATCCTGGACAAAACTGACTTTGAGCTGACTGCAGCCATCATGACCACCATGCTTACCCGTACTGACATCATGCTGTCTGTCCGCGGCATTGACACCAGCATTACTGCCTCTTACGACAACGGCCAGGTGCACCCCGGTGTTTCCCTGGGATTCCGCTATGATGCCAAGGCCCATATCTTCCAGATGCCGGTTACTGCCACCATCATCACCAGTGATGCCCTCCGCCTCTACATCGGTCCTGTCATCGCCCTGGGTACCCCGGTTGTTCCCGGAACCACAGAGACCATCAGACCTTCATTCTTCCCCGGCATCATCGGTCTTTCCTGGCAGACACCGTCAGTCATTACCGGCGATGTTGCACTCCGCTTCTGCGCAGATGCCAGCTACGTGGTATACAACACTACCGAAGGTGCAGCCCTGAATCTCCTGGATTCCTTCATTTCCGGATTCAGCTTCAACATCGGTACCCGTGTAACCTTACCCCGGTTCTGATTTTTTTACCTGCATGAAACATTGTTTTTTCCGGGGAGCCATTCTGGCTGCAGTATTCCTGTTCTGCAGCTGCTCCCCAAAAATTGCCACCGTCATTACCTCAAGCGAAGAAACCTCAACGGTTGTTTCCTGCGCCATTCCACCGGTTCTTTCTGACCTGATGGAATCATTTACCGGCAGTTCTGCCCGGGACCTGATTTCTGCAGCAGAAATCCAGAAAAACCTGCAGGCCCACGGCATTCCGGTGGTTTCCTGCACCATCGGCAAAGACAACGTATTTACCCTGAAAACCGGGAAAATGGCTCCTGCAGCCCTGCCACTCCCTGTGGAAACAACTGCCCGTTCCATCCGGATTACCTGCACTCCGGAATCAATACAGCATCTGGTATCCCTGCTGCCTTCTGAAACTGCCGATACCTTTGACCTTCTTATGGCTCCGGTCCTCACCGGAGAGAATATGACAGCTGACGAATATATTGATCTTGTTGGTATTGTCTACGGAGAATCCATTGCTGACGAACTGAAAGCCTCCCGGCTGACGCTTACCCTGGACACGCCGGCACCAGCAACCCTTACTGTAACCAAAGGAACCGGTGTAGAGACCTGGATGGCAAAAGGAAGATCCTTGACCCAGCAGTTTTCTGTCAGTAACCTGCTGACCCTGCAGGAACCGGTCATTCTTACTATCTCCTGGTAATATCTGCAAATCCGTACAACCTTCCATAAATCACGAAAATTTTATCAAAAAAATTTGCGGGAATGGAGTTTTGGCCCTATAATATATCTATAAATATTTATAGATAGACTTGGGGGTCTATATGTCTAAAAACGTTAATGCAGGGTTCTCTAAGGAACTTGATGCATTCATTGAAGAATGGAAAAACAAACCTGGTAATCTGATTATGATTCTTCATCATGTTCAGGAAGAACAGGGTTATATTTCCAAAGAAGCTGCTGCTGAAGTAGCAGAACGGACAAACAGTCCGCTTGCCCGCGTTTACGGCGTAATGTCGTTTTATCACCTCTTTAAGACTCAGCGTCCCGGCAAAAACAAGATTAGTGTTTGCCTTGGAACTGCCTGCTACCTTAAAGGTGGACAGGACCTGATTGATGAAGCACGCGCTATTCTTGGCGTTTCTGCAGAATCAATCTCTACTGCTGACGGACTGTTCTCAGTTGAACCAGTACGCTGCATCGGATGTTGCGGTCTGGCTCCGGTTATGTCGGTTAACGGCGACGTATACGGAAAGCTTACCAAAAACCAGATTTCAGGCATTCTCGACAAATATCGGGATGCATAACATACCATTCAGCAATGCACTATACGCTGTGTGACCAGATAGCTGAAATTGCAGAAAATGCTTTTGATGCTGCGGCTACAGAGATTTCAATAGAGCTTGTTGAAGATGAAAAAGTTGCTGCGGTGTACGTCCGTGATAACGGACCGGGGTTTAACTATAAGCCTTTTTACACCAACGGGTTGAAACATCCCCACAGATCAGCCGGACTGGGACTAGCCTTTCTTGAGCAGACTGTGGAACAGACCGGTGGCCGCTGGAAGATAGATTCTTCTGAAAACGGTACCACGGTATTCATGGAATTCAACCTTGCCCACATTGATACACCTCCCTTAGGAGATGTACCGGAGATGTTCCGGAACCTGTTTGTACAGAATGCCGATGAAATCCAGCGCACGCTGACCGTTCACCGGGTAAAGCAGACTGCGTACTGCAACACTGAGTATTCAGTATCCAGTACACAGCTTGAAGAAGCGTTAGGCACTGTTTCAACGGCAGAAAACCTGCAGTTGCTGTTGCAGTACTTACAGAGTCAGGAATATGACGGGTAACCAGCACAAAAAGAAGGAGACTTAAAAAATGGCAAAACTGTCATTAGAAGAACTGCGTGCCATCCGTGCAAACGGAAAAACTGAAATGGCAAAACGCGAAACTGAAGGCAAAACCGCCCAGATTATTATCGGTATGGGAACTGCCGGTATTGCTGCCGGTGCAAAAGATACGCTGGATGCTTTCATCAAAGCTGTTGATGAAGCAGGTCTGGGTGCTACCACCATCGTACGCCAGATTGCAAGCCTTAACAAACCAGGAACAGAACCTACTGTTGAAGTAATTGCTGACGGTGCAAAAACCCTGTACGGAAGTGTAACACCTGATGTTGCTAAGCAGATTGTTGCTGAACACCTTGTTGGAAAAAAGGCTGTAGAAAAATCGGTAATCGGCCGGTAATTAGGAGTTAACAATGGCATATACCCATTACATTCTTGTTTGCGGTGGTACCGGATGTGAATCCAGCAACGCAGACCTTATTTACAAAAACCTTCTTGCTGAAGCAAAAAACTTTGGTGTAGAAGACAAAGTACAGATCGTAAAAACCGGTTGTTTCGGTTTCTGTGAAAAAGGACCAATCGTAAAGGTTCTTCCGGAAGATTCTTTCTATGTAGAAGTTAAACCGGAAGACGCAAAAGATATTATTGCTGAACAGGTTGTTAAAGGACGTGAAGTAAACCGTCTGCTGTACAACAAGGCAGCAAAGGAAGTTGATGAAGTACAGGAAATCCAGTTCTACGGCAAACAGCGCCGTATCGTACTGCGTAACTGTGGTCTCATCAATCCTGAAAACATTAACGAATATATTGCCCGTGACGGTTATCTGGCTCTTGAACGTGCCCTGTTTGAACTTACTCCACAGCAGATTGTTGATGAAGTTAAGGCATCAGGACTCCGCGGTCGTGGTGGTGCAGGTTTCCCAACCGGATTCAAGTGGGAAGCAGGTCTTAAAGCAGCCGGCGATGTTAAATACGTAGTATGTAACGCCGACGAAGGTGACCCGGGTGCCTACATGGACCGTTCAACCATTGAAGGTGACCCTCACTCAATTCTTGAAGCAATGACCATCTGTGGTAAAGCCATCGGTGCTCATCAGGGCTTCATCTACATCCGTGCAGAATATCCACTGGCTGTAGACCGCTTAAAGATTGCAATGCAGCAGTCACGCGAAGCAGGTCTTCTGGGTAAAGACATTCTTGGTTCTGGTTTCGACTTTGATATCGAAATCCGCCTTGGTGCCGGTGCTTTCGTTTGTGGTGAAGAAACTGCTCTTCTCCGCTCTATTGAAGGCCAGCGCGGTATGCCTACTCCAAAACCACCATTCCCGGCTCAGTGCGGTCTGTGGGGTAAACCAACCGTAATCAACAACGTAGAAACCTGGGCAAACATTCCTGTTATCCTTACCAAAGGTGCTGACTGGTTTGCTTCTATCGGAACCGATGACTCAAAAGGAACCAAAGTATTTGCCCTTACCGGTAAAGTTGAAAACTCTGGTCTTGTTGAAGTTCCAATGGGAACTACCCTGCGCGAAATCATTTTTGAAATCGGTGGCGGTATCAAAAACGGAAAGAAATTCAAAGGTGTTCAGACCGGTGGTCCATCAGGCGGTATCATCACTGAAGAAAACCTGGATACTCCAATTGACTTTGGCGCCCTTACCCGTCTTGGTTCAATGATGGGTTCAGGTGGTATGATCGTTATGGATGAAGACGACTGTGTTGTAGACGTTGCCAAATTCTACATGGAATTCTGTGTAGACGAAAGCTGTGGTAAATGTTCTCCTTGCCGTATCGGTACCCGCCAGATGTATGCAATTCTGGACAAAATTTCACGCGGTAACGGTGAAATGGAAGACCTGCAGAAACTGGAAGACATCGGACAGTCAATGAAAAACTGTTCACTGTGTGCTCTCGGTCAGTCAGCTCCTAACCCGACTCTGTCTACCATCAAAAAGTTCCGTGATGAATACATCGAACATATCGTTGATAAAAAATGCCGTTCAGGAAAATGTAAGAAACTGGTTTCTTACTACATCTCTGAAAAATGTATCGGATGTGGTATGTGTGCACGCCAGTGTCCTGCAAGCTGTATTACCGGTGAAAAGAAGAGCCGCCACCAGATTGATCAGGCTAAATGTCTGAAATGTGGCGCTTGTATGAGCACCTGTAAATTCAACGCAATTATCAAGAAGTAAGAGTGAGGAAATAAACGATGATTGATCTTACAATCAATGGCAAAGCAGTTTCTGTAGAACCAGGAACTACCATTCTTAAAGCCGCACAGCAGATGAATATCAAAATTCCTACTCTGTGCTATAACGATGACTTACCTGCATGGGCTTCATGCGGTATCTGTGTTGTTAAAAACGTAGACCCACGCACTGGCCGCGCCCGTATGGCACGTGCCTGCTGTACAGAATGTACACCGGGAATGAATATCGTAACCAGCGACCTGGAACTTACCAAGGCCCGCCGTACCGTACTGGAACTGATTCTGTCAAATCACCCGCAGGATTGTCTGCAGTGCAGCAGAAGCGGTCAGTGTGAACTGCAGAGCCTGGCTCAGGACTTTGGGCTGAGAGCAGCTCCACGCTTCCAGCAGATTCTGAAAAACCAGCCGGTAGATGACAGCTACGAAGAAATCGTATTTGACCGCGACAAGTGTATTAACTGTGGCCGCTGTGTTGAAGCCTGCCAGCAGATGCAGAACGTATGGGCTCTGGAATACACCAACCGTGGTGACAAAACCGTTATCGGACCTGTTGCTGGTTCAGATCTGGCTCACAGCCCCTGTATCCGCTGCGGACAGTGTGCTGCTCACTGTCCAACTGGTGCCATCACTACCCGTAACCCTATCGAAAAAATCTTTGAAAAAACCGCAGATCCAGAACTTACCGCTGTTGCATCTATTGCACCTTCAGTTCGTGCTGCTCTGGGTGAAGAATTCGGTATGCCGGCCGGAACCCTTACCACCGGTAAGATTTATACCGCACTGCGCATGCTTGGTTTCAAATACGTTTTTGATACCAACTTTGCTGCTGACCTTACCATCATGGAAGAAGGTACCGAACTGGTTACCCGCCTGACTAAAGGTGGTGCACTGCCAATGTTCACCAGCTGCTGTCCTGGTTGGGTAGACTATGCAGAAAAATACTATCAGGACTTCCTGCCTAACCTGTCTTCTGCTAAATCTCCACAGCAGATGCAGGGTGCTGTTACCAAAACATACTGGGCAGAACAGGCCGGTCTGAAAGCTGACAAGATTTACCACGTATCAGTAATGCCTTGTACTGCAAAACTGTATGAATCACGCCGTAATGACGACATGAAATCAAGCGGTGCCCCTGACGTTGATACCGTAATTACTACCCGCGAACTGGCATCCCTGATCCGCCAGGCTGGTATCGACTTTGTAAACCTGGAAGATACAGAAGCAGATAATCCTATCGGACCATACACCGGTGCCGGTACCATTTTTGGTGCTACCGGTGGTGTAATGGAAGCTGCTGTACGTACTGCTTACAAACTGGTTACCGGAAACGAACTGGGTGACGTAAACTATACTGCAGTTCGTGGTCTTGAAGGCGTTAAGAAAGCAGAAGTTGACCTGAACGGTACCAAAGTACGTCTGTGTGTTATCCACCAGATGAGTAATGTTGATGCTGTAATCAACGAAATCCGCCAGGCTGCTGCTGAAGGTAAAGAACGTCCTTACGACTTTATCGAAGTAATGGCTTGTCGTGGTGGTTGTGTAACCGGTGGTGGACAGCCATACGGACACTGTGATGATCTGCGCGTTAAGCGTGCTGCAGCACTCTACACTGACGATGCTACACACGAAATCCGCCGTTCACACGAAAACCCACTGATTACAAAGATTTACGACGAATACTTTGGTCAGCCAAACAGCGAAAAAGCTCATCACCTGCTGCATACTCACTATACTGCACGTGATCTGTACCGCGACTGACAACAGTAACACGTAACATCATCGTATGACCCCCAAAGGCTGCTGTGCATAACTTGCATGGCAGCCTTTTTTGTTGGTACAGTAGTTCTATGGAAACTGATAACTACACAGAAGAACGTCTGACTGCCGTAGAAATGAAACTGGCATATCTGGAAGACTTTATGAACAAGCTGCAGAATATATCTGTGGAACATGAACAGATTATTGACCGGTTAACAGCCGAAAACAGAGTATTAAAAGGAAAACTGACTGAACTGATAGAAGCACAGGAAGGCGATATTCCAAACCGGAAACCACCACACTATTAATATCGTAGCGTCATCCCGAATCAGATGTTTTTCAGCAGGTCGTCAACTTTATCGGTTTTTTCCCAGTTGAATTCACTGCGTCCAAAGTGACCATAGGCGGCAGTTGCGCTGTAAATCGGTTTCTTCAGGTCCAGAGTCTTGATGATTCCTGCTGGTGAACAGTCAAATACTTTTTCCACGGCCTTAACAATCTGGCTGTTTGGAACAGTGCCGGTACCGAAGGTATCAACCATGATAGATACCGGGAACGGTACACCAATGGCGTATGCCAGTTCCACTTCACATTTTTCTGCCAGTTTTGCAGCCACAATGTTCTTTGCAATATAGCGGGCCATGTAGGCCGCAGAACGGTCTACCTTTGAAGGATCTTTGCCGCTAAATGCACCACCACCGTGGCGTCCCATACCACCATAAGTATCTACGATGATTTTGCGTCCGGTAAGGCCGGTATCACCGAAAGGACCACCGACAACAAAGCGTCCGGTCGGGTTAATGAAGAACTTGGTATCTTTGGTCATAAGTCCGGTTGGTTCAAGAACCGGCTTAATGATGTTTTCAATAATGCCTTCACGGATTGTTTCATTGGAAACATCAGGTGAATGCTGATGAGAAATAACAACGGTATCAATACGAACCGGTTTGTTGCCTTCATATTCAATGGTAACCTGACTTTTTGCATCAGGACGGAGCCAGTTCATGGCACCAGATTTCCGCAGGTCAGTAGCTTTTAAAAGCAGATTATGGCTGTACATGATAGGAGCCGGCATCAGTTCCGGAGTATCAGAGCAGGCAAAACCGAACATCATACCCTGGTCGCCGGCACCCTGCTGGCCTTCATACTCTTTCAGACCTTTACCTACAACACCCTGGTTGATGTCGGGCGACTGACTGTGAATCATGTTCATAACAGCCATGGAATCGCAGTCCAGACCGTAATCACTGTCGGTATAGCCGATATTGCGTGCGGTTTCACGGGCGATTTTCTGAACATCAACCCACGTATTTGTGGTAATTTCGCCACCAACCAGCACAAGACCGGTAGATGCAAAGGTTTCACATGCAACATGGCTTTCAGGATCAGCTGACAGACAGGCATCCAGAACGCCATCAGAAATCTGGTCACACAGTTTATCGGGATGGCCTTCGCCAACGGATTCAGAGGTAAAAAGGTATTTGTCTGCGCTCATTGCTAACTCCTGAGTTTTACGCGATTAAAAGGTTATGTCAGTATACTGGAATACCGGTGCAATGAAAACACTGAATATTATGAAACACCGTAGCCTTTTACGTTCTTGCAGGACAATAGTCTGCCACAAGGCAGGATCCGCACTTCGGATTTCGTGCCGTACAGATATACCGGCCATGCAGTATAAGGTGATGATGGGCATGCTCCATATACTCTTCTGGGATGACCTGATACAGATCCTGTTCTACCGCTTCCGGCGTGTTTCCATTACTCAACCCAAGGCGGTGTGCCACACGGAATACATGGGTATCAACGGGCATTACCGGTTCATGCCATACGACATTCAGAACCACGTTGGCAGTCTTTCTGCCTACGCCAGGAAGTTCCATCAACAGTTCCCGGGAATGGGGAACTTCGCCGTCATACCGTTCCAGAAGCTGCCGGCTCAGCGCTATAACATGCTTTGCCTTGGACCGGAACAACCCGATGCTTTTGACATATGGGATAAGGCCTTCTTCGCCCAGCGCCACCATTTTATCCGGCGTATCAGCTACTTTATACAGTTCACGGGTAGCAATGTTGACGCTTTTATCTGTTGCCTGGGCAGAAAGGACAACCGCAACCAGCAGCGTATACGGTGACTGCCATTCCAGCTCGCTTTTGGGATCAGGATCAGCTTCGTAAAAAGTCTGAAAAAGGTTTGTGATGCGTTGGTCTGCCACAGACTCACTCCTCCCGCCATGATAAGATAGTGCAAAAATCCGTAAATTTGTTATATTGAATAATACTGCCCGTTTATTCTATACTTCTCAAAGATATTCTTACAAGGAGCTTTTTAATGGCACTTCAGAAAAAATATGACAAAACCAACACCAAATGCACCGTAACATTTGAACTTTCTAAAGAAGCAGCAAACGGCGCAGAACAAGTTTGGCTCGCTGGCGACTTCAATAACTGGAGCAGTGTTGAAACCCCTATGAACAAACTGAAGAACGGAACCTTCAAAGTAAAACTGACTCTTGAAGCTGGAAAAGAATATCAGTTCCGTTATCTTCTGGACGGCAAACGCTGGGAAAACGACTGGGCAGCTGATAAATACGTGGCAGCTCCATTCTCTTACACCGATAACTCAGTAGTTATCTGCTGAAACATCTGATAGCCGGTAAAAAAAGCACCTTTCCAATGGAAAAGGTGCTTTTTTTATGTCCAGACCGTCAGTTTGCCGTCTTATACAGGGTAAAATCAAAATCCAGACACTCAATCAGGTCTGCTTCAGGACCGGTAACCAGCACATTGTAGTCATCAGTGATGAACACTGCTGTAACACCAGGATAATAGTCCTTCAACAGCTCCATTCCCTTATCAAGGCCTGCCACAAACACAGCCGTAGAAAGCATGTCTGACTGCAGGGATGTTTCACCAAGGATAGTCACGCTCATGAGCCCATTCTGCACCGGATAACCGGTTTCACTTTCCAGAAGATGGTGATACCGTACCCCGTCTTCAATAAAGTAGCGCTCATACACACCACTGGTAACTACCGTAAAGTCCTTGCCGGTTACCCGCAGGGCAACCGCCAGTGGATTAAAGGGGTTCTTGATGCCGACCCGCCAGTTGGAACCGTCTTTCTTGCCGCCGACGGTAAATATGTTGCCGCCAAGATCAACCAGTGCACTGGTAACACCTGCATCCCGTAAAAGACGTGCAACTTCATCGGCTGCATAGCCTTTTGCGATGCCTCCCAGGTCAACTTTTGTCTGGGAACCTTTCAGCAGTACCGTACCGGCAGCATCGTCTACAATCACGTTGGAAGAGTCAACGTCGGCCAGTGCAGCTTTCAGTTTTCCGGACTCCGGAATATGTCCGTTGCCTGACGAAATATCCCACAGATTGATTACACTACCCAGCGACGGATTAAAGGCATCCCCGCTGTTACGTGCAGTCTCCAGGGCTGCATTCAATACAGAACGCAGTTCATCAGAAACAGGAACTGCAGTGCCGGTGCCGCTGGTCAGGTTCAGTTTATACAGCTCAGCCGTTTCCAGACTGGCGCTGAATACCTGTTCAATCTCATTAAGACGTTTAAAACTCTGATGAATCAGCTTTGCAGCAAGGGCAGGTTTGTCTTTTGGCAGATTATTGGTAGAGAATACGGCATCATCTATGTCGTAAATGGTAATACTGCAGACTGTTCCAATGGCCCGCTCAGTTGCAGAAACGGGCTCTGCCAGCTGAACCACCCGGTTACAGCCGGCAAAAAGCAGTACTGCAGCCAGCAGGCAAAGTATTCTGCCTGCCGGAATGCAGTGTTTTTTCAAGGACGTGGTCCTCTCTTGTGTTAGTCTTCTACGATACGGATATGCAGGTCCTTCAGCTGCTGTTCATCAACAGGAGCAGGACATTCATCCATCGGGCTCTGTGCCAGGTTGTTTTTCGGGAATGCAATTACTTCATGAATTGATTCTTCGTGACACATGAGCATAACCAGGCGGTCCAGACCGGGTGCAATACCACCGTGTGGCGGTGCACCGTATTTGAATGCTTCTACCAGGAAGCCAAAAGCTTTCTGGGCACGTTCGTTTGAATAACCGGCAATGGCAAAAATACGCTGCTGCAGTTCCGGATCATTGATACGCATAGAACCTGAAGCAAGTTCGTAACCGTTCAGAACCAGGTCGTACAGGTCACCTTTTACTTCACCAGGATTTGATTCCAGGGTTGGCCAGTATTTCTGCTGTGGCAGGGTGAACATATGATGTTCGGTTTCCCAGTGGTTTTCTTCTTCGTTCCAGGCAAAGTACGGGAAGTCTACAATCCATACAAAGTGGAATTCATCTGCAGGGTTGTACAGGTTCAGGTCTTTACCCAGCTGTTTACGAACAGCACCCAGGGCAACACAGGCAACCTGCCATTTTTCATCGCTTACAAACAGCAGCAGGTCGTTCTTTTCTGCTCCCAGTTTTGCACAGATTTCAGCTTCTTTTCCGGCATAGAACTTGCTGATACCGCCTTCAAAAACGCCTTCAGCATTTACTTTCATCCATGCAAGACCCTTAGCCTTGTATTTCTTGGCTTCTGATTCCAGGGCTTCAATCATTTTGCGGCTGTATTTGTCTGCTACGTTTTTAACAACCAGAGCTTTCAGACCGCTTCTCTGGTGGCGTGGCAGTGCTTTATCTGCATTGGCAGCTCCGGCTTTGAATGCACCAAAGTCAGAAAGATCAGCCATGAAAGCAGCATCCTGCATCTTCAGGTCAAAACGCAGGTCCGGTTTATCGCTTCCGTAGAAATCAAAAGCATCTTCCCAAGCCAGGCGTTCAAAATGTTCAGGCAGGTCAACGTTCAGTGTTTTCTTGAAGATATGACCCATCATGCCTTCAGTGGTGCTCAGAACTTCATCACGGTTGGTGAAAGAAAGTTCCATATCAATCTGGGTAAATTCAGGCTGACGGTCGCCACGGGCATCTTCGTCGCGGTAACAGCGGGCAATCTGGAAGTACTTGTCAAAACCGGATACCATCAGAAGCTGCTTGTACAGCTGAGGACTCTGTGGCAGTGAGTAGAAAGTACCTGGATGTACACGTGAAGGAACCAGGTAGTCGCGGGCGCCTTCCGGAGTAGATTTGATGAAAGTTGGAGTTTCAATTTCCAGGAATCCTTTGCTGGTCAGGTATTCGCGGGTAGCAAATGCAACCTGGCTTCTCAGGATGATGTTGTGCTGCATTTTCTGGCTGCGAAGGTCCAGATAGCGGTATTTCAGACGCAGATCTTCATTGGGAACAACAGGAGTTCCGTCTTTCTGAACTTCATCCAGCATGAAAGGAAGAACTTCAGATTTAGCGAGAATCTGGATTTTTTTGGCAACCAGTTCAACTTCACCGGTAGCCATATCTTTATTGATCATGGTATCTGGGCGGGCGCGGACAACACCTTCAATTGCAAGACAGAATTCCATACGGATGGTTTTAGCAACATCCTGAAGTTCTGCAGGTGAGTCCGAGTCTACTACAACTTGAGTAATACCATAGCGGTCGCGTAAGTTGATGAAAGAAATACCGCCATGTTCGCGAATACGGTGAACCCAGCCGTTTAAAATTACAGTTTTGCCGTCGTCAGCCTTGCGCAGGTCTCCGCAAGTAACGGTGCGTTTCATTGTTTCCATGGCCCTATAATACCAAAAAAAAAGCCCCTGCTTCAACAGCAGAGGCTTTTTCATATGCTTTGTAACCGGTGTTTACAGAGCCTGCATAACAGCAAAGAAATGCAGAATACTACCGGCCAGACAGATCAGGTGCCAGATTGAGTGCATCCATTTTACACCTTTCATGGCATAGAAACACATACCCAGAACATACACACCGCTACCGGTCAGCAGCAGGATAAAGCTTGCTTTTGGCAGATGTGAACTGAGAACACCTGAATAAATGAACATAATGATGATCAGCATCAGGTACAGGATAATTGAGTGGGTGCGCATGCGGCTTCCGCGAACGCTGTAGAATACCACACCCAGCACTGCAATTAACCATACAATGCCGAAAATAACCCATCCGGTTACGCTCTGCTGAAGACTCAGACAGAACGGTGTGTAGGTTCCGGCAATCAGAATGTAAATGGTATCGTGGTTAAAAATACCGAATACTTTTTTTGCACCGGTTGGAGCAATGGCATGATACAGGGTACTGGTCAGATAATAGAGTACCATTGAGGCACCGAAAACGGAAAAGCCTACGATGTAGTAGCTTTTTGCCGATTCTGGAGCTGCAATCAGGGCTTTCCATACCAGGAGTACCAGCGCAGCTACAGCCAGACCGGCACCAACACCGTGTGAAACAGCATTGAAGATTTCTTCTCCAATGGTATAGCGGCCTTTGCGGTTCAGGTATTCTGCCTTACGGGCTTCTGCTTCCTTCTGGCGCAGTTTTACCTTTTCTACCGGAGGCAGTTTTGCTTCTGCATCTTTTGCTTCCCGGTGTTTTCCCTTAATGGCGGCAATCTTATCATCACGTTCCTGCTTCAGTTCTGCCAGTTTCTGAGCATATTCATCTTTGGCAGCTTTTAATGCCTGAGCTTTTTTCTGATCAGTTGTCAGTTCATAATTGACGATGTTCTGTTCATCCATGTGCCACACTCCTATTTTTTTAATGCCTGCCGGTGGATTTCATAGAGTAATACTCCTGCAGCCACCGAAACATTCAGACTATCTAATTTTCCACAGGTAGGAATCGACAGAATAGTGTCGCATTTTTCCGTCAGCAGCCGGCTCATACCGGTGCCTTCACTACCCATAATCAAGGCAACTTTTCCCGTCAGTTTAGCGTCAGGTGCACTTTCACCACCGGCATCTGCGCCGTAAATCCAATACCCGGCTTCTTTCAGCTGTTCAACAGCACGAACCAGGTTAGGTACAACGGCTACCGGTACCCAGGCTGATGCACCGGCACTGGCCCGGTCGATAACTTCGCTGTTTTTTACGCCGCGCCGCTCCGGTAAAATGCACAGATCTGCACCAAACTGATCACAACTGCGGATAATGGCTCCTACATTGTGAGGATCAGTTACGCTGTCCAGAACAACTACCACACTGGTGGGTTTATCAGCAGGCAGCGGCTCGCAGGCTGTTGCCAGAAAGTGGTCAAAATTGACGTTGGTACTGCCCCGTTTTTCTTCAGGACAGGTGATAACCACACCACGGTGTTCCCGGGCAACTTCCGGCAGCGGAGCCACCAGGGCGTCCAGTTCCTTTACGGACACTTCCTTGCAGGAAACGCCGGCTTTCTGGGCCTGGGCAATCATTTTCTTTACCCGGGGCCCTGGTTTTGCATACAGAAGATGCAGACTGCTTACCAGGGAAGCATCGTTTTCAGCCTTGCGCAGCTTTTCTTCAATGGCATGAAAGCCAGTTACTACCTGCATTGCTTAGCGACCACAGCACTTCTTGTATTTTTTACCTGATCCACAAGGACAGGGGTCGTTACGGCCAACTTTTTCACCAACGCGAACAACAGTGGTAGGAATCAGTTCTCCTGCTTCATACATCCATTTTCCGTCGGTTTTCTTGAAGTATGCCCGTTCCATATGTACATCACGGATACCTTTGCGTACATAGGTTGCGGTAAATTCAACGATACCTTCGTCGTCAGAAGGTCCGCCTTTTTCAGTGTTGATGATTTTCAGACCCTGCCATTCGGATTCTTCGCTCCATTTGCGGGTCTCTTCCATATCGATTTCCTGTTCTTCATCAGGAGTACAGCTGGCGGCAATCCAGTCAATTTCATGCTTTACGTAAGCCGAATAGCGGCTGCGCATTAAAGCTTCTGCAGTTTCTGCAGCTTTAGAACCTTTGATGACAGGTTCACAACATTCAGCATATGGTTTACCTGAACCACATGGACACAGTAAGTCTTTCTCAGTCTTAGTCATACAGAAAAGTATACCTTGTAACTGCACCTGTATCAAGATTAGTGTTTACATATTCACAGTTTTTGTCATTTATTCCGGCTGATAAAAATATCTTCTTTAATATGTGCGGGTTTTTCAATCATGCCGTATACTGTAAGTAACATGGATTATTTAAATAACATTATTGAATATTATGATGAATTGTACCCTATAACTGAAAGTCAAAAAAAGTTGTTTACTGACCTGATCCAGCAGAAAATGCCCGCACATATTCTGAGAATTGGCTGTTCAACCGGACTTTTTGAGCATTATCTGGCCCGTCTGGGCCATGATGTTACCGGTATTGATACATCAAAAGAGATGTTGGAATCTGCCAACCGTCGCCGCAGAATGCCCAATACTGCTATACGGTTTTTCCAGATGTCCAGTATTGAGATGACCCGTTTCCTGGGCAAAGGCTTTTATGATGTCATCAGCTGCATCAACGATAAACTGCTGTTTGTCCGTGACCGGACCTTAATGCGGAAGTTTTTCTATGACTGCAGACAGCTGCTTTCTGCCACCGGTACCCTGGTTGTACAGGTACCCTATTTTAAGCAGCTTCCTGATGCTGATACGGTTCCGCTGCCGGTACGTGAAAATATCCGCGTAAAACTGACTACCAGCCTTACCCGCCGTGATGATACCTGGTACATGCAGCAGTCTCTGGAACATGCCGGATTCCGCCAGGTACCGGTACTGCGCGATGCAGAAGTATACCCCGTTACGGTACAGGATCTGAAAGAATTTGCCCGCGAAGCAGGCTTTACCCGGATTGAACTGTACGGTGGCTATGACCTTTCACCGCTGTCGGACGACAGTTCCAGCGTCATCGCCATCCTTCAGTAACTTCAGAAGAGCATAAAAAAGGGGCTGTACAGCCCCTTTTTTTCAGTCAATTGCCCAGCGGCCGTCTTTCCGGCTGAACCGGCTGGCTGCAACCTCAATAAACCGGCCGTCTTCTCCAGACATCTTTATCATTTTTGTCAGCGGGTTCACTTCAGTAATGCGGAAGTTTACACCGTCATACGGAATGCGGATTCCTTCATTCGGCAGTTTCTTGCGTGCTTCTGAATACCATTCGTGTTCATAGGACAGACAGCATAACAGACGTCCGCACTGACCGGAAATCTTCATGCTGTTCAGCGAAAGATTCTGGTCTTTTGCCATGCGGATGGAAACGGGGCGCAGTTTATCTGATACGGCGTGGCAGCAATAGGGACGGCCACATACTCCCAGACCGCCGGTAATACGTGATTCGTCACGTACTCCAATCTGACGCAGCTCGATGCGCATCTTGAACACGGAAACCAGATCCTTTACCAGTTCACGGAAATCTACACGGTTTTCTGCACTGAAGAAAAAGAGAACTTTCTGTTCTTCCAGCAGGTAATGGGTGGCAATCAGCTTCATTTCCAGCTTGTGAACGGCAACTTTTTCCTGGAACACCTTAAAGGCCTCGTCTTCCTTAGCCTTCAGGTCTTTTGCCTTTTCAAGATCATCTGCAGAAGCTTTGCGCTCAATGGTAATAACGTCTGAGGGACGGATACCGATGGGGCAGTTTACTTTTCCCATGACCAGTGCCAGATCCTTACCATACCGGGTAGGTATGATGACGTAATCGCCGCCGGTAACTTCAATCCGGTCAGAAGTGGCGTACACGCCTTCGCTTGAATATTCAAGCTTCAGACGGTACAGCGGTGACGGGAAAACAAAATCACCTTCATCAATGATTTCTTCGCCAAAGTTTTCGTCTTCAAGAGAAGCAAGTTCCTCTTTTGAAAGACCATCTATATCTGAATAACTGTTGCTCATATCTGTTTCCTGTATTTCCCTTACGAGAATAAGTCTACTAAAAGACCGTTAATTTCATCAGCTTGTGCCAGCAGTTTCATCTGCTCTGCCTGATTATACAGTATATCACGGGCAAGCTGTTCAAGTTTGCCATCAATTACTTTTATCAGGTACCTTTTTTTGGGATTAGGCAGCCGGTAGGTTGGCCGTGAGACTGATGATTCAACCTCATAGGCATTCTTTTCCACAAATTTCAGGAACTGCGAAATCTTCGTCCGGTATTCAGCAAAGGCATTGGTGTACGGGTTGTTCCTGAAATTATCAGCGGCCATGGTCACGTTATCAAGAAGATAGGTGACTGCTTCTTCGTACTCCATGCCGGCAATTTCCGGTGGAAGGCCTTCTTCATCTGCCAGTTCTCCTACCGGCTTTTTCAGGAAATCCTTAAACTTTGCCCGCTTGGACTGTTCAAGGCGTTTTTTTTCAACTTCTTCTTTTGCCTTCTGTGCCGAGGCATACTGTGATGCTGCCTGAAACTGTCCTGGAGTTACGAAACCAACAGCCATCAGAGGGTTCCCTGATCAGAAAAAAGCGACTTGGCCCGGATTGCCTTTACATCCTGCCAATGGATAACTGCTTCGTTGTATTCGTTTTCATCAGAAAGGGCCACATACTGCCCCTGAATCAGCGAGCCTTCACCAACTTCAAGATGACGGGTCATTACATCACCGATGATTACTGCCGAGGACAGAACTTTAACGCCGTCAGGAGCAATGATGTCTCCTTCTACAATGCCGCCGACAACTGCCGCAGTTGCAGAGATATTTCCGCGGATACGGGCTTTTTCACCCACAATAATCCGGCCGGAAGTTTCAATGTTGCCGTCAATATCGCCATCAACCCGGATAAAGCCGGAAATCCGGAGGTTTCCGGTAAATGATGCACCGACACCAATAAGTGTGTTAATGGAGATATCGTCAGTAAAGATTGCCATGGCGTTCTACTTTTTACTTTGTAAATTTTACGTTGATATATTTGGCCGGGTCTACAACCTCTGAACCAATATGAACTTCGTAGTGCAGATGGGCACCAGTGGTAATACCGGTGTTACCCAGATATCCGATTACATCACCCTGGGATACTGACTGACCTTTTTTTACGGTAGTAGAGTTCATATGTGCATAACGGGTGTAGTATCCGTATTTGTGCTGTAGGATTACGTAATAACCAAAACTGTCACTGTAAGAAACGTTTACGACACGGCCGTTGGCAGTGGCAATAATGGGGTCACCGGTACGCCAGGTTGAGAAGTCCAGACCTTTGTGGATGTACCAGCGGCCGGTAATAGGATGAACGTTCTGGCCAAACTGCATGGAAATATGGCCGACACCACCTTTCAGCGGCCAGATGGACGGAATGTCCGAGAACAGGGCTCCCTGGGATTCAAACAGTTTACCCAGCTGTTCTACCGGCTGAACGGCACCTTCCAGGTAGCTGGTCAGCTGGCGTACGTCTACGGCTTCGCGGACTGAACCGCGGGAAAGTTCCTGAATATCAAACAGGGAAGAAAGGTCGCTGTTCTGAACGGTACCTTTTGTAGAAGCCGTCTGTCCGATACCCATAAGGGAAAGTGATTCATTCAGGGACGACTGGAACCGTTTTGCTACCTGCATCAGGTTATTGTTTTCATTACGCAGCTCATCAAGACTGGCCAGCATCTGGCGGTTGTCCTCCATAAGGCGGGCAATTTCAGCTTCTGAACCGACTGTTTTAACATTGAAGAAGAAGAATGAACCGATGATGCCGCAGAACAGCAGGACACCGGCTGCCAGAGAAAAGACATTGGTCTGGAAATTGACTACTTTGTTCTGTGAGTGGGGAACAATCATGATTGTCAGTTTTCTGTCACAGAAACGGAATATGGCCGCAAAGAACCTGCCGATTGCCTTAAAGACACCGGCAAGGAATCCGAGGATGATATTTACTACGTTTTTTTCAACACGTCTGTAACGTCTGTTTCGAGCCAATTCTTACCCCACAATAAGCGGTATCATAAAGTATAACGAGATGTTTTTTTGCTGTCAAATTGACGGCCTAGTAATCCTATGTTAGGATTATCGGTAGAAACGGTTCCGTTTTATCACCTCTTTTTGGAAGTAAAGCCATGCAGTTTTTTGATACTCACGCCCACATCGGGCTTATTTACGATGACCCTATTGAACAATTACGTGTTGTGCAGGAAGCAAAACAGGCAAATGTCACCCGCATTGTAAGCATCTGCAACAGTCTGCACGACTTCTCAAACGTATATGCAAACCTGAAAAACGTTCCGGGAGTATACCACGCCATCGGTGTATCTCCATCGGAAGTCAATAATCCCGGCAAAGACTGGATGCGCATCGTAGAGGAAGGACTTTCCCTGCCCAACGTAGTCGCTCTGGGCGAAACCGGTCTGGACTATTACCGCAAGTTTGGTGACAAAAGTTCCCAGATTGAACTTTTCATTACCCAGCTTGAAATGGCCCAGATGCACGATAAGCCGGTCATCATCCACAACCGCGATGCCGGCAAGGACATTTACGATATTCTTGCACAGCGCATGCCACAGGCCGGTGCCGTCCTGCACTGCTACTCAGAAGATGCCCGCTATGCAAAGAAAGTACTTGATATGCCGGTATACTTCTCTTTTGCCGGTAACCTGACATACCGCAACGCACGCAACCTGCATGAAACAGTCCTCATGCTGCCTGTTGACCGTATCCTGATTGAGTCAGAAAGTCCTTTCATGGTTCCGGCCCAGTATCGTGGTCAGCGCAACATGCCGGCATACACACCGTCTACCGTAAAATTCCTGGCAGAAATGCTTGAAATGGATATTGAAGCACTTGCTGACCAGCTGTGGAAAAACAGCTGCAAGTTCTTCAGACTGCCTGAATAATGAGTGATTCATCCCTGTTCCATCCGGTTACGGTAGGTACCCTGACTATCGGCGGCAACATTTTTCTGGCGCCGGTAGCCGGATACTCAGACAGTGCATTCAGAAGCATCTGCCGTCAGTGCGGAGCTGCCTTTACCTACACAGAAATGGTCTCTGCAGAAGCGTTGTACCGCGGTTCCGATAAAACCAGGGACCTGATGGTCCGCGCTCCCAATGAGGATATCTATGCCATCCAGCTGTTCGGCGGGGATGCAAAATCCATGACGGAAGCAGTAGGCATTACGCTCAGCACTGCCGCTCCTGAACTCATTGACATAAACGGCGGCTGCCCCGTACCCAAAATCATCAAAAGTGGTGCAGGATCATCCCTTACCCGGGATCCGCAGCTGCTGTACACCATTGTTAATTCTGCCGTCCGCGCCAGCGAATCATTCTGCCGGGAACAGGGAAAACCCACCGTACCGGTAACCGTAAAGATCCGTACCGGCTGGGACCACGACACCATTACATACCGGCGCAACGCAGATGCCGCCCTTGAAGCCGGCGCTGCTGCCATAACCATGCACGGCCGGACCAAAGCCCAGGGTTATGAAGGAAAAGCCAACTGGGAACAGATTGCCGACCTGGTACAGTATGTTGGCGGAAAAATTCCCGTTTTTGGCAACGGCGATGTGTTCTCTCCGGAAGACTGCCGGCGCATGATTGTTGAAACCGGTGTAGACGGCGTCATGTTTGCCCGTGGTGCCATGGGAAACCCCTTTATCTTTACCCAGGCAAAAGAGCTGCTGGAAACCGGCAGCTACACGGAAATTGCCCCCACGGTCCGTCTGGAAACTGCTATGAAGGAACTGGAACTGCTGGTTTCAGAAAAAGGCGAAAACCTGGCCTGCCGGGAAATGCGCAAACGGTTCTGCTGCTATTCAAAGGGAATTCCCGGAGCTGCTGCCGTCCGCAAGGAAATTGTGAGTGCTGAAACGTTCAGTGATTACAAGATTATTTACAATCGCCTTATATCAAACTACACTTAATAAGATATGAGTTTCCTTTCCCAGATTATTGACGCCATCACATCTCTCTTTGCAGGCAACAGTCCTGAAGCACAGCAGAAAAGTGACCTGAAACATCTGGAAAATACGCTCAAGCAGCGTCAGCCGGCAATCTACCGCAACCGCATGGTACTGCCGAATCTGGCAGAAGCCTTCAGGCTGATGGATGAACACACGACACCCATTTCAACAATCCTGAACGATACAGTCTGCCATACTGATGCCAAACGTTCACAGCACTTCATCGATATTCTGATTGAAACCGGCTTTACCGACAGGGCAAAAGAAAGCCGCAAGAAAATAGCCTATGACGTGCGTAAGGAAGATTTCCTCATGCAGTCAAACGCCCAGCGTACCCTTGAAGCCCAGCGGCAGGATCTGAACGGTATCCTGCGGGAAATAAACACCGTAACCTTTCATAACATTGAAAAATCACTGCAGTCCCTGGATCTGCTCGGCGATATCTGCCGGTTCCAGTATCCGGCGCTGCTCAGACTTTTTGACAGTTCCTATACACCGGGAACCACCGCCGCAGAAGCCCGTTTTGAACCGGTAGAAATTGAACGGCTGGAAAACATGCTTATGGACTTTTACTACCTGATCGGCAATTTCCACCTGACGGCAGCAGAAGCCCGCGCCATAGAAGCTGTACAATTCAAACGCAAAGGGGCTCCCCTGACCAGTTCTGAATCAGCCGCAATCCAGACCCATCTGCGGAAAATCTCATCGGTGCTGACCCAGATACTGACACCGGATACTATTCTGGACCTGATCCGCGTTGCCAAAAACGATCCCCATTTTCAGACGAAAACCGCATTGTCGCAGAAGCGGTATCTGGAACAGTACGCAACAAAGTTCAAAAAACAGAAAGATAACGATACCCAGCGCCTGACCAGTGAAATCCAGGATGAACGCATCACCTCGGAAATCAA
>JAKSTT010000139.1 GCA_024413635.1 Treponemataceae bacterium | reverse complement strand
CTGGTGAAATAACAGAAAAGGTCAGCCCAAGATAGTGGCTGACCTTTTTTCATCCTGCCGGAATACTTCTTCCGAGCAGGGACAGTCAAACAGCACATCACCCAGTGACAGGCAGGCGCCTTCTGCCTTACCGCCTGCTGGCGTGGTGTTGCATCCGGTATTCCCGCGGTGTAATTCCATACTGCTTTTTGAACACATTCTGAAAGTATGCCTGGGAAGAAAAATAGAGGAATGCACTGATCTCGCTGCAGGTTTTGTCTGTGTAGGTCAGCAGATTCCGTGCTTCTTCCAGTTTCCGCTTCATGATGTATCCGCTGATGCTTATTCCCATCTCCCGCTGGAATTTTTTTGACAGGGTTGACCGGTTCAGGGTAAGTTCTTCTGCTAGTTCTTCTACCGACAAACCTTCGGTACTGTGATTGGCAATATACTGTACGCATCTGAAAATATCGCCGGACAGTCCCTGTGGAATTCCGGCATCGGCTACCCGCTGGGTAAAATCAAATACCGCCGTATTATTCAACAGAATAATACCGTTAACATCAGCCATCTTTTCCATAGTCTGAATATAGGTATCAGACAGCTGGTACGCAGTTTCAATATCAAGACCGCCGGCAATGGCGTACCGGGTGTAATTGGTGATGGATGAAATAAAGATGTTCTTAGCCTGCCGCAATGAATTGGAGCCGACTGCGCCTTCGGTAAATGGCGGCATGGACTGCAACAGGTTTTTCAAACCTTCTACATCTCCTTTTTCAATCAGGGCGTAATATTCCTGCTCAAAATAATACGTATCGTGGTAGTTTGCACGTTCTTTCCGTTCCAAAAGGGATGCAGAATGTTCTTTTGCTATCTGGTCACCGATATTTTCCGGCATGGTCTCTTTGTACACATCTTCTATCCGGAGTGTTTCTCCATTCAGCTCCCGGTTGATAAGCACCAGAATGGCCAGAAACTGATGCAGGGAAAATGATGGCGTCCGCTCAAGGAAAGCCGTTGCCTGTTTCTGTGATTCTTCATCAAGCTGCCATCCGCTGATGCATTTCTGAATGACGGCAGGAGTCAATTCTGAAAGTGATATGGGACCGATGACAACTGCTTCATCCAGATTCCGGTTCCGCACAATACCCATGAACAGAATGTCATCAATGGCAAAGTAATCAATGGTTATACCCCCCAGGGTAATGGCGTTTTTATATGCCAGCAGTTCCTCAAAAGGGAAGGTCCATTGCGGGAATGTTGCTGCAATGTTCTGTTCAACCAGATAGTACATGGGCATGTATGTTGCATGGTACAGCAGCGAAAGGTAGGCCTTCCGTGCTTCAGCAATGGTTATATCATCATTCATATTCTCAAAATTACAATAAAATTCACGTGGTTACAATACAACCGGCAGAACACAGGTAGAATAGCACTATAGATTTGTGTTGTGAAAAAAAGAGGAGACATCACATGGCTAAAAAACCACTTGGAAAAGACAAGTTTGGCGTGCAGAAAGTAATGCGCGGCGGTGACTACTTTGCTGACTCGTTAGGTCAGTTCGCCCTGAATTCAATGTCAGGCCTGGTAGGTCAGCTGACCTATTTCTATACGGATAAGGCCGGCATGGCCGCCGGTGCTGTTGCTACGGTTCTTCTGATCTGTAAGATTATCGATGCCTTTACTGACATCATCATGGGGAACATTGTTGACCACACGGCTCCGGGAAAAGAAAAATACCGTCCCTGGATCCTTAAAATGGCCGTTCCGGCTGCAGTTATCATAATTCTGCTGTTTACCGTTCCAACCGGAGCTCCTGATCCGGTTAAACTGCTGTATATGTTCGTTACCAATGTGCTGCTTACAGCCATCATTTATACTGCCATTGCCATTCCATACGGTTCCCTGATGGTTGTACGGACCAACAGTCAGCAGGAACGCGGTACCATGGGTATCTGGCGGGCTGGTGCCGGCTATGTTTCCGGTATGATTATCGCCATTGCTGTTATTCCGATTACCAATATGATGGGTGGCGGACAGGGCGCCTGGATAAAGTTCGGTATCGGATTCAGCGTTCTGGTTCTGCTTTCCCTGCTGCTTTGCTATGTACGGTCAAAGGAATGCGCTGTTGAATCTGGTTCGGAGCCGGTTCCAGTTCAGGAAGATCAGGAAGAAGCTGTTCCTTTTGGTCAGGCTGTTTCAAACCTGTTCCACAACAAATACTGGGTTATCGTGCTTATCATGGGTGTTATGTCAAACATTTCTTATGGTATCAGCGGTGGATCCGGTGCCTATTACTGTAAATGGATTTACGGCGATGACAACCTGGTAGGTATTCTGGGTGCAGTTGGTATGATTCCAACCTTACTTGGCTTTATTCTGGTAGGACCAATGATCAAGAAGCTGGGTGTTACCAAAACTCTTAAAGTTTCATTCTTTATTGGTGGGGTTGCAACAGCCATCCGCCTTATCAACCCTGCAGATTTCTGGTTCAATACTATCCTTGGTTGTTTTGCTTCATTTGCCAACATTCCCATGATGTGTCTTATGGGTGTTATGACCGCCATGTCCATCGACTATAACGAATATAAATTCGGCAAACGGATGGTTGGTATTTCCAACGCTGCTTCCGGCTTTGGCGGAAAAATCGGTTCTGGTCTTGGTGCCTCAATTGTAGGCTGGTGTCTTGGTATTGCCGGTTATGAAGCAACTGCTGCTGTTGCTTCAACTGCTGTGCGTCAGGCCATTTTTACCTTTGGTATCTATATTCCACTGGCACTGTTCGTCATTATGTTTGTACTTACCCTGCAGTTTGACCTGGAAGCAAAACTTCCTGCCATGAAAGAAGAAATTGCATCCCGCAAATAAGGACTAAAAAATGAAGGCTGTTACTTTACGCGTTGAATACCTGCAGAACCCCATGGGAATTGATATCCTTACCCCCCGCTTCAGCTGGACCTGCCAGGGTGGTACCACCCAGACGGCATATCAGATTGTTGCCAGAAATGACCGGAATGTGGTTATGTGGGATACGGGTAAGGTACAGTCAGATGATATGCATCTGATTCCCTGGAATGGAAAAGCTCTTTCCAGCAGGGATCAGATTCACTGGCAGGTTACCCTTTGGGATGAGTCTGATGTTCCTGAAACCAGCGAACCTGCCGTGTTTGAAATTGGCCTGGTACGCCCTGATGACTGGAAAGCCCGGTGGATAACCGGTAACTATACGGTCGATAAGAAAAAACGGTATCCGGTAGACTGCTTCAGAAAACAGTTTACGGTACCGGAATCAAAGCAGATACAGAAAGCCCGTGCCTATATGACGGCCTGCGGTGTCTATGAAGGAACCTTGAACGGTTCAAAAATCGGCAGCTTTATTCTGGCTCCCGGCATTACCGATTACCGGAAACGGATTCAGTACCAGACTGTTGATATTACCACCCAGCTGACGTCTGGAGAAAACACCCTGCAGTTTATGCTGGCCGATGGCTGGTACCGTGGTTCTGTTGGTGCCTGGGCCATGAAAAACTACTATGGCTCAGAAACAAAGCTGCTTGCCCAGATAGAAATAACCTATACTGACGGTTCATCCGACCTGATTGTTACTGATGACAGTTTTGCATGGAGCAGCGAAGGCCCCATCAGATTTGCCGACAACAAGGATGGCGAAATCTACGATGCCAGACTTGAAGACATGACCGGAATCCTGTGGGGCAGGGCAAAATGTACGGCTCACCCGGTGGTACCGGTTGCCTCAAATAACGTTCCGCTGGTAGAAAAAGAACATCTGACCAATCCGGAACTGATTATTACTCCGTCTGGTAAGAAGGTTCTTGATTTCGGGCAGAATATTGCCGGTATTATTGCTGTTTCTTTCCAGGCAAAAGAAGGACAGCGGCTTTTCATGCGCTTTGGCGAACTGATGAAAGACGGCGAATTTACCCAGAAAAACATTCAGTGCGTCCGTAAGGATTTGAAGACCCCGCTGCAGCAGGTTGAGTATTTCTGCCGTGACGGTCAGAACGACTATAAAACCCGCTTTGCCATCTTTGGCTTCCAGTACGTAGAAGTAGAAGCAGACTTTGATATCCGGCCGGAAGCTTTTACCGCCATCAGTGTGTATTCTGAGTTTGAAACCACCTTTACCTTTGAAAGTTCAAACCAGCTGCTGAACAAGTTCGTGCAGAATACGCTCTGGTCGCTGAAAAACAACTCGGCCGACCTGCCTACTGACTGTCCTACCAGGGAACGTCACGGCTGGTCCGGGGACGCACAGCTGTTCGTCAATACGGCAATGTACATGACCAACTACGCGCCTTTTGCCCGGAAGTATGAAAACGATCTGTGTGACTGGCAGGATGACTCCGGCAATTTTCCGCAGATTGCACCGGAAGGCGGTACCGATTCCTATATGCGTTCCATGAACGGTTCTGTCGGCTGGTCTGATGCCGGTATCCTCATTCCCTGGCGTATGTGGAAAAAATACGGTGACCGCCGGATTCTGGAAGATTACTACGACAATATGAAGCGGTACGCACGGTATATGATGAACCGCACCGGTAAAACCCAGTTCATCATTTCAGAACGGACCGGTCTTTCAAAGAGTGATTCACGGTATCTGTACAACATAGGGCAGCACTATGGTGAATGGGCAGAACCGGCAGATGTCCATGCCATGTCATTCCGTGACTTCATGACATCCCGGCCGGAAGAGGCAACTGCCTATCTGTCCTACGTTATGGGGGCCATGGTAGAAATTGCTTCAGAACTGGGAAAGACTGAAGATATTCCGTTGTATACCGAATACCGTGACGGAGCAAAAGCTACCTATCAGAAACTGCGCCATACGGAAAAATATACACTGGATACTGACCGGCAGGCCCGGCTGGTTCGTCCGCTCTATTTCAAGCTGCTTGACGCCCAGGATACGGCATATGCCGGAAAACGCCTTGTGCAGGCTCTTGAAAACTATGGCTGGCGCGTTGGTACCGGTTTCCTTTCCACCCCGTTCATACTGTATGTACTGCAGGATCTGGACAGCGAACTGGCATACCGGCTTCTGGAAAACGAAGAAAAACCGGGATGGCTCTGTATGCCCAAGGCCGGTGCTACTACCATCTGGGAAGACTGGGATGGTCCTGCTTCTGATAACGGAAAGGGCGGTGGCATTGCGTCACTGAACCATTACTCAAAAGGCGCTGTCTGTGAATGGGTATTTGAACGGATGTGCGGCATTCAGGTATCCGGCAGAAACCGGTTTAACATTGCACCGGCTCCTGGTGGTCACTTTACCCACGCTGGCATGACGTACGACAGCGTATATGGTACTGTTGGCTGCCGGTGGGAAAAAACAGAAAACGGTTCCTTCGCTTACGAAATTACTGTTCCTGCCAATACTACGGCCACCATCCAGTTACCCGGCAAAGAAGCTGTTACTGTCTCCGCCGGCGTTTACCGGTATTAAGCTGCCAGCGCGGCAAAGCACCCGGATTACAGTGTGCTGGTATCGATGTGGTACACGCTGCCGCAGTTATGGCAGACAATTTCCAGCGGATTGGGGCCGTTTGCCTTAATATCGGCAAGTTCGGCCTCGCCCAGGTTTTTCAGGTGCTGCCGGAATACTTCTTCCGAGCATGGGCAGTCAAACAGCACATCGCGTTCTACGGCAATGGCTGGTTTGAACTCGCGGAACAGACCCAGTACGATATCCCGGTTGTTGCCTTTTTCTGAATACCATTCACCCAGTGACGGGCAGGCGCGGAATGCGTTTTCTACCCGCATCAGAAGTTCTTCATTCTCATCAAATTCGGC
>JAKSTT010000138.1 GCA_024413635.1 Treponemataceae bacterium | reverse complement strand
GCATATCTTCCAGATCCAACAGATAATCAGACATTCCCATACTGGTACCTTCCTTAGTCAGGCACTATGCGCTAAAGGTCTTTTCACGTCAATACCTATGCCAAAATACAACCAGCTTACTATATTAAAAGTATGGAATACACATATTCGTTGGAATCAAATAAAAAGGTCGTAGATATACCCGCAACTGCTAGATTATTGAAACAGCTCAGACTAGAACATGGTTATTCAGTTGCTCAATTGCAGAACATGCTAGGCTTGGAATCTACCGTTGCTATTTATGCCTGGGAAAGTGAAAAAATTAAAAATATTCCATCAATAGAGAATTTTGATTTTCTTGCAAAGCTTTACGGTCTTCATGTTGAAAATCTTTATGTATTAAAAACTGTAACTGACTATGGAGAAATGGAAGTTCATGAATTTGCTCCAGATTATGATGTAGCTTTTTTTATGCTTGTGTAACAAAGTCAATCTTTTTTGTACATTTACAGCCTTTTTTAAACTAATGGTTTACAGACAGATTAAACAACTCTACTTACAATTTATTTTTGAAACCATCACTATCTGTGTAATTCAAGAAGACCTTGAATAAAGAAGTGGTAGAAAAGAAATGCTTAACCTTGGAGGAATGTATGAGTTGCCATGATATTGGACGTGGAATGAACAACGTATTAGAAACAGTTATTGATCTGCTTGATAACAATGAAATTAGTAAGGATGCTGCATTGAAAATTGCACATGTATTACGGGAAAGTGTTAATTATTGTGATGGAAATGAAGATGAAGCTGTTGAATCTATATTGTATTGCCGTTGTGGCTTTTGTTTAAGAAAAAAAGATGAAACAGAGAAATTATATGATTTATACCAAGTTTCAAAAAATGTAATCTATGATCGTTGGGATATTCTGAGAGGTTATAATAACAGTTATGCACATTGGAATTTATGTAAAAACTGCTTTGATACTTTTATAAATAATTTTACAAAAGATGAGAAAGCAGGAGAACAAGAACGTAAACTCATGGATGCAGCTCAGTAATCCTCCACCCCGGTATGGAGCACCGGCCGTCAGGCCAGACTTGCATGGTATACCATGCAAGGAAGTTGACTGACTTCCTTGCACCACAAACATCGCACAGCTCGTTTGTGGTGCAAGAGGTTCATCTACAAATCCCCCCCCATCCGGAGAACAAAAAATATGAAAAAGAAAAGTGTCCTCGTAATTGAGCTGCTTGCTCTATGTGCCATCGTGCTGATGTTGACAGCCTGCCCACCTCCATCTCAAGCATCCGAACTAACGTATGATCAGAATAAAGCAGACTGGATTACTCAGTTTGCCGGTACCTGGGAACTTGATGCTCCAAAACAAGAGAATCAAAAGACTTTCTTTAAACTTGAGTGTAGATATGAAAAGGTCGGGCACTATCAGAACTGTAACGTCGATGGCAGATCAATAAGATATGAACGCCAGCAATCCGACTACGGAGAATATGATTATGTTGATAATTATTTTCGTAATTTTGATATGAGTATCTTTTCTGGTTTTTGGGACAGCGAAATACTGTATTATGAGGATCCCTTGCCAGAACAGATTGGAGAGTGGTGGTCGTACTACCTGAGTTTTTTCCCAGAGATAGAAGTTGGAACAACGTTAGTACGTATGAAATATCATGCTACCTTATCACTTTCAGATGACAAAAGTTCATTGACTATAACCATGTATGAAGTAATAGATGATTGGTTTTATGGGCCGCAACCACAGATTGTGGACTACACCTTCCACAGAATACATGCCATTCCTGCTCCCATTCCAATGCCACTACCTCCGGAAACGCCACCGAATCCGGGTGACGCTGGCGGAGAACCTGGAGATCCATCCATATTTGCTGGTACATATAAGTATACGACAGGAACCCCAAACACGAATGGAACCCTGACCTTAAACGCAAACGGAACCTGGTCCTACACCGGTAATAAAGGTGCTTTCAATGGAAATACCGGAACTTTCACTGTTTCCGGAAATACCATTACGATAACTGATACTGCAACCGGATATACTGTTACAGAATCCTACAGAGTTACGGAAAGTGGAAATTCTGTAACCTGGACCCCGGTAGATTCAACAGAGATTGCCTTTATCAGCGGATACTTTGGTTGTGTCAGCGACATTACCTTTACTAAAGAATAGTACGCTGCAGTTTACCTAAAAATGGCTGGTCAATTGTGACCAGCCATTTTTTTTCGCGCCCCGGTATGGAGCACCTGCCGCAGGCAGCCCACCGCAGCAAGCTGCGTTCAGCAGCGATGCGAGGAGGGTGAGCGTGAGCGAAGTGCGGAACACCGGGAATGGCGCCCGACCGGCAAATAGTGCTATACTGCCCCCATGAGTACCAACGATTCAGAAAACGCTATCAAAAACAGACTGTTTGTCCTTGATTCCTACGGACTGATTTACCGTGCATACTTTGCCTTTGTAACCCGGCCGCTGCTCAACGAGCGGGGTGAGAATGTCAGCGCCGTCATGGGATTTTTCCGGAATATTGCCAACGTTCTCCGTGACTACAAGCCGGGCAGTTTTGTAGCTGCTTTTGACTCACGCACTCCTACATTCCGCCATGAAATGTACCCCGAATACAAAGCAAACCGGGATGCTGCACCCCAGGACCTGCACGCTCAGGTTCCGGTAATTGAAGACATTCTTACAGCCCTGGGGATTCCTGCCCTGCGGGTAGACGGCTACGAAGCCGATGACATCATTGCTACCCTGGCAGCCGAGTGTGACCGCCGGGGCATTGAGTGCCGCGTACTCACCGGCGACAAGGACCTGATGCAGCTGGTAAATGACAACACCTGGGTAATGAAGCCCAATAAAGAAGGCGGCTGGAAAGATATTGACGGAACTGGCGTAGTAGAAGAATGGGGCTGCCGTCCGGACCAGATGCTGGATATGCTTTCTCTGATCGGTGATACATCGGATAACGTTCCCGGTATAAAAGGCGTTGGTGAAAAAACCGCCGCAAAACTGCTGACCCTGTACCAGACCCTGGACGGTATTTTTGAGAACGCCGGTGACATTAAGGGCGCCATGGGACAGAAGGTACGGGATGGCCGCGAAACTGCCTATAAGGCACGGGAGCTGATAAAACTGAAGTACGATGCTCCCATTGCCTTTGATCTGGAATCCTTTACCACCAGCAATCTGAATTATGCCGCCGCTGCAGAAAAACTGACGGCCGCCGGTGTTCCAAGCGTTGCCAAACTGTACGCGGGCATGAGCGGAAAAACAGCAGTATCCCTGACCGAGGCCGAAAAGCCCGCCCCCCGCAAAGCTCCCGTCCCTGCCGAAGAACCTGAAGCAGAAGAAATCATCCCGCCACAGCCAAACCACGGTACTTACAAAGCCATTACTGACCTTGCAGAGCTCACATTATACGTTGACGCCTGTATTGCCGCCGGAAAAGCAGGTTTTGATACGGAAACCGATACCCTTACTGCCCGTTCTGCCCACATGGCAGGATTCAGCTTGAGCCACACAGCAGGCACCGGCGTATACGTTCCCCTGCGGCTGACCAACGCCCTTCTGGGGCCTGCCCTCATTGACGAACAGGCAGCCCTCAACGAACTTTCCCGCCTCTTTGCCGCCCCCGGCATGACCATTGCCATGCACAATGCAAAGTTTGACCTGCAGGTACTCCATGCTGCCGGCCTTGATGTCCTGCGCCCCATGGCAGCAGGCCTTTTAAAGGCACGGATTGTAGACACCATGATCGCTGCCTGGCTTATTTCCAGCGACAAAACGGAAGGTACCGGAAAATCAAGCTACAGTCTTG
The DNA here is from genome assembly GCA_024413635.1 of Treponemataceae bacterium. GTDB lineage: Bacteria > Spirochaetota > Spirochaetia > Treponematales > Treponemataceae > Treponema_I. The sequence continues at coordinate 2,061 of JAKSTT010000138.1, read as the reverse complement.
AAAAACTGGCAGAAACAAAACTGCATCTTTCCGGCACCGAGTATGAAGCCATTGTGCCAAAAGGCGGCATCTTTGCAGACCTTGATCTGGAAACGGCCACCCCGTATGCTGCGGAAGACGCCGACTTTACCCTGGCATTGTGGAACCTTTTTGAACCGCAGCTGGAAAGCGCAAAACTGACTGAACTGTTCACCACCGTTGAAATGCCGGTACTGCCCATTCTTGCCCTTATGGAGCTTGAAGGCATCCGCATCACGCGGGAAGCACTGGACAGCTACAAAACCGAACTTACCGCCCAGATTGCCGTAACAGAAAAAGAAATACACCAGCTGGCCGGAGAAGAATTCAATATTGCGTCTCCCAAACAGCTGGGCGTTATCCTCTTTGAAAAACTGGGGCTGAAAGCCGGCAAAAAGACCAAAACCGGATACAGCACCGATACCAATGTACTTGAAGACCTGCGGAACGATCATCCCATTGCCGGAAAGATTCTGGAATACCGCAGCCTGACAAAACTGCTTTCTACCTATGTAGAAACACTGCCGGATCTGGCCGATGAAAAGGGCCGTATCCACACCAGCTTCATGCAGACAGGAACCGCCACCGGCCGCCTCAGTTCCCGGGACCCTAACCTGCAGAACATTCCGGTGCGTGATGAAGCCGGACGCCGTATCCGCAGTGCCTTTGTGGCCCCGGAAGGCCGCAGCCTGGTATCCGCCGACTACAGCCAGATTGAGCTGGTTATCCTGGCCCATCTTTCTGAAGACGCCAATATGTGTGCAGCCTTTAACGGCGGAACCGACATTCACCGCGCCACTGCCGCCCTGCTCTTTGGCGTAGAACCTTCGGCAGTAACACCGGATATGCGCCGCACTGCCAAAACCATCAACTTTGGTGTCATCTACGGCATGAGCGCCTTCCGGTTAAGCAACGAACTGGGTATTCCCCGTTCCACTGCGCAGAACTTCATCAATACCTATTTTGCCACCTACAGCGGCATCAACGCCTTTAAGACAGAAACGGTCCGCAAGGCAGAAGAAACCGGCAGCGTAGAAACCATTCTTGGCCGCCGCCGCGCCATTACCAACATCAACAGCCGCAATGCCGTGGTAAAGCAGGGCGCAGAACGCATGGCCGTAAATACGCCCATTCAGGGCTCAGCCGCCGATATCGTAAAACTTGCCATGATTGAAGTGTACAAGAAGCTGCTGCGCGACTTTCCCAGTGCCAGAATGCTGCTGCAGGTACACGATGAAATCATCGTAGAATGCGATGAAGCCGACGCCCCGAAAGTGGCAGACCTGATGCAGCGCACCATGGAAGGCATTGCGCAGCTGAACGTGCCCCTCCGTGTTTCAACCGAATACGGTAAGGCCTGGGGAGAGTTCCACTGATGACTGCCACACAGCGCGTTATCTGTGTTACCGGCCCCATGGCGGCAGGCAAAAACGCTGCTTCTGCCATCCTTGAAAACCAGGGATGGCTCAGTATCGATGCAGATCAGACCGCCCATGTGGCCATCGAAAATAAAAAAGATGACATCATCGCCGCGTTCGGTCCTCTGGCTTCATCCCAGGGCATCGTCCTGACAAACGATGACGGCACCATAAACCGGCGCGCCCTGGCACCCATCCTCTTTTCAGATCCGGCACTCCTTGCCCGGCAGGAATCCATCGTTCATCCGGAAGTTGTCCGCCTCATCACCGCATTCATCGCGGAACACCCTCAAAGCAACATCATCATCAATGCCACGGTCCTTCACAAAACGCCGGATCTCATGCAGCTTTGTGATACCATCCTCTACATCGACGCTCCCGTCATCACCCGCCTCCACCGCGCCAAAGCCCGTGACGGCCACAGCACCCGCCATATCCTGAAGCGTTTCTGGACACAGCGCCACCTGTACCGTGACTACAAAGCCACCGGTATCCCCGTCTGCCGCATCCCCAACACCGCCACCCCCCAGCATCTGGCAAAAAAAATCCTCTCCGGGCTACAGCACTAGCTAAACTTAAAAAAAATCTAAACCCGCCGTTTCAGATTCCGATAATGAACATGAAC
>JAKSTT010000137.1 GCA_024413635.1 Treponemataceae bacterium | reverse complement strand
TTTCTCCGTCACCATAAATCGGTACCCCGATGAACATAAGCACACTGTTGTTAACCGGTGACAGGGCCGGATCCTGTACGTACACCTTACCGGTCATGGGAATCTTAAAGTAATCACGGTTTGAAAAATCAATGTAGCGGCCGTCATCTACCAAAGAGAGGCCATTCCGGTTGTAGTAGCCGATATTCTGATATTTGTCAGGATCATGGGCAACAATCAGCTGCAGCTGGGAAGCTTTTTCTTCCATCGAAATGGATTCATCCTTTACAAAGGGCAGTGAGGCCAACGCTTCCAGCATGGTAACTTCATGGGAAACCTTTCCACCGATTTCTGATGCAACGGTATTAGCCGTTTCCATAAGCCGGGCATGGGTTGTTGCAGTCAATGCATCATGCGACCGCTGATAAATCATTATTCCCAGTGAAAAAGTAGCTCCAACAATTAAAAGAATAATGAGAGTGTTCAGTTTTGCCTTTACTCCCAACCGTTTTCCTGCCATGACATTACCTCTTACTGTCCATTATGAGTGGACTTCTGTAATCCCGCTTATCTAATTTTATGGAAATAAAGTTTTTTTTATCCTAAAATACAGACAAGAGGTACCAATATGAAAACAGTAACTTTAGGATCAACCGGCATTACCGTTCCACAGAATGGATTTGGTGCACTGCCGGTACAGCGCGATGATATGGAAACTTCCGTAAAAATCCTGCGCCGCGCTTTTGAAGGCGGCATGACCTTCTTTGATACCGCCCGTGCCTATTCCGACAGCGAAGAAAAAATCGGTAAAGCATTATGCGGAGCCCTGAACGACGGCTATAACGTTCGTGACAGGATTTTCATTGCAACCAAAACCATGGGTAAAACCCCGGATGCAGTCCGTGCTGATTTAGAAACAAGCTTGAAGTTACTGAACACTGACCACATCGACATTTACCAGTTCCATTGTGTTGAACAGGTGTACCAGCCGGGCGACGGCACCGGTATGTATGAATGCATGCAGGAACTGAAAGCCTCCGGAAAAATCCGCCATATTGGTATTACTGCTCACAAAATTCACCTGGCAGAAGAAGCCGTAAAAAGCGGACTGTATGAAACCCTGCAGTACCCCTTCAGTTATATTTCGTCAGAACGGGAAGTAGCCCTTTCTGCCCTGTGTAAGGAACACAATGTGGGCCTTATCGGTATGAAAGGCCTGGCAGGCGGACTTATCCACGACAGCAAGGCTGCCTTTGCCTTTGTCAGCCAGTTTGATAACGTTGTTCCTATCTGGGGTGTACAGCGCATGAACGAACTGGAAGAATGGCTGGCATTCTTTGAAACACCGGCAGCCATGACCGATGAAATCCGTACCCTGATTGAAAACGACAAAAAAGAACTGGGTAACAACTTCTGCCGCAGCTGCGGTTACTGCATGCCCTGTCCGCAGGGGATTGCCATCCGTCATTGTGCAAGAATGAGTCTGATGCTGCGCCGCGCACCAAGCAAAAACTGGCTGAGTGAACAGTGGCAGGAAGAAATGAAGAAAACCGAAAACTGTACCGGCTGCGGCGCCTGCAAGAGCAAATGCCCCTACGGTCTTGATACCCCTGCCCTGCTGAAAAAGAACTACGAAGACTATAAGAACGTTCTGGCAGGCATTGTAAGCGTTCAGTAAGGATTAGCACATGGAACAGCACAGTCACGAACATACCCACGAACACGGATCTCCTCATCTGGCAGATGAAATTTCGGCAACCCTGGCACAAAGTGCACACTTTGAGCTGCTTGCCAATCTGTTCAAGCTGCTGGATGACTACAGCCGGCTCCGTATTTTCTGGCTGCTGTGCCATACGGAAGAATGCGTTACCAATATCTCGCTGCTGGTGGATATGACCGCTCCGGCTGTCAGCCACCACCTGAAGCTCTTAAAAGCCAATAACCTGATTGTCAGCCGCCGGGATGGCAAAGAAGTATACTACAAAGTTCCCGATACCCCGTTGTGCAGCCTGCTGCATAAGGGAATCGAAATGATGATGGAGATTTCATGTCCGGATTGATCAAACGTCTTATTGCTGCAGCTCTTGCCGCAGCTGTTGTGCTGCCGCTGTTTGCCCTTGATGACTCAGTACTGCTGCAGAGCACCCCTATTTTTGTGGGCGAAGAGTCCTTTACCGCCCGCATGGAAACAATCAAGGCAGAAGGCCGCGAGCCCCTGGGACTTGTCATGTCAGGCGGCTCTGCCCGTGCCTATGCCCATATCGGTGTTCTCCGGGAATTTGAAAAAAACGATGCAAAACCTGATTTCATCGTAGCCAACAGTATGGGTGCCATCATCGGTATGCTCTATTCTGCCGGATTTTCTCCCGATGACATTGCATACATCGTGGGTAATATCGACCTGAACTCATTCTTTGACCTGGTATTTCCATCAAAGGGCGGGCTCCTTTCGCCCCGGTATTTTCAGGAAGCCCTGTCACGCCTGTTTCCTGACCGTCATTTTGACCTGAAAGATTCGTATATTCCCATCATCATTCCGGCAGAAGACCTGATTACCAAACGGTGTGTCTGGTTTGCAGAAGGTGACTTTGTTACGGTCATGACTGCAGCTTTTGCCATGTCAGCCATGATGGAACCAGTGGAATACACCCTGCCGGACGGGAACCCGGCCCTGCTGGTTGATGCCGGCTCCGTAGACCTGGGCTGTATTTCCATTGCAGAACGGTTTTCCCGCAACCTGATTATTTCCACCGCCTTCTACACGGCACCAATGAACCTGTATAACCCTATCGTCATCATCAACCGCACCATGAGCATCGGTAAGGAACGGAAGATGATCAGCGATATTCTGGAATCCGGCTATCCATATATCCGTAACCCGGTTGAAAACTTCAGTTTCATGGACTTTGCCAACGTTTCCAAACTGATTTCCGTAGGTCAGGAGTGTGCCGCAGACTATTTTGCTACCCACGACACGTCAGAGTGGCCAACCTGGTCCGCATACCGCAGCCAGCACCCGGAAGTATATTCAAAACTCCGCACCCAGCGGTATCTGGCAGCCCGCCAGTTTGTATCTGACATTCAGCACGGACTGGAACCCTACAGCCAGCAGCTGTATACCAACCTGAAAATCCGCCCGTCATTTGCCGTTATTGATACACCGGACCTGTACTTTAATACCCCGCTGACTGCCGGTGTATACGGTCTGGCCGATTACCGTGCATTCCGCGCACGTGCCGGCATCCACACCAGTCTGGATACGTATGGTGCAGATACCTGGATCAGATTCCACACGGAATCAGGCGCAGAATCCCTGACCGTAGCAGCTGCAGACCTGCCCTACTCACTGTCAGACGCCCCGGTACAGGACCAGCTGACCTGGTACGGCGCTGAACAGCTTTCCTGGAAGATTCCCCTCAGCACCAACAGCAGCATTACCCCATTTGCTGCCGTTGAAGCCGGCACAAACCTGCTTTTTGGCCGTGCCGGTGCCAGACTTGATGCCCATACTGAATCAAAAACCCTGACCTTTGCCCTGACTCCCTTCGGCTACCTGCTGCAGGACTCCGTTACCACTCCGGATTTCAATCTGGCCGGTGCCGGTGGAACAGTTCAGTTCTCCTGTCTGGCGCTGCCGGTTGTCGGATTCTCTGCATCAGATACGTTCCGATGGCAGCAGAACGGAGCCGGTATTGTCCCCCTTACGGCAGATGCATTCCGCGGTGCCGGACGGTCTGCCGGAGCACTTGTGTCAAACGATACCTGGATCAACATCAGCAAGGCAGACCTGTTCCTGTACATGCTGAATACGCCGTACACCGCCATGGAAATGTTCAAGCTGGAAAAGATCCGGAGCGGTCTGTTCCTTGATGCTGCCGCTACCGGTTCTGAAGTACGCCTGGCAGCCGGTGCCGATACCTGTCTGCAGGTTTCCATGCTGGGGCTTACGACCCTGAACATGAACACCTATATGGGCTGGGACTTCAGTGCAGAATCACTGGCCGGCGGATTCTCCATCGCAACGTCATTCTGAAAACCCGCTGCCGTTTTCCTCTCCACTTCAGTGCATCCCGTGATATACTGAGGTGGGAGGATATATGGTTTTATTAGTTGTAGATACTCAGAAGGGCCTGATGAATGACGGCCTGTATGCCTTTGAAACCGTTTGTGCAAACATCAGCCGGTTAATCGAGGAATCACGGGCAAATAACGTTGAGGTTATCTTTGTCCGCCACGATGACGGACCCGGCAGTGGTTTTTCAAAAGGCGATGCTGACTGGGAGATTTACAAACCCTTTGCCCCACTGGCAAACGAAAAGATTTTTGAAAAGACAGTAAACAGCGCATTCCATATAGATACTGGCCTGGAAACCTATCTGAAAGAAAAAGGTGAAAAGGAACTGATGATTTGCGGTGTACAGACTGATTACTGTATTGATGCAACGGTAAAAGGCGGTTTTGAACGGGGATACCACATTTTTGTTCCCGGCATGGCCAACTCTACCAAAGACAATGATTACTTTCCAAAAAACATTGCGTACCGCTACTACAATGAGTTCATGTGGCCTGACCGGTATGCAGACTGCATTACCATGGAAGAAGCAGTGGTACTGCTGAAAGAAGGTATGTAACCAGAAGGGGATGTCCAATAAGTTCCATCATGCAGAACTTATCAGACATCCCTTTTTTTTGCAAAAACGTTTGACAGATTTTTATCAACACGTGTAAACTAAACGTGTAAATTCACATGTCATTTTTCATTAGGAGGACAATAAATGAAAAAAATGTTGATTGGTGCAGTTGCTGCAGTTCTGGCAATGTCACTGTGTTTCGCAGGTGGCTCAAAAGACGCAAAAGCCGCTTCTGACAAAATTACCCTTACTGTTTGGGAATCTACCCTGGGACCAGATGAATTCATCCGCCAGGCTGGTGAAGCCTATACCAAAGCAAACCCAAATGTAACCATCAAATTTGTAAACGTTGAACTTGGCGATGCTGCCGGTCAGATTGCGCTTGACGGTCCTGCCGGTGTTGGTCCAGACATCTTTGCTGCTCCACACGACAAACTGGGTGAACTGGTAACTGCCGGTCACGTTCTTGAAACCGTTAATCCGGAAGCTGTAAAAGCAAACGTTCTGGGCGCCTGTTCACAGGCCCTGACCTACGACGGTGTTATGTACGGTTATCCTGTTTCTGCAGAAACCTACGCTCTGTTCTACAACGAAGACCTGATTTCAAAAGCTGAAGTTCCTACCACCTGGGAAGGACTTGCAAAATGGACCGCTGACTTCAACGCTAAAAATCCCGGCAAATACGGATTCCTCATGGACGTTGGTAACGGTTACTACACCATTCTCTTTACCAGCATGAAAGGCAACCGCCTCTTTGGTAAAGAAGGTACTGACCAGACCAAGACCTATCTGAACAACGCTGCTGCTGTTGAAGGTATGACTTTCTTCCAGAACCTGCACGATGTACTGAACGTACCTGCTGCTGACCTGGGAACCGCTGTTTGTGACGCTGCCTTCCAGAGCGGAAACGCTGCAATGCACATTACCGGCCTGTGGAACGTAAAAGCATTTGAAGATGCAGGCATCAACTTTAACGTTGCTCCTGTTCCAGCACTTCCTGGTGAATCAACCCCAGCTGCTACCTTCTCTGGTACCCGCGCCATGTTCGTATCTGCATACACCGACTACCCTGAAGAAGCTGCAAAATTTGCAGAATTCCTGACTACTCCTGAAATGCAGAAGCTGCGCTTTGAACTGACCGGTGCAATGCCTTCTATCTCTGTAGAAGTTTCAAGCAAATATATGCCTGGCTTCCTGCAGCAGCTTGATTACGCTTTCCCAATGCCATCAATTCCTACCATGGCTGGTTTCTGGGAAGCAATGAACAACGCATCTAAAAACATTTGGGATGGCGCTGCTGTTAAGGCTGAACTTGACGCCTGCGACACCGCAATTCTTGGTAACTAAGTAATT
>JAKSTT010000136.1 GCA_024413635.1 Treponemataceae bacterium | reverse complement strand
CCGCAGTGTGAACAGCTGCAGATGGTACTGTATTCTGCATACGTATACAGCTGTCCGCAAACACCGCACATGACGGAATCTTTTTGATCGGCAGGAACAGGTCCAAAGATATGATCTTCCAGTTCATCGTGGCATTTATAGCAGGCGTATAATCTGCCACAGATACCGCAGCGGTTGGCAATAATGTCTAATTCTGAATGATAATGCTGGCAGCGTCCCTGGTCATCAACCAAAAGACCGTAAATACCTTTTGTAGTAACGTTCATAATTTCTGTATCTTCCTGATGATGTTGTAGATAACCGTGAACAGCAGGATACCAAAGGCGATGGCGCCGGAAACAATGCCGGTCTGCACGCCGTAGTATTCAGCCAGATCTGCATTGGAAGCTACAACAGCGCTCATGGCATAGTACAGGCTGCTGCCGGGAATCAACGGAATGACTGACGGAATGACGAAAACGGTGCGCGGCGTTTTGCAGATACGACGGAGGATTTCGGCATAGGCTGAAGCAAAGAGCGTTGCTATCAGGTTTGAGGCAAAGGCTCCCAGGTGAAAATGAGCACAGAGCAGATAGACTATCCAGGTGGTACCGCCGCCAATGCAGGCAGCAGCCAGATGACGCCGTTTCATCTTGAAAATGATGCCGAAGCCCAGGGAACCGATGCTGGCAGAAAGCACCTGAATGACATATGACATCATAGGATTTTACCTCCCAGGAACACGGCCATGGCAAAACCACAGGCAATGGCACCTGCCTGAATCAGGGCTTCAAGAAGGCGTAATACACCGGAAATGGTATCGCCGGCAAAAAGATCACGGAGGGCATTGGTAAGGGCGATTCCCGGCGTCAGGAGCATGATGGTACCGATCATGACTTTATCAACATTGGAAGATATGCCTAAACGGGCCAGCAGCAGGGCGATAAGGCCGGTGCACAGGGAGCAGACCAGATAGAAAATCAGCTGGCTGGTCCAGATACGGTTGAGTTTTTTAGTAAAAAAGCAGACAAAAGCGCCGCACAGGGCTGCGCTGATGCCGTCACGGAGATTGCCGCCAAAGAAGATTGCAGAGGCAGCCGCAGCCAGCAGATAGCCGAAAAATTCCAGCAGAGGATGCGATTCAGAAGATTCACAGACCTGGCGGATTTCAGATTCAACTACGGAAATAGGAGGTTTTGTCTTGTACAGCCGTTTTGCCAGTTCCACCAGATCATCAAGTTTCCGGAAATCGGTACTGTAGTGATTAATGCGGCGGGTCTGGGTAAAGGCTTCGTCATTACGGTTCATGGTAACAACAATGCTGCTGGTTATGACAAAAACGTCAGTGCGGGTTGCCCCATAGGCAGTGCACAGCCGAAGCAGAATTTTTTCAACGTGGTTAACGTCACCGCCACATTCAAGAATCTGGGTGGCCAGATCAATGGCAGATGACAGCAGCTGCTTGCTCTCTCTATCGGTGTCAGACATACATGTTTATTTACCGATATTTTGCCTTCTCAGTCAATGGCTTTTTTCCAAAGCAAGGTAGCCGGATACATCATGAGGATTTCTGCCAGAACAAAAGCAAACCAGATAACGTTTAGATTTCCTGCTTTTGATAGGATGAATGCAAATAACAATGGCAGCACCGCCTGTCTGAGGACCGTAAGCAGCATACTGGAATTTGCCTTGGAAAGTCCCTGAAGTGCAGAAGAAATAACCATGTTAGGGATGCCAACAAGCCAAACGATACCAAATATCCTTACGGCTGCACAGCCAATCATCGTCATGGATTCCGATGCATTGAACAACAGCATGACTTTTCCCGGGAGCAGCTCAAGAATCAGGAATAAAGGAATATACAATATGACAGAATCCACCACCGCATAGCGAATTGATTCTTGTATCCGGTCTTTCATCTTTGCGCCATAGTTATAGGCAACAATGGGTATTATACCGTTGTTGATGCCGTGTACCGGAACAGTACAGATTCCCTGCATCCTGCAGCAGACACCAAAAACCGCCACAGCTGTTGAAGAAAAGCCCAGAAGAATGCTGTTCATTGCCACGTTTACAAAGCTGGTTACAATCTGCACTAAAGTAGACGGGAAACCTACCCGGATAATATCCCTGATGCTTGAAAAATCCGGGTGCAGCGTAAACCGGAAAGGAATTTCCTTATTCCAGCGGGCGTTGATGCAGATGCCGGCAAGGACACCGACAAACTGTCCGATAACCGTTGCAATGGCAGCCCCTTTTGTTCCTAGATGCAGCGTAAAGATGAAAATGGGGTCCAGAATGAGATTGGTAATGGATGCGGCTGATAAGGTGTAAAGGAAAAGATGACTTTTTCCGCTGGCTATGACGAAACGGTCAAAGACCCACTGCCCCATCTGTCCTAACGAAAACAGCATACAGATTGATAAATAATCGCGGCCGTACCGGGCAATAACTTCATTACCGGCGCTCTGCCAGCCAAAGTACCATCTGATTCCAATAAGGCACACCAGCGCAATGAGCAGCCATTCACAGAAGGCTACAAAAATAGCTGCGCTGGCAGTTTTTTCTACCTTTTCATGATTTTTTTCGCCAAGGGCCTTGGAAATTGCTGCATTTAATCCCACAGCGTTTCCAAGGCCTAAGGCAGAAACGATCATTTGAACCGGTGCTGAAAGAGAAATGGCTGTAAGGGCTTCTTCTGCAACCCTTGAAACAAAGATGGAATCCACAAAATTGTACAGCGAATTAATCAGCAGACTGAGCATTAACGGCACACCGGTCGTTAAAATCAGTTTACTCATCTTTTCTGTTCCCAGCCGATTTTCCATTCCTGTTCCTTATTTTCCGTTCTGGGCCATTACCCCTACCAGGGCGTGTGGTTCATACAGTTCTTCAAGATATGCTGTTTCTTCCGGTGTAAGTTCCAGTTCAACGGCTTTTACAGCACCATCCACATGAGATGGCTTGGTAGCGCCAACAACCGGGGCTGTAACTTTTGAAAGAAGCCAGGCAAGAGAAACTTCTGTCATGGAAACGCCTTTTTTCTCCGCAAGCTCAGCTACCCGTTCAATGATGCGGCCATCAGATTCAGCTGTTCTGTCATACTTGAACTTAGCAAAGGCATCTTTTTCCAGACGGGTGGAAGTTTCGCCCGGTTTACGGGAAAGTCTTCCGCTGGCAAGGGCACTGTACGGGGTCATGGCAATGTTCTGGTCGCGGCAGAATGGTGCCATTTCGCGTTCTTCTTCACGGGCAATCAGGTTATAGTGGCCCTGGATGGAAACGAATTCTGAAAGACCATGTTCTCTGGCATAGAAGTTGGCCTTTGCCAGCTGCCAGGCGTAGCAGTTAGAAATTCCGATATACCGTGCCTTACCGGCTTTCACAACGGCATTAAGGCCTTCCATGATTTCTTCCATGGGTGTGTGATAATCCCACATGTGATAGATGTACAGGTCTACATAATCCATTCCCAAGTTTGAAAGACTCAGGTTCAAAGAGTTTTCAATGTGTTTCTGGCCGCTTACGTTACCGGCAATTTCATCTGGAGTTCTTGGGAGGAATTTTGTTGCAATGACGTAGTCATCACGTTTTGCAAGGGATTTCAGCGCACGGCCAACATACTGTTCGCTGGTGCCACCCTGATAGCCCAGAGCCGTATCATAAAAAGTGATTCCTTTTTCAAGACCATATTTGATGATTTCTTTGGAAGCAGCTTCGTCCAGTGTCCATCCATGCTGCCCTTTTGATGCATCCCCGAATCCCATGCAGCCCATGCAAATGCGTGACACCTTCAGATCTGATTTTCCTAAGTTGGTATATTTCATTTTTTTCTCCTTATTTCGGGTCTATTTATTTCAAAACCGTGTCAAAATACTTCTTCAATTCGCTTTCACTGGTGGTGGCAGTAAATCTGGAACCTCTTTTCCAAATTGCAGATTTTGAAGCACGGGCTTTCAAGTCTTTTTCTGCGCCAGAAATGCTGCTGCTGCCACTGGTACAGATTACAACTACCGTTTTGCCGCTTAAATCATTCTGCTCCACAAAGTTCCACATGATTTTTGGCGCAGAGTTCCACCAGATGGGGAACGCAAGCACAACGGTGTCATACTTAGACACATCAAAAGCCTTATTGTCACCCTGAACTGGCTTCAAGGTCTTGATTGCGGGGCGACTTTTACTGTCGTTGCATTCTATTGATGACCGGCTGTTGCTGTCATGCCAGTCGATATCAGCATCGGTATATTGTTCTTCCGGTACGATTTCAAAAAGATCAGCATTCAGTACTTTTGATGCGGTTTCTGCCAACGCCCTGGTATTTCCGGTACAGGAGAAATAACATACGACGGTATCAGCATACATTGAAGCCATTACAAAAACTCCGATTAAAATAATTGAAACTATTTTTTTCATTGTTTTCTCCCTAAAAGCCTCTGCGGCAGCGGATTACATGGTAAAAGTATACGGTCTGGCACTTGCCATAGCAAATACTTATTTCAAATAATTATCCATGCCTTTTTGCTATAGATATGATATACTTCCATCATGCGATTGAATTTCCAGGTCCTGACCTATTTCTTAGCCATTGCAAATGAAGAATCCATTACTGCAGCCTGTGAAGTGCTCCACGTAACCCAGCCCACCGTAAGCCGGCAGATTTCTGATCTGGAAAAAGATCTTGGCGTCCGGTTTTTTGAACGGGGGCCACGAAAAATCACCCTGACAAAAGAAGGCGTTCTGTTTAAGCGGCGGGCTGAAGAAATTCTTTCGCTCATCAACATAACTGAGAAAGAAATTTCCCAGGATTCGCAGGAACTGGAAGGAACGATATCCATTGGTGGCGGCGAGCTGAAATCGGTTGATTATGTCTGCAGGAAAATGGCGGCATTTCAGGAACGGCATCCCAAGGTGTTTTTTGACTTCAACACTACCACCAGCGACATCATAAAAGACCAGATGGACAAGGGGCTCCTTGATATCGGTATTCTTCTGGAGCCCATTGAAATAGACCGGTACGATTACTTCAGGCTGCCCGTTACGGAAAACTGGTGTGTCCTTGCCCATCCGGAATCAGGACTGGCACAGAAAGAGTACGTAACGCCGCAGGATCTGATACACGAAAAGCTGATTCTCCCCAGACGAAGTAACATACAGAATGAACTTTCCAGCTGGTTTGGGAAGGATGTTGGCAGACTGCATACGGTTGCCATCCAGAATCTTAATTCCAATACGGCGGTTATGGTTTCAGAGGGTGTGGGCACTGCCCTTACGGTGGAAACCCCATTGATTCAGGATTTTTCCGGAATCAAAGTTCTGCCCTTGAAACCGGAACTTTCAGCGCGGACGGTTATTGCCTGGAAGAAAAACATCCCCCTGAATGCGGCAACCAGCAGCTTTATTGAGTTTCTGCGGGGATAGAACTGATCAGACAGTACCGTACCGGGATCCCAGATATGCAAGGCTCGGTTTAACAGTGCGTTTCTGAGTTTTCCGGTCTACGGCTATAAGACCAAAGGTCATGGAGAAGCCTTTCTGCCACTCAAAATTGTCCATAAGTGACCAGTACATGTAACCGCGGATATCAATGCCATCTGCGATACAGGAAGCAACGCCATCGGTTGCCTGTTTGATGAATGCAACACGACGGGTGTCATCAGACGTGGCAATGCCGTTTTCTGTTACCATAATGGGTACTCCGGGCATTTCTGCAGCAACCCGTCTGATAACGTGTTCCAGAGCTTCGGGGTAAAACTCATAGTCCATCTGGGTAGTTTCAGCTCCCTCTGGTACAGGGAGAATGCCTTCAGGACCGTACACAGACCGGGTATAGTTCTGCAGCCCAAAGAAGTCATCATCTTTGATGTAGGGAATATAATGACCGAATTCTTCATTCCATTCCTTTTCTGCAGCAGCTTCTCCGCCTTGTGTACACTGGATATCATGTAACGACAGGGTGATACCGACCTGCAGTTCCGGTCTGATTGCCTTTATTGCAGCCCTGGCAGCCTGGTGGGCCCTCATGACCAGAATATCTCCTTCCGGAGTTCTGCCACTGACAAACACCTGTG
>JAKSTT010000135.1 GCA_024413635.1 Treponemataceae bacterium | reverse complement strand
TAGGCTGGGAATTCCGTTCCCAGAAGACGCCATCGGCATAGCCCTGGATACTGGCATCGGTTTCGGCCTGCTGCAGGCGTTTGGCGGCGTACAGGCAGTATTCTTCGTTCAATTCAACACCCACAAAGTGCCGGTCCAGTTTTTTTGCCACAACGGCAGCGGTGCCGCTTCCCAGGAAGGGGTCAAATACCACGTCCCCCGGGCGGCTGCTGGCCAGTATCAGCTTGGCGTAGAGTTTTTCCGGCTTTTGCGTAGGGTGGTCGGTGTTTTCAGCCATACTCCAGAATGGAACGGTAATGTCATCCCAGAAATTACTGGGGCACGTCAGACGCCAGCGGCCACCGTCAGCACCTTCTTCCCAGTCTTTGGCCTGTCCGTTTTCCCGGTACGGAGCAACTACCCGTTTTTTCTGCTTTACGGCTTCCACGTTAAAGTAATAGGATTCCGGGTCCTTAACGGCAAACCAGATGTCTTCCATGCCGTTTTTCCAGTTACTGGCTGCCCCCCGGCCTTTTTCCCGCTGCCAGGTAATGCGGTTCATGACCGTCAGCTGTTCTTCCAGACAGCGCTGAAGGGCGGCCGTACACTTCCAGTCACCGCAGAGATACAGGCTGCCCGTTGGCTTCAGCTTTGCACAGACAGCCGGCAGCCAGCTGCGGACATACTCTTCGTAGGAGGCCGCATCACGGGCGTTGAACTTCATGCCGTTAAAGTTTTTCGTCAGGTTATAGGGAGGGTCAATAATGATTAAGTCTGCAAACTGGTCTGGAAGCAGGGGTAAAACGGCAAGGGTATCACCGTTAATAATGGAATCAGGACTGATACCGCCGGAAACAGCTGACTGCGGAATAATCCGGGCGCGCAAAAAGTCCAGTTCATCATCATGCAGGACCAGTGTCCGGTTCTGCTTTCCCCGTGGTTTGTCTTTCATCCGTATCCCCTTCCCTCCGGAAATTTAAACACAGCAGCAGCCCCGCTGTCAACTAAGGAAAATCCACTATAAAATGTTCAAATCGTATAGAAATGTTGCCCCGGATGACAGATGATGATATACGGAGGAGACCATTATGAAATGTAAACCACGCTTTTATAGCGGACAGAAAAATACTGCTGTTACACCCGTAGAAACAGCGCACCGCGCTATTGCACGCTCGATTGCCGCAGAAGGTATCGTACTCCTGAAAAATGAGGGACACCTGCTGCCATTACGGAATAACCAGACCGTAGCACTGTATGGCGAAGGTATTGCCCATCAGATTAAAGGCGGCACCGGTTCCGGTGACGTAAACGAACGTGATAACGTATACCTGCTGCAGGGGCTGCTGAGTGCCGGCGTAACCGTTGTCAATGAAAAAGCTGCTGCCCAGGCACGCATTGATTATGACCAGGCTCAGAAAGCATGGGCCCAGAGCATTCTTGATAAAATGGAAGACATGAATCAGGGAAGCGACATGGGATTCTTCAAGATTCTGGCAGAAACACCCTTTATTGCACCTGATACCCTGCCGGTTGTTGCAGAAGACGCAAAAAAGGCAGATGCCGTTGTGTACATGATCAGCCGCATTGCCGGAGAAGGCCGTGACCGCTATGACACCAAAGGTGACTACTACCTGACTGATAAGGAAGAAAAAGAACTGGCTGACCTGTCGGAACTGAATAAGAATATCGTAGTCCTTATCAATACCGGATCCCAGATTGATGTAAAATCAATCCGCGCCAATCCATCCGTTAAATCAATCCTCTTTGTTTCACAGGGCGGTATGGAAATGGGTAACTCCATTGCCGATGTTCTGACCGGTGCCATTACCCCCAGCGGCAAGCTGACTGACACCTGGGCCATCAACTACGAAGATTTCCCCAACAGCAAAACATTCAGCCATAACAACGGCAACGTAGACAATGAAATCTATTCTGAAGGCATCTATGTCGGCTACCGCTATTTTGACAGCTTCGGCATCGAAAGCGCCTACCCCTTTGGCTACGGTATTTCATATACCGATTTTGCCATCAAAACTCTGGGCGTTTCTGCATCAGGAAAAAGCGTGCTGACTACCGTACAGGTTACCAATACCGGCAGCACCTGGTCCGGAAAGGAAGTTGTAGAAGTATACGCAGCCTGTCCGCAGCACGGCATGAAAAAGGAATTCAAACGCCTGATCGGATTCGGCAAGACAAAACGTCTGGCTCCCGGAGAAAGCCAGACCATGACCATTACCTCTCCGGTAAAAATGCTGGCAAGTTTCTCTGAATCAGCCGGAGCCTGGATTGTAGAAAAGGGCATGTACGGCATTCTGGCAGGAACCTCATCAGCCAGTTATGAAACGGCAGGCCTTATCTGTGTAGAAACCGATACCGTCATCGAATCAGTTCCCCATATCTGTCCACGCCAGGAACACGATGGCCTTGAAGAAATCGTTCGTCCGGACAGCGTCATCGAACAGCTGACCGCCGCCATGATGGCAGATGCTGATAAGAAAGGTCTTACTCCCATCGTCATCGTTCCTGCTGCTGAAGAGTCTTTCCCGGTTCCTGCATCTGAATTTGATGCCGAAGCCCGCCGTATTGCCGCTCAGCTGACTGAAGATGAAATGATTGCCCTGATGATGGGTGAAATTACCAAAGGCCAGGACAATATCCGTGAAGGCGAACTGGTTACCACCGGTATCTTTGTTCCCGGAGCCGCAGGTGAAACCACCGGTATTCTGGAAGAAAAATATGGCGTACCTGCCGTATCACTGGCTGATGGTCCTGCCGGACTCCGTCTGATCCAGAAATACGATGTTGATAAGGAAAGCGGTCTGATTTACGGAAACGGTATCATGAGCGCCATCAACAGCAATTTTGCAACCAGCTATGACCGTCCCAATGCAGAAACCTACTATCAGTATGCAACTGCCATTCCGGTAGGAACCCTCCTGGCATCAAGCTGGGATGTATCGCTCCTTGAAAAAATCGGCAGCGTTGTAGGTGAAGAAATGGCACAGTTTGGTGTCAGCTGGTGGCTGGCACCCGGTATGAACATTCACCGTAACCCGCTGTGTGGCCGTAACTTTGAATACTATTCAGAAGACCCGCTGGTATCAGGTGTAATTGCTGCTGCCATTACCAAAGGCGTACAGGCAGCCCCTGGCGTAGGAACTACCATCAAGCACTTTGCTGCCAACAACCAGGAAGATAACCGTACCGGTTCCAACAGCGTCGTATCAGAACGGGCTCTCCGCGAAATCTACCTGCGTGGTTTTGAAATTGCCATCAAATCGGCACAGCCCATGGCCATCATGACGTCATACAACCTGATTAACGGTACCCACACCGCCAACAGTTACTGTCTGAACACTGAATGTGCCAGAAACGAATGGGGATTTGCCGGTATCATCATGACGGACTGGACCACCACTTCTACCAGATATGCCAACCACTCGGTTTCACATCTGTGTGGAAAAAGCGGCAATGACCTGATTATGCCGGCACACCAGGACGATGTAACTGATTACAAGGCAGCCTTTGCAGAAGGAACCATTACCCGTGCAGAAGCAGAAGAATGCTGTTTCCGCATGATCCGTCTGCTGCTGCAGACCAGCCGCATGGAAGGAGTAAAACCCTACAGCAGCCAGTTTGACCTGCAGAGCTACGTAACTGTTGAATAAATATTCCACAATTCGATAATTTTTGATAGAATGGCTGCACAGGCTGGTCCTGTGCGGTTCATTCCGCTCAATGCAAAATTTTCAGGAGTTTCAACATGAAATTCATTTTCTTAGGCCCTCCAGGAGCCGGTAAAGGTACCCTCGCAGCTAAAGTTGCAGCTAACTACAATATCCCACACATTTCTACCGGTGATATTTTCCGCACTGCTATTAAAAATCAGACCCCACTGGGACTGAAAGTTAAAGCAATCATCGACAGCGGCGCTCTGGTTAGCGATGACGTTACCTGCGAACTGGTAAAAGACCGTCTGGCTCAGGCAGATGCCCAGAATGGTTTCATTCTGGACGGTTTCCCACGCACCATTCCTCAGGCTGAAGCTCTTGCTACCTTTATGCCTATTGATGCTGTTGTAAACTTTGACATTGCAGACAACGAAGTTGTAGCACGTCTTTCTGGCCGCCGCGTTTGCAAAGGCTGTGGACAGAACTACCACGTTGAATTCATGCCACCAAAAGTTGAAGGCAAATGTGACAAATGTGGTGCTGACCTGTTCATCCGCGATGATGACAAAATTGAAGCCATCACCCACCGTCTGGAAGTATACCGCGACCAGACCGCTCCACTTATTGACTTCTACCGCGAAAAAGGCACTCTGACTGACATTGATGCCCGCCCAGCTACTGAAGTTATTCTGGGATCTTTTGAAAAAGCATTCCCGAACAAATAAGTTCACTGACTGAACAAAGAAGAGGCCCTCCCGGTTGGAAGGGCCTCTTCTCTTATCTGGTAAACCGGGAGATGAACTTCCAGGCGTTCTCACAGGAGTGCGGGCGGCATTCATGCATCTGTCCGCTGACGCTGGCAAAAGCCGTCCTGCAGACACCGTCTTCACTGTCGTAATAATTGATGGTCAGCACACTGCCACGGGTTTCATCCGGTACCTTTTCTACCCGGTCAGCCGGTACACCCCAGATTGGGTCTTCCCAGGACTCCTTATCAGCAAACGTTACCGAATCAAACGTTTTCTTCAGCCGGTTTACCCGGGCAACGTACTGCACCCGTTCAAGACAGGTTTCAGTCTGGAACGGCAGTTCCGGCAGCGGTGACAGTTCTCCACCGGAATAGAATACCGGAACCGGTACATCAGTATTGAACCGGGGTCCATGGGACTGTGCAAGAGGGTTATCCTTTACAGGGAACAGGGCACTGTGGGGTGCCAGCCCCGCAAACAGTTCCGGATATTCCTTGTACATATCCCAGGTTTTGCCGCTTCCCATGGAGAAGCCGGTGGCGTAAATCCGTTTTTCATCGATACGGTACTTTGACTTCAGGTCATCAATTACCTGGGCAACTTCTGCAGCAGGAACAACCTGATGGTTTTCAAGCGAAACAAAGAGGAATCCGTATTTGTGGCAGATTTCCCACCAGCCGGCAACAAATGTCAGATACATGGAAGAGTCACCGCCGCCATGAAATCCGACCACCAGAGGAACCGGGCCGTTGTCAAAAAGCCCGTTGTTGTAGTAGGCAAAGTACCCTACCTTATGCTCTTTGGTATCCTTAAACGGGCCCCGGTTATCTGCCGAGGTCTGTACCAGTGAACAGCCAGCTTCTTCAGTCATGTTCAGGGCGGCAAAGTCCGGTTCTTCTTCCATGGTGCCACACCACATCTTAAAGCGGCGTACAAAGTTCTTGAAATCTGCCGGATAGTCAGCGTGATCTTTAATCAGCAGGTTTTTACAGCCGGCGTTTTTAAAGGCTTCCTCTATGGCTGGAGCGTTTCCGGCAGAGAGAACCCCAATGTCAGTGCGTTCAATTTCAGGCATGACGGAAAGGCGTTCCATGGAACACATGGCAGGGGTAATTTCTCCCGGGCCCCACAGATATTCGCCCTGAATGGTCTTCAGCAGATGCTTTGCAACATAATCTGCAGACGCACCAAAGCTGTAGATGTCAGCGCGAAAAATGGCTCCGCGTATGTAATAGCCCTTGAACTCTTTGGTAAAGAAATTGGTCAGGGGAACAATGCCGTCTTCATAGACCGGGTCCATTTTTACTTCTGCAATGATGGCAGGATACAGGTCTGCCGGGGCGTTTTCCCAGCCGCCTTCGTTTCTGGGGTAAATGAAGAGCACGCTGGCATCGGCGCTGGACGCAATACCGGCAAGCCCGGAACGTTCTGCAAACGCAATGGCTTCCTCCATGGTCTGGCGGGTTTCTTCAAATACCAGCAGCAGCGGAGCCCTGAATGTATAATTGTTGACAGTTCCGTCAATGGTTGTTGCCGGCAGGTATGCCTTCAGGTAAAAAGCATCATATTCATGTTCCCAATATTTTCCGCCATCAGGCAGCACCGTCACAACCGGCCGTTCTTTCATAATCATCTCCTAAACGTAAAAAATACCGCCAGCGCGGCCCCCACTTCATAACAGCGAGGTGCGAGGGTTCGTGCCGGCAAGGCGACGTCCCCTGCCAGGAGCGGAGGCGGCCTTTATGGCCGTTGAGCACCGCA
>JAKSTT010000134.1 GCA_024413635.1 Treponemataceae bacterium | reverse complement strand
GATGATGTAAACGGCACCAGCTGTGCCTGGCGCATTACCCGTTCTGAGTGGGAAAAGACTGTTTAAAAAACTCTATAATTTCCCCTAACAAAGCCTATAATTGGCCATGTACCGCATTCTCCAAAGTCGGTCTACCATAATTACAGGAGAAGTTTGTTTTTTCATGGGCCCCGCCGTCCAGGGGCTCATGGGAAACGGTAAAACCTTTTTGGAGAACAAAAATGAAAAAGTATGTAAAAGTACTGGCGGTTCTGCTAGCCGCCCTGGTACTGGTGTCCACAGCGGCAGCTGAAGACCTGACGCCAGTTACCTACACCTTTGACCGCCTTTCCAAAGTCATGGAATGGGGCGTAACCACCAGCATTGATGACGGCGCACTGAACATCACCTTTATGGGGCAGTACCAGTCATCGTTCTATGCCATTCCCGATGACATTGCACCGGAAACCATTGCAAAAGTACAGTTCACTGTAGCTGCCGGCAATGCAGGCTCCCTGGCATATAAACTGCACACCCAGGAAGACCTTGATTCGCCCAACAAAGGCGGCACCCCGGTTTCGTACGGTAACCCTGAAATCAATGCCACCGGAGAACCCGTACGGTATCTTTCCGTCATGTCATTAAACGATGGCAGCACCGCTGCAACCATCAGTTCCGTTACCTTCTATCTGTCTGCCCCCATCGATCCTACTGCCATCAGAATCGAAACCGATATCCCTGACCTGCGTGATGCCCTGACCGCATCCTTCGGGCCAGCCATGCACGTCGGTATCAGCCTGACCAACAACGAAATTGACAATCAGAACATCATGGCCCTGGTTACCAAGCACTTTAATGCCGTAACCCTGGGAAACGAACTGAAACCCGATGCCCTGTTCGGCTACAATAACGGCCAGTGCCCGGGAACCACCACCGCAGAGCTCAACGGAAAAAAAATCACTGTTCCCGTTATGAATACCTCTCTGGCAGAAAAAATGCTGGATGCCATTTCCGACTGGAATGCCGGACATCCGGAAGCCCTCATCAAGGTCCGCGGCCACGTTCTGGTATGGCATTCACAGACCCCGGAATGGTTCTTCCATGAAAACTACGATAAAACCCAGCCCTATGTTACAAAAGAAGTGATGGATATGCGCCAGGAATGGTACATCAAGACTGTCCTGACCTACTTTACTACCAGATACAAAGACCTGTTCTATGGCTGGGATGTTGTAAACGAAGCAATCAGCGATGCCACCAACACCTACCGCACAGACAGCGAAAATCCTTCTGAGCCGCTTTCTGCAGACACCCACGGAAACAATTCCAGCTGGTGGAAGGTATACGGCAGCAACGAATTCATCATCAACGCCTTCAGATACGCAAACAAATATGCTCCTGCAAGTGTTGAACTGTACTACAACGATTACAACGAAACCAATATCAATAAGGCACAGGGTATTGTTTCCCTGCTGAAAGCCGTCAAAGCAGCCCCCGGAACCCGTATTGACGGTATGGGACTGCAGGGACACTACTCTGCCGAAACACCCGGCGCCGAACAGATTAAGACGGTTGCCAGAATGTATGCCGGCGTTGTTGATAAGATTCAGCTGACCGAACTTGACCTGAAAGCCAGCCGCCAGTTTGACGGAACCCGCGCTACCCTGGCAGCAGAATATGCCCTGCAGGCTCAGAAATACAAGGAAATCAACGACGCCCTGCTGGACCTGAAAAAAGAAGGCATCAACGTTAACGGCATGACTATCTGGGGTGTTATCGACGGTAACTCCTGGCTCCAGAGTCAGGCTTCTGTTGGCGGCGGTACTGACGGTTCAAAGAAACAGGTTCCCCTGCTCTTTGATGACAACTACAAGACCAAGCCTTCGTTCTGGGCGCTGTGTGACTATTCCCGCGTTGACCTTTCTGCACTGCCCGTCATGCCGGACCCCAAACCGACGGCAACCATTACCAAAGGAACCATCAAGGTTGACGGTAAAGTTGAGTCAAAATGGAAGAAAGCAACTGCACTGGAAATGGACGTTATCCAGGGAGCAAAAGCAACCGGTACCGTAAAGGTTCTGTGGGACGATAAAAACCTGTACTTCCTGGCACAGATTACTGACCCGGTACTCAACGCTGATTCTTCTGCCGTTCATGAACAGGACTCTGTAGAAATCTTTATTGATGAAAAGAACACCAAATCCGGCGGATACAACGAATATACAAAACAGTACCGTATTAACTTCAGGAACGAGCAGTCATTCAACGGTACCACCTGTACGGCAGAAAACATTACTTCTACCGTCGTACTGACTGCTGACGGCTATATCGTTGAAGGTGCCATTGCCTGGACAGCCGGAGCACCTGCAACTGGCGATGAAATCGGTATTGAAGTACAGATTAACGATGCTGATGAAAGCGGCACCCGTATCGGTACCGCCAACTGGAACGATACCACCAACGACTGTTGGGAGAACCCCAGCTGCTTTGGAACTGCTGTTCTGAAGAAAAAATAAGACTCGCCCAGCATCCACAAAAAATGCTAGTATGCAGCTATGTGGATGCTGCTTGTTCTCTTTTACGGAATCATTAAGGGACTCCGTGAAATCTGTAAGAAAAAGGCACTGGAAAAGAACAGTCTGATTGAAGTTCTTCTGGTGTATACCTTCCTTTCATTTCTGCTGGTAATTCCCCAGGCACCACAGGCCATGGGACTTACCGGCACCCAGTACCTCTGGGTCGCCCTGAAATCGTTTGTCATCTTCATTGCCTGGATTGCCGGCTTTAAAGCCATAAAACAGCTTCCCATCAGCATGTACGGTATTCTGGACCTTTCCCGTGTCATTTTTGCCACCCTGTTAGGTGTTTTCGTCCTGCATGAAACCATGACGGTGAATAAATCCATCGGGCTGGTACTGGTAAGCGCCGGTCTTCTGCTGCTGAAATTCAAGCCGGGGAAAAAGCCAGCCGTCCAACCCCAGCAGAACCGGGACCAGACCGCCTGGTTTGTCTTCCTGGCATTTTTAAGCTGTATCCTGAACGCCGTATCCGGCCTGCTGGATAAAATCCTGATGCGTGAAATGAACAGTTCACAGCTGCAGTTCTGGTATACCCTGTTTCTGGCCATTTACTACGCCATCTATGCACTGGTAACCCGCACAAAGGTAAGCCGCTCCGTGTGGAAAAATCTGTGGGTATGGCTTCTGGCCGTAGGGATTATCGTCATGGACAAGGCCCTGTTCATTGCCAACGGCATGAGCGAAAGCCAGGTAACCATCATGACGCTGATCAAGCAGAGCAGCGTTATTGTAGCCATTCTTGCCGGTAAGTTCGTGTTCCACGAAAAGAACATCATGCACAAGGTTGTATGCGCCGCCATCATCATTGCCGGTATCATCATCGGTGTCTGCTGAACTGTGGTATACTGATTCTGCTGCTACAAAGGACTATATATGGAAAACCACAACAGTGATGAACGTCAGGGCGACATGATCTGCAACCTGAATAACCTGCCGGCCTGGGAACTGAAACCCCAGTACAAAATGAAACGGGTATTCCCCGGTGAAAAGGATCTGGTCCTCAAGTTTATAGAAGAAAACTTTGACAAACCCTGGGTGTATGAAGCCGAACACGCCATCATGCAGGAACCGGTAAAGTGCTTTATCGTCACCGAAAACAGCACCATTGTGGGCTTTGCCTGCTACGACAGTTCTGCCCGTGGATACTTTGGCCCCATTGGTGTGAGTAAGGACAAACGGGGAGAAGGTCTTGGCGAAGCCCTGACCCTGCGCACCCTGCAGGCCATGTACGAATACGGCTACGGGTACGCCATCATCGGCTGGGTAGGACCGGCTAAGTTCTACGAAAAAGTCTGCGGCGCCACCTTTATTCCCGGCGGAGAACCCCAGAATACGGTATACCGGAACCTGACGGTTTTCTGACAAACATGCCGATATAGTAGTATGTGCATAAAACCTGTATTCCGTACATTCTTACTGCTCTGCCTGCTGCTGGCACTGCCACTGCCGGTGGCAGCTCAAACCGGCGTACAGGACCTCAACATACTCATCAATGCCTACCCTGACCTGCACATAACCGCCACCATAGATACCGCGGTAAACGACTATCTGCTGCAGTTTGACCATCCCGAGACAGGAAAACACTACGAATTCTACTGGTGCAGAGGGGCGGTACTGCCGGAAAGCGAACGTGCCAATGCCAGCGAATACTGGTCGCTGCTGTATCACTATGACAATACCCTGCGGGATCCTGCTGATATGACCAGCGAAGAGCAGGCAGCACTGGCAGAATTTACCACCCGGGAAAACCGGCGGAACAGTGCCGGTACTCCCATGTTCTTTTTTGACGCCGTGTACTCGGCAACTTCTGAACGTGACATTGAACGTCATATCCAGCGCATGACGTTCCTGGGCAAGCGCACCCGGGTACACGAACGGATTGCAGAACCACTGCGGCGGGTAGAAAAACGGATTCTTGATGAATGTGCGCGGGATGCAGAACTGCAGAAATTCGTAGACGGACTGGCAAGCTGCGATGCCTTTACGTGGCGTCTGATTGATGGCACCAACCGGAAATCATTCCACAGTCTGGGCATTGCCCTTGATATGGTGCCCGTCTATTACGGCGGAGAAGCCTTCTGGAGCTGGGCCCGTGACCACAACCCCACCGGCTGGATGTTTACCCCACTCCGCCGCCGCTGGATGCCGCCTAAATTCATCATCGACGCCTTTGAGGCAGAAGGATTCATCTGGGGCGGCTACTGGTCAGTCTGGGATAACATGCACTTTGAGTACCATCCCGAACTGATTGATAAAATGAAGGCCACTCAAGGATGAGCAGGAATCACGGCGTAGAAGATCAGATCATTCTGGCTGTCGTTGATAAGGCTGTGGTAATGGCCTTTGGGGCAGTAGTGGCAGCTGCCGGGACCTAAGGTCTCAACACCATCGTCATAGCGTACTTTTCCGGTGCCTTCAAGAATAAAGATGATTTCACTGTTGGTTTCGTGCTGATGGTAACCGATGTACGCACCGGGTTCCAGGCGGCACTTATTGATTTTTGCCAGGGCATCGCCGGCAGCACGAACGTTATTGATACCTTCACCGCCCCGTACTTTTTCCTGGGGGTCTTCGGGAATCTGATCAAAATTAATGAGCATGGTTTTCTCCTCTGTTCGGGTAGTATACCATGACAGGTCACGGAAATAACAGTACAATGCGGATATGGCTGAAACGACAGAAGTATTACGGAGTGTTGATTCTGAGGAAACCTGCACCATAATTCAGGACAAAAGTGAATTCTGTTTTGGCTGCGATGCCGTCCTTCTGGCATCCTTTGCAAGAATTAAGTCCCGGGACAGAGTCTGTGATCTTTGCAGCGGTAACGGTGTATTGCCGCTGCTTTTGGCCATGAAAAACCACGACTGCCGCATTACCGGCGTTGAACTGCAGGAACATGCGGCCGATATGGCAGCACGCAGTATTGCAGCCAGCGGATTTTCTGACCGGGTACGCATGGTAAACGCCGACATCAACAACTGCTTTAACGCAGTGCCGAAAAATTCGTGTACCGTGGTAACGTGCAATCCACCGTATGAAGCAGTCAGCAACCAGAAGCAAAGCCCCAAGGAAGCAAAACAGCTGGCGCGACATGAAATTGCCTGCACCCTGGATGACGTATGCCGGGTAGCAGGCCTGCTCTTAAACTCCACCGGAAGATTCTATATGGTGCACCGGCCAAAACGGCTGGCAGAAATCTGTACGTGCCTGACAAAATACCAGCTGGAACCAAAGCGGTTTCAGTTTGTACACCCGGACAAAGATCACGCAGCCACCATGGTGCTGATAGAAGCAGTAAAGTGCGGACAGAGCGGCGCCATCATTGAACCTGCAGCCTGCGTACGCTGACGATTTTTATAGCCAATTTGTTTTTCTCTTAGTAATTTATAGAAAACACCCGCTCAGGAGAAAACAGATGACCGACAACTTTGAAACCTTAGTTGCCCAAATGCCCCGCCGCCGTGCCTTTCATCAATTCAGCAACACCACACCACTTACCTCAGAAGAACTGAACACTATCCGTGCCTTTATCGACGGCATTACCCCACTGAATCCGGAAATCAAGACTGAAATCCGCATTGTCCCCATTGATGCCGTTAACTGTAACCGCAAGGGCGAATA
>JAKSTT010000133.1 GCA_024413635.1 Treponemataceae bacterium | reverse complement strand
AACTTATTAGCCATGGTTTGATTATACCTTTTATTTGGATTTGTGATACCATGTAGGGCATGAATACTGTACTGATGAATGATGCGTCAACCCTTATCGACTTTCTGAAACCCTATCTGACACTGGATTTCCTGCTGAGAATGGCAGGGGGACTGCTCGTCATACTGATTCTGTGGATTCTGTACAAACTGGCCATGAAGACTGTTTCACGGATTCCGTCCCAGAAAATGACGCCTCAGCGGATGATGCTGATCCGGAAGTTCATCAAATATCTGTATTATGTCGTTCTGATTCTGTTTGTCCTGAGTCTGTTCGGCATCAGGTTAAGTGCTGTCTGGGGCGCTGCCGGTATTGCCGGAGTTGCCATTGGTTTTGCTGCCCAGACCTCTGTCAGTAACCTGATTTCCGGTGTCTTTGTCCTGACGGAAGGGGCACTGAAAGTGGGAGATACCATTATTGTTGATGATATTACCGGCGTTGTAGATACCGTCAGCCTGCTGTCTGTCCGGGTTCACACCCACGACAACCAGATGGTCCGCATACCCAACAGCACCATCCTGAACAGCAACCTGATCAACAATAACTACTTCAAGCAGCGCCGCATTACCATCAATGTCAGCGTGTCATATGACACTGACCTGGAAAAAGCCCTTGCAGTCCTGAAGCAGGTTCCGGCCCGCTGTGCCCATGTGCTCTGTGATCCGGAACCAAAGGTGTGGCTCAATGGCTTTGGAGCCAGCGGCATTGAGTTTGTGGTTGCCGGCTGGTTCTATCCGGCAGATTTTCTTGATGCAAAGAATGAACTGTACATTGAAATAAAGAAAGGACTGGATGCCGCCGGCATTTCCATTCCGTACGATAAACTTGATGTGTACGTCAAGGAAAACGGTAACGGTTAACTGCGGTTGCTCACTGCCTTCTGTACGGTCATGGCCTGCTGTATTACACAGCTGAAGAATGCTTCCAGTTCCATGGTCAGGTTCCGTACCGTCTGTGCAATGGAGTGCTTGCCGCGGGGGCTCCGTGCCTGGGACGCCAGATGTACCTTTGTCCAGGTCTGGAATACCAGGGGAATAAAGGTAATGGCAAGTCCCAGAACCAGGGCTGCTTTTCCGCCCAGTGTTTTTTCAAAGGCTTCCTGAATTTCAAGGCTGCTGGTTGTTTCAAAAATGGTCTGTGCCGTCCAGGTGGTAATGAAAAAGTGGATGGTCCAGTAAATTCCGGCAATCATTTCATCATAGACAAAACGGATGTACGGGGCCGCCGTAAAATCCAGCTGGAACATACGGAACACCGTCAGCAGTCCGCCCAGAATAAGCACGAACTTCATCTGCCGCAGGGCAGGCCACCAGAATCCCCCAAGGGCAAAGAGAATTGCGGCGGCAAGGGCACAGAGTGCAGACTTCCACCAGAGGACCGGTTCCAGGAACGTTACGATACAGAGAAAAAAGAGGATTCCCAGCTTAACCAGTGCAGGGGTCCGGTGCAGGATTGAGTTTCCCCGCCGGTAACTGAACAGACTTACAACCACAGGAGATCCTCAATGTGCTGGCCTTCAGCCAGCGGATTTCTGATGCTCCACTGTTCCAGATCCTGCTGCAGACCGTCTGCAACGGTACCGTCAAAGCGGATGGTACCCCGGTCAAGCACCAGAAACCGGTCTGCCAGTGCCAGGCATTTTTCCAGTTCATGGGTTAAAAGGATGATGGTATGACCTTCACTCTTTAACTGCTGCAGGATGGCGCAGACCTGGCGGACACCAATCCAGTCCAGGTTTGCAAAGGGTTCGTCAAAAACCAGGCAGGTGCGGTTCATGGCAAGAATGCCGGCAACGGCAAGACGCCGTTTTTCACCGCCGGAAAGAAAGCGGGCACCGGCATCCCGCTTATGCATAAGACCGACTCTCTCCAAAGCCGCGTCAACTTTTTCCCACAGCTCGTTGCCCCGGAACCCGCAGTTCTTGACGCCAAAGGCCACGTCCTCTGCCGGTGTTTCTCCCAGAATCTGGGCATCGGCATCCTGGAATACCAGGCCAACGTCGCCGTTGTGCAGGGTAATGGTTCCGGTAGTTGGCTCATCAAGCTGGGCAATCAGACTCATGAGTACGCTTTTTCCGCTGCCGTTACTGCCGGCAATAACGGCAAATTCTCCTGTGCCGATGGTAAAGGTTACATCGTGCAGGGCTGTGGTACCGTCAGTAAAAGTACGTGATACGTTGGTTACAGTGATGGCTGGGGTACTCATGATGCTTCCGGAACTCAGATTGAAAGGTAATTGGCCAGAACTGAACGCAGTTTTTTGGTCAGTGGAATGGAAACCACAATCTTAATGATGGTTCCGGGAATGAATGGTACCAGTACGGCAGCCAGGGTTGGTGCCAGTGGTTTTCCGGTAACGCGCATAAAGCCGATGGTTCCTGAACAGTAGTTTACAACGTTGGCCAGAATGGCTGCAACGGTAATAAGAATCCACTGTTTAGCTGCAGGAGTTTCGCGGAGTTTTGCAGCCGGCAGCAGGAAGTGGAGGAACAGGCCTGCGGTCAGGGCAGCCAGCAGGTAACCGATAAGGAATCCACCGGTAGGACCGGCGATGATGACAGCAATACCTGCTTTTCCGGAGAAAACAGGAAGTCCGATACAGCCAAGTACCAGAAATACGAATACGGCAGCGGTTCCGTATACGGGACCCAGCAGCAGACCGGTCAGAATGGCCAGCATGTCCTGCAGTACGATCGGTACACCACCGGGAAGTGGTACGGAAACAAAGCAGCCGGCAGCAGTAATGGCTGCAAAAAGGGCAACAAAAATGATTGAAGTACTTACTTTTTTAGTGTTCATGGGGTAGTTCTCCATATTATTTGATATATCGGGCAGTGCCCGGCGGAAACAGTGTTGTGTTTCCGTTTGAAACTGTCTGTGCCCAGCCATAACTGTTCAGTCCCAGAAAGGTACAGCTGGTGCCGTCATCAAGACGGATGGTGGATCCGGTATCCCTGCATGCTGCATTCCACCGGTCGGTTAACTGTGATGACTGTTCCTGAATCAGCGGCTGGATACGCTGGTACTGGTCCAGAAACGATTCCAGCAGGGTTTTCCGCGTCAGGTCTGTGGAGCTTGAAACGTAATCAGCTCCGTCCGGGGCGGTGTGCAGGTTTACCCCGATGCCCAGATTCAGCCACTGGGTGTAGCTGCCGGATGCCCGGAATTCGTCAAGAATGCCGCATACTTTACCGTCGGCGGTCCAGATGTCATTGGGCCAGCGGAGAAAAAACTGTTTTGAAGGATTTGCTTCCTGCAGGGTGTGGAGTACCGCCAGCTGGGATGCCATAACGGCCCGGTGGCTTTCTGCTACGGGCAGGCGGGTGTCGGTAACCAGCGTGAAGGCAAGACTGCCCGTGGTGGTGGTCCAGCTGCGGTCGGCCCGGCCACGTCCGGCAGTCTGGCTGTCTGCAGTGATGATCTGCATGCCGGCTTCCCCGTTTTCTGCAATACGGCGGGCTTCTATCATGGTACTGTCAGTTTCATCAAAGTGGATGAACTGGGATTCCCGGTTTTCAAATTCCCAGGAATCAAGACTGTCGCTTTTATCGGCGGTCAGTACGTATCCGGCACGGCTGCCGGTAATGCCGTAACCTGCTTCCTGCAGTTTCTGGATAGCTTTCCATACTGAAACACGGGTAACGCCGCAGGTGGCTGCCAGTTCTTCTCCACTGACCGGAGCAGCGGCATGCCGTAAACAGGTGAGGACTGCGTGTTTTGTACTTTGTGAGTTTTCGTTACCCATGATAAAAACAAGGGTAACGAAAACGGCGTGACACTGTCAAGTGTGGAAACTGCAGAACATCAGGCGGTTAGTTTCAGGCAGAGATGCACTATGCCAAAGAGGAACAGCGCTGCGCTGGGCAGCTTTATGGTAAGTCTGAGCCAGAGGGGCATTCTGTCATGCAGATGGTACCGGATCAGGAATACTGCCAGTGCGGGTACTGCAATCGTCAGTACACCCAAAACTGCTTTTCCGGCGTCAAAAAAAGCCAGTGGATTGAATCCAGCGCAGTAGTATACGGCAAAAAGCAGGGCTCCGGTTATGTACAGGGTATCGGAAAATACAATAGTCAGCCACTGCTGGTTTTTGGCATAGTCCTGGGATACCAGATACTGGATGGGGTGATTCTGGTTCATACTCATTGCCTCTCACAGCGACATGGCTAAACGGATGAATGCGCAGACACACATCAGGTAGCAGGGAATCATGACGGTAAGCCGTGCCCACTTTGGCAGTTTTGGATGCAGGGCATACCGGTAGGCAGAAGCCAGACCAAGAACCAGCAGCGCCAGTACTGCAGTGATGCCGATTACCAGAGTTGAGGTCAGGCTTTTCGGACCGAATCCGGTACTCAGTGCGATAATCTGGTATACGGTTACGGCAATACAGGCAATATCCAGAATGACTGGCCGCAGGGCCATTTCCATTTCCCAGTTTTCGCGGGATTCCTTTACCTGGAACGGATGCAGGTATTCCATGGGTTTAGGGGTTTCTTCAACTTTTTCTTCTTTCATTTAAGGTTATCTCCAACGTTTTGTTTTCATCAGTATAACCCGGTTTTTTCCAGATGAACAGAAATGTTGAAGGAATTGATGCCGGCACGGTGTCTTTTGCGTGCATGAATGATTCCGGATTGATGTCAAAGGATTCCAGTTCGGTACTGCCATACAGCACACGGGTAGGGCCGGTAATGCCGGCTTTTTCCAGGGCTTCCCGGTGGGCGTCTTTATCATACCGGTGGTCATACCAGGCAGGAAAAGAGCTGGTCTTGCCCTGAAGCAGGTAATCGTATTTCAGCAGGTTCAGAAGGATGACCGGGTTGTCTGCCAGCTCAGTGTGGGATGCCAGCCAGTCAAACCAGAAGGACGGGCGCCGGGCGTCATCCAGGGAACCGTCACTGCGTGCCAGACGGGCGGTTTCCGTTATGAAGAGCCAGAAGCCTTTTGTGCGGCCCAGATATTCCATGGTGTGGCGGAACAGTCCGCTGTTCCAGTACGCATCAGTAATGACTTCCACATCCTTCAGGAAATTCATGTCATCATAACTCAGGTACGGTGTAGAAAAGGTTTCGTAGGGCGGTTCCGCCATCCACTGCCAGCCGTTTTCCTTGGCATAGGTTTCCATGGTGGTACCGTGGAGCACTTTTAAGAAACCCAGCTGCAGGGCATCGGGCCGTAAGCTCATGACAAAATCATAGCTCTGTCCGAAAACCTGCAGGTCTTCATAGGGAAGGCCTGCTATCAGATCCAGGTGGGTGTGGATGGTGCGTGGTATCCGGCTGATGTTTTCTGCCAGTTTTGCCGTTTCCGGGGATCGGCCTACGGCTTTCAGCGTTTCGGCATGGGATGACTGGACTCCGATTTCAAACTGCATGACGCCTTTCGGTACCTGCTGCAGGAATTCCAGTGCCCGGTCACTCAGGTATTCGGCTTCTATTTCAAAGTGGAACATGGTTTTGTGGCCGTTATCAGCATGGTGGTCCAGAATATACTGCCAGATGGCGATATACCGGTCTTCATTCAGGTTGTAGGTACGGTCTACGAATTTTACCAGGCGGACTCCCGCATCGATAAAAGTCTGCAGGTCTTTGTACACCCGCTCCAGGGAAAGAAAGCGTACCCGCTTATCAAGGGATGACATGCAGTAGGCACAGCTGAAGGGGCAGCCGCGGGCAGATTCATAGTAGTAAATGCGGTTGTCAGGATCCGTAATTTCCGGATAGGGAAATGGCAGTTCATCCAGATTACAGAGCAAGGGGCGGTCCCCCGTAAACTCACAGAATCCCATATCACATTCGTGGCGGTAAAAGATACCCTGCACCTGGTGAAAGTCTTTGCCTTCTGCCAGTTCCCGTACCGTTTCTTCGCCTTCACCGGTCATGACGAAATCCAGGTCAGGAAAATCCTTCAGATAGCCTTCGGGATAAAAGCCGGCTTCCGGTCCGCCGGCTCCCACCGTTATGTCAGGAAGAACCTTCTTTATGTCCTGCAGCAGCTTCCGTACCATGGCGCCGTTCCAGATGTAGGTTGAAAACAGCACCATGTCCGGCTGGTGGGACGCAATGCCTCTGAGTATTTCGCCTTCACTCTGATTGATGGTCCATTCGCCAAAGGTAATGGCATCGGGTGAAACGCCGCGGGCCTGAGCATACAGTGAAAGGGAACGCACTGCCAGATTGGTGTGGTTGTAGCGGGCATTGATGGCTGCCAGAAGAATTTTCATGGC
>JAKSTT010000132.1 GCA_024413635.1 Treponemataceae bacterium | reverse complement strand
GGGGTTATGCCGTAAAAGCTGATGAACTTTTCGATAAAGTAATCCAGGTCCTTGTATCCCACTTCTTCAGCAATTTCATAAATACGTAAATCCGTTTTGATAAGCAGGTCACAGGCTTTTTCAGAACGGATTCTGTTTAAATGGTCCTTGAAAGACTCATTGAACTGCTTGCGGAAAATCTGTCCCAGATAGGCGGCATTGATGAAGTATTTCTGGCTTAATTCCTTCAGGGTAATGTTTTCACGGTAATTCTGCCGCATGTCATTTTCAATGGTAGCCAGAAGGCCTTTTGCCTGGTTACCCCGTAACTGGGCCAGGTATGAGGCATATTCCTGCAGGAACAGTTCAATGTTACGGGCGTTTTCTTCCAGGAACAGTTCTTCCAGGGCATTCTGGGTAATGCTTTCAAAAATCTCTGTCTGGTTGATGTTCTGGTCAAGTTCATAGGCAAGATGCATCAGCCGGTAGAAAATATAGCTGATCAGCAGGTTTGCATTGGCAAATTCAGCCCGCTCCATGGAATTCAGCAGGTGCCGGGCACTTTCAGTAATTTCAGCTTTATTATTCTGTTCTACGGCAGTAATAAGGGCATCTGCCTCGCTTTTGGCAATGCGGTTTTCTTCAAGGTTCAGACTGCTGTCATCGGGCGTATGCTGGGTCAGTGCATCCATATTGGAAATACTTCTGCTGACGGTAATGCTCCGTACGGATTTATTGATGGTTTCAATACTTTCTGCAACGTTTCCCACAAAGAAAAACAGTGGAATGTCACTGGTATTGAGCAGGTGTTCCCGCAGTTTCTTCAGGAACAGAGCCTCGTCCATTGCCCCGGTATCCGGATTTTCCAGGGTACTGCGGCAAATCATGTCGCTGTTCAGTACGATGCCGATATCATAGCTGCCGGTAGACACAAACATACGGTTCAGGATACGGAGGGTGTCCTGGGGAAATATGGCGGCAACGGTATCGTACAGTTTTTTCAGGTGTGCCAGTTTCTGTGAGTCAGAAAGGTTTGCACATGCCGGAGATGCCGTGTTAAGTTCAATGGATACGTACCGGCAGTTGGGGCAGTTTCCTACCTGACTGGTTACGGACTGGATGTTTGCTGCATCATACTGACCGTACAGCAGGGGAATAATGTTTCTGGTAAAGGATTCCTGCTGGTACCGGCTGTCTTTTTCTTCTTCCTGCTGTTTCTGGGCATCAAGGGTACGGGCCTTTTTTAAGGCATCAAGCAATTCCTGGGTATTGATGGGTTTGCACAGGTAATCAAGACACTGGTACTGCATGGCGGTCCGCGCGTAGCTGAAATCATTGTAGCCGGAAAGGATGATGAACCAGGTATCTTTTTTCAGTTCCTTGCGGACCTTTTCCAGCAGTTCAAGACCGGTCATTTCCGGCATGCGGATATCAGCAATGACCAGGTCAACGGGCGTCGTCTTGATGAAGTCCAGGGCGGCAAGGGGAGAGGTACATTTCTGCACTACCTGGAAACCTTCTGATTCCCAGTTGATGACGCGGCTTAAGCCTTCAAGGATAAATGGTTCGTCGTCTACAAGCAGTACTTTAATCATTGCAATCCCCCGTTATGACAGCAGTTTCATCAGGTCAGCCGTGAAAAGTGGAATTTTCAGGGTAACCATGGTACCGGACCCTTCTTCACTTTCGATGGTATAGGATACCTGTTCTTCAAAAAAGATATTGAGCCGCAGTGCCGTATTCAGCAATCCGATACTGCCCGTACGTGACTGGATGGTATCCATGGTTACCTGTACCAGTTCCCGTTCCAGGTCATAGCATTTTTCTGCGCTCATGCCTTTTCCGGTATCTTCAATCTCCATGATGAAGTCATTTTCATCGGTGTATACCCGCAGAAAAATCCAGGTGCTGGTACTTTTCTGTTCCATACCGTGAATACAGGCGTTCTCAATGAAGGTAACCAGTGCCAGTTTTGGAACCCTGAAATCATAGCAGTCATCAGCTATATCAATACGGTACTGCAGTTTATCGCCAAACCGGTACCGCTGCAATTCAAGATAGGCATCGATAAAGCTCAGTTCATCACGGATCTTAACGCTGTCGTTCCCCCATTCTACATTCTGCCGTTCCATCAGCGCAAGTTTTTCTACCATGTCAGCCGTTTCCAGCTCATTTTTCAGGACGGAATGCATGCGGATGCTTTCCAGTGCGTTAAACAGAAAGTGGGGGTTAATCTGGCTGTGCAGCGCCTGCAGTTCGGCTTTCTGCCGTGCCAGGTTGGAGTCCTGCTGCTTCAGTTTCTGGATGTATTCGTTTTCAATCATGGTATTCATACGGATAGCCATGTTGTTGTAGCTGCGCATAAGCCGGGAAATTTCATCACTGCCTTCAATATCGGCAACTTCAGGCAGAGTTCCGTCGGTGTTGGCTCCTCTACTTACGGTTTCTTCCAGTTTATCAAGACGAAGGATGAAGGATTGATTGATAAGGCGGGTCATGGCAAAGGGCAGAAGCAGGTTAATGAATACCAGAATGGCAAAAAGGGGTGCATTCCGGGTAATGCCGCGGGAAACGGAAAGGGGAATGGGCATGACATAGATATCCCAGATGGTTCCGTAGATATCCAGGGTTTGATGCAGGGCTGCCTCTTTTGCCAGCTGCGGATCAAAGGGTTCAAAATCGATATTGCTGTTGGTTTCGCCGGCATTGGTGAGGATAACCTGTCCGTTACTTACCACATATATGTCTGATTCATAATTTGCCTTTTGAATGGTCCGTACCAGTGCCGGATAATCCAGGTCTATGCGGAGTACGGAACGGTCTGACTTGTCAAAGAAGTCTAGAAAGCGGGCAATGGAAACCAGACGTTTTGACTGGCTGAAGTTGAAATGAAACTCATCAAAAATATAAAAAGTACGGTTCCGGTCAAAGGATTGGTACCAGCTGTCGTCGTCAAGGGAAGAAAGCCGGTAGAAATTACCGCCGTTCAGGATGGAATCGTTGTCCGCATAGATGGTGGCTCTGAAACTGTGTTTTGCAAGGACCGTTTCAAACAGGGATTCCCGCATGAACTTCAGCTGGTTCTGGTAGTATTCCAGGGGGTCTTCATGCTGCTGGGTTATGAATTCATTGACGTAACGGTTATTGTAAATATTGTTGGCCAGATGGATAGGGTAGTCAAAGGAATCTGTCAGGGTGTATGACACCGAATCTGCGGTT
Organism: Treponemataceae bacterium; assembly: GCA_024413635.1. GTDB lineage: Bacteria > Spirochaetota > Spirochaetia > Treponematales > Treponemataceae > Treponema_I. The sequence continues at coordinate 3,095 of JAKSTT010000132.1, read as the reverse complement.
TTCTGGATCTGGTCAATATTGGCACGGGTTTCAGTACGGATCATGGAAAACATGAGCAGGCTGTCGGTAATGAGCAGGGGAAGAATAACGCAGAAAACCTGAACCATGTTCAGCTTCTGCCGCAGGTTAACTGAATCCAGTCTGGAAATAATCAGCTTTTGTAGTCGGGTCATAGACAGCAGTATATCTCAAATGCAAAAAAAAGTGTTGACAGTGCGTTTAGGATATGTTAGGTTAGTTACATAAGTAATGAACCACAGAAGTAAGGAGGTAATGTGCTATCAGAAGAGAAATCAATCTACCTGCAGATTGCAGAACGGATTGAAAACGACATTCTGCGGGACATCATACTGGAAGAAGAACAGGTCCCCAGTACCAATGAGTTTGCGCGGACGCTGGCCATTAATCCGGCAACCGCAGCAAAGGGCATCAATATCCTGGTTGACCAGGGAATCCTCTATAAAAAGCGGGGAATCGGCATGTTTGTAGCAACGGGTGCAAAAGAGATTATTCTGAACCGCCGTAAAGGCGAGTTTCTTTCAACATTTGTAGCAGGCCTTCTGAAAGAGGCTAAAAGTTTGGGAATTACCCGTGAAGAGGTAATTCAGATGATTCAAAAAGCAGAAGACTAAAGAAACAGGAGAGAAAAATGGACGCTTTACTCTGTAAAAATGTAACAAAAATGTACGGTAAGAAAACCGTTCTGAACCCAATTACCCTGACCTTTGAGAAAGGAAAGATTTATGGACTTATCGGACGCAATGGTGCCGGTAAGACAACTTTGCTTTCCATTCTGAGCGCCCAGAACCCGGCAACCAGCGGCGAAGTAACCGTATGTGATACTACCGTATGGGAAAACCGTGAAGGTCTGGACCATATCTGTTTCTCTCGGGAAATCAACAACGGCGGTCAGCAGAACTACATTGCTGCCATGAAAGTTAAGGCCTACCTTGATGTAGCAGCCCGCCACTATGCACACTGGGATTCAGAAATGGCAGACAAACTGGTAGAGGCCTTTGGTCTTGATACCAAAAAGAAGCTGTCAAAACTTTCAAAAGGTATGCTCAGCATGGTAACCATCATTATTGCCATGGCCAGTAAAGCTGACTTTACTTTTATGGATGAACCGGTTGCCGGCCTTGATGTTGTTGTCCGCGACCAGTTCTACCGCATGGTCATTGATGAAAATACTGCTACCGGCCGCTGCTTTGTCATCAGTACCCATATTATTGATGAAGCTTCCAACGTGTTTGAAGACGTTATCATGATTGATAAAGGTTCTGTCATCATGCAGGAAAATACTGCTGACCTGCTGGACCGTGCCTACACTGTCAGCGGACTTGCAGAAACCGTTGACGCAGCAACCGCTGGTTTTGAACACTTTGGTGACCATGTTTCCGGTCGCTCCAAGACTGTTACCGTTCTTCTGAACGAAGGCCAGTCACTGGCAGACAGCACTGACCTGACCGTTACTAAACCAACCCTGCAGCAGCTGTTTGTAGCCCGCTGCGGTGCTGAGAGCCTGCTGTAATCTAAAAGTGTGGAGAGATACAAAATGAAAAACCGTTCAATACTGTATTGGGTACGTGAATCGTCAAAAACGGTATCCCTGTCTGTATTAGGAAGTCTGGTATACAGCATCCTTATGGGCTGGATGCAGTTGGAAGCAGGCCAGTTGGGAACCGGATTCCAGTTGCTTAGAAACTGTGTAGCTGCTGGCACCATGTATTACTGCATCATGGTATTTGCATTTCTGTGCCGCTTTGCCCTTGATTCTGCTCAGCGCCAGATTCCCCTGTGCATTTCCTACGGTGAACGCCGTAAGGATGTGTTCTTCAACATGCAGCTGGGGCTGTTCATTCAGCTGGCAGTAACCATAACGGCACTTGCTGTCATGATATTCGGAATCGTTCCAGGGTCAACTTCTGAACCAGTGTATGCAGGTTTACTGGCACATCCGCTGTGGTCCGTATGTGTCGGTGTGGTGCTCTGTCTTGCCCCTCTGGCCATCAGCCAGCTTGGTTGTGCTGTGACTATCCTGACTGAAGGCCGCAGTGCTTCCTGGATTACCATGGCTACCATTTTTGCTGGGGTGATTCTGGTTATCGGAGGAATATTTGCGGTAGTCATCTGTATTGATGACCTGTTCGGCAACTGGAAACTTCTGACTGGCAGTGGATCAGTGGTACTTGTTCTGTATCTTGCAGGATCTTTCTGGATTCATCATCTGCTGAAAAACTATCGGGTAAGCCTGTAACAGGTTGCCGGAAAAGGAAAAGAAAATGAAACATATTGCTGATTTTTTTGCACTGTATAAAAGACAGTTACTGAATAACCTCTGGGCAATTCTTGGGGCCAGCGCTCTTGGTCTGATCATGGTAGGAATCATCGGTTTCTTTGCTAATGATATGACCGGATTCCCTGTGGGAACTCTGATGATTATGTTCGCTTCTTTCTTCATGATTATTCTGTATGGTTCCATGCTTCTGCAGACTAAGTTTGACCTGCTGCTGAGCATGGGTGCTACCAGAAAAAAGATTGTTGTTGAATATGCAGCATACATGCTGATTTCTGTCATCATGTTCTTCTTTGCCGGTATCATCAATGTGCATGTTGAAGATTTTGTGTACACCACCTTGCTGCATCTGCCGGAAGATGAACTGAACATTTATGAATCCATCGGGAAAATTGCCTGGGGTATGGGGCCTGTATATCTGGTAGAATCAGGCATTGCAGTCCTTGTTGCAGGTGCAAGTCTCCGCTGGGGTAGAAAAGTGTGGTGGGTTTTCTACGCCCTGGCACTGTTACTCTGTCAGGTACCGAACTTCATCAACATGAAGGTGGAAAAATCATCTCGTGGTGTGGTGTATGAAACGCTCTACAGAATGATTACGTCCAACTCTGCCGGTGAGTGGCTTATCTGTGCCGGTGTAGCTGTAGTTCTTTCTGTACTTGCCTGGTTAACCCTGCGTAAGCAGCGGGTGACACTGTAAGGTCCTAATAAAGGAGGCTGAACAACTGCCGGCTGGCTGAGCTTGTCGAAGCCTCCTTTTTTTATCCCCGTGTGTGTTGAACTTTATGCATAAAAATGCTAT
>JAKSTT010000131.1 GCA_024413635.1 Treponemataceae bacterium | reverse complement strand
TGGCGCATCAAGAGTATCGTTTTCATTTACGCACATTATCGTCTATACTCAAAATAAGTAGTAGAGGTACCCCATGATTTTTTACTTTACCGGAACCGGAAATTCACTTTTTGCAGCGAAACGGCTGCTTACTGATGGCGAAGAACTCATAAACATTGCAGATTGCCTGAAAGAAGGCAGATATCAGTTTACTGCCGGTGATGGGGAAGCTGTGGGACTGGTGTTTCCCGTGTATTTTTACACGGTACCGGCAGTTATTGCGGAATTTGTTGAAAAACTGACAGTACACAATGCATCCTATGTGTATGCCGTCATTACCTGTGGCGGCGGCATCTGCCAGGCTGGCAGTGTGCTGAAAAAACTGCTGGCATCCCGTGGCCTTACACTGAATTACGTAACGGATCTTCTTATGCCGGATAATTCCATGCTGTTTTATCAGATTCCACCGGTCAGCAAGGCGCAGCCACGGCTTGATGCAGCAGAAAAACGGCTGGCAGAAATTGCCGGTGATGTGGCAGAGCGCAAGTCAAAAAAAACCGGCAACAGTACGATACTCTCACGCATGGTGGGAGCCGGATATAAACTGAGTAACAAAACGGCAAAGTTCTATGCAAACGAAAACTGTGTTGGCTGCGGTCTGTGCCAGCGTATCTGCCCCCAGCAGGTTATCCAGTTACAGAATGGCAAACCGGAGTGGACAAAAGACACCTGTTCAAAATGCAGTGCCTGCATCAACCGGTGTCCAAAAGAAGCCATTCAGTACGGTTCTGCCACCAAAAAGCGGAACCGGTATGTAAACCCGGAATTATGAACAGAGCACTACTGCACCAGTCAGTTATTGAACATACCCAGCTGACTTTTGCCCGGAGTGGTGGCAACGGGGGACAGAACGTAAACAAGGTGAATACCAAGGTCCACGCTTCCCTTCCGGTTACTGCCATTGGAGGCATCACTGAAGCAGAACAGGCAACGCTCCGTGTAAAACTTGCAGCAATGCTCAACAAAGAGGACTGTCTGTATCTGGATGCCGATGACGAACGGTATCAGGAAATGAACCGGGAGATTGCACTGGCCCGGATGGAAAACCGGATAGTGCAATCACTGATGGTACCGCGGAAACGGATTAAGACGAAGCCCACCCGAGCAAGTAAAGAACGGCGGCTGGCGGCAAAGAGAATCCGGAGCGAAATCAAAAAGAACAGAGGAAATCCATTGCACTGAATGACAGTCAGGACGATTTTGTGTATATTTCTGTAACATCTCCGCCTATCAACTTTGGTTACGCATACATAAACACTTCAAAAGGTAATTGATATGACACTGCTTATCATCAGACACGGCCAGTCAGAAGCCGATATCCTGAAAATTCACGAAGGAAGGGCCGACTTTTCGTTAACCGATGTGGGGGAAAAAGAAGCAGATCTGCTCAGTGAATACATACAGCAGCACTGGAACGTGCAGAAAATCTACGCAAGTCCGCTGCGCCGTACTCAGGGTGTTGCGGAAAAACTTTCTGCCGCCACCGGTGCTGACATAACCTATGACGATGACCTGATGGAATGGAACAACGGTATGCTTGCCGGTCACGCTTTTGGATACATCGAGAAAAACTACCCTGATGCTGATACCAATCCTGCCAAATACGGCATTGAGGACAAAGAAAGTTTCCGGGAACGGGCTTCCGGCGTTCTTCACCGGATTATTGATGCCCATACGGATGCAGGGGATGACTGCTGTGTTGCCATCGTAACCCATGGCGGCATGATCAATGAGCTTTATCAGGAACTGACTGGAGCGCCAATAGGCAGCACTACCTTTTTCGGCACCACAGATACCGGCATCCACGAATGGAAGATTACCAAAGACCGGACTCTGGTAGTACATGCAAACCTGAGTGCACACCTGACCGATGCAGTACAGGCAGAACGTGAAGCCAACGAACACCTGCAGGTTTCCTATTTTGCCGGCGGCTGTTTCTGGTGCATTACCCCTATCTTTAAACTGTACAAGGCAAAAAAATCACTGTGCGGCTATTCCGGCGGCAGTGAAGTAAACCCTACCTACATGGACGTAAAAAAGCAGAAGACTTCCCACCGGGAAACCATTGCCGTTGAGTATGATCCTGCAAAAGTAAGCTACGAAAAACTGGTTGATATTTTTCTTGCCAATGTAGACCCTTTTGATAAAGACGGCCAGTTCATTGACCGGGGACATTCCTATACCCTTGCCATCTACTACACCTGCCAGAAAGAAAAAGAAATTGCTGAGAAGAAAATTGCAGAGCTGGAAGCCAGTTCCGGCAAGAAAGTATACATAGCCCTGGAAGCATTCCGTAACTTTTACGAAGCTGAAACGTACCATCAGGACTACTACCTGAAAAACCCGGAAGCCTTTGAAAAAGAACTGGAAGAATCAGGCCGCAAAGCAAAATAAGGAGTACTAACGCTTTCTCCGGTCTTTGCCGGTATCATGGTAGTACTGGCGTTTTGCCTCATACATCTTTTTATCTGCAGCCTTAATCAGGGCATCCATATCAATGCCGGCTGCAGGGAAACTGGCAATACCGACAGAAATATGGTACTGGTGGTCTTCAATAACCTTCATGACCCGCTCAATCCGTTTCCGTGTTACCTCTTCATCCTGATCACGGAGCATGACCACGTATTCATCACCACCCATACGGTACGTATCATCCGGGCCAAACTCCGCAAGAAGCTGCACGGCAATAAACTGCAGCATCTGGTCACCGGCTTCATGCCCTTCCGTATTGTTCAGGTCGTGCAGACCATTAACATCGGCAAAAATGCAGATAACGTTGTTCTTTGCCTTTTCTGCATACTCCCGGTAACTGTGTTCAAAGGAATTACGGTTTTTCAGTCTGGTAAGGGTATCAGTTTCTGCCATGGCACGCATCTTGCTGCCATACCATACCCTTTCGCAGCGAAGGCTCAGGTTGGCCGTATTCAGTACCAGACTCAGCGTGCCGAAACAGATACCGTTCAGCATATCGGTATCTGTTGCTTCAGGCGTCTTGGTATATATGGATACCATGAGAAACAGAATGGTGTACAGCAGAATCAGGATACCGACGCGGTATGGCTTATCGTAGAACAGCAGGGGTGCTGTCATGATGAATACCAGAAAGGCTCCGGAAGGCTGGGTATGCTGGGTAGCACCGATACCGATGCCCAGGGAAAAAATCGTAGCAAGGAACACGTATACCAGAATGATGATAGCCCGCTGGTTGCAGAAAAACTTCATGTAGGACAGCGACAGTACCAGAACGCACAGGGCTGTGGAAACAATATAAATGTTACGGTTCAGGATTGAAACGGAGTTCTGGAAAGTAGAAAGGAAAAGCACTGCCAGATAGACAATGGTAATGATTGAGAAAAGGCGTAACTGCGAGGTATTCAGGCGCTGAAACTCAGGAGCGGCTTTTTTGAATTCATTTTTTGGTAAGCCGGCAAACAGCACAATATTCTTAAATGATCTTTTTCTGTCAGGCATATAAAAAGTGTAGGACTCTCAAATACAAAAGTCAATGATGTTTTCATTTTGTTTTTTTACACAGATTTAACAATTCTGCCATTGTCTTTTTACCACCGTGGTTTATAACTAGGTATATGATTTTTATTCTTGAAGACGATGCCAATATACGGAAGCTGATTGCCTACACGCTGAACACCCAGGGCTATGAGTGTACCGGCTTTGAACGGCCCTCAGAACTGTGGCAGGAACTGAAAGCCAGCCGCCCATCACTGATTCTTTTAGACATTATGCTGCCGGAAGAAGACGGCATTTCCGTTCTGAAAAAGATACGGCAAACCCCTGACTATAAAACAATTCCCGTCATCATGCTGACGGCAAAGGATACGGAATACGATGTGGTAACCGGTCTTGATGCAGGAGCCGATGACTACGTGACAAAACCCTTTGGCATGATGGCCTTGTTTTCACGGATAAAGGCCGTCCTCCGCCGGTACGAAAAGCAGGATGAAGAATCCCAGATTATTGAAAACGACCGGCTGAAGATTGATGTAACCCGTCATACGGTATACGCCGATGGCAAGCAGGTGTTCCTTACGGTTAAGGAATTTGATGTGCTTACCCTGCTGCTGCAGAACCGGGGAAATGTCCTGACCCGGGAACAGCTGCTGGATGCCGTATGGAAAATTGATGCCGATATCGAAAGCCGCACCGTTGATGTGCATATCAGGACACTGCGGCAGAAACTGGAAAGCGCCGGTGACGTAATAGAAACTATCCGGGGCGTTGGATACAAGGTGAACTGACATGAAACACAAATCCCTGACATTCAGTATTTTTCTTTCTACTTTTTTTGCCGGCGTCCTGGTGTATTTTATCTGCGCCTGTCTTTTTATTTCCAACATGTACGGCTATTTTGAAAAACAGCTTTTTGAAGAACTGAAAACTGAAAGCGTACTGCTGGAAGTCTATGATGTTTCAGAAGGTTCCTCAGACCTGCAGCGGCTGACACACCTGAAGACCAAAAACCGCATTACCCTGATTCACCCTGACGGCACTGTTTTTTATGACAATACGGTAAATGCCGCTACCCTGGAAAACCATGCCCTGCGTTCGGAATTCCTGAAGGCAAAAGAACAGGGAGTGAGCACTTCAAGCCGCTATTCTTCTACCATGCTGGAAAAAACCCTGTACTTTGCAAAAGAACTTGATACCGGCGACATTCTCCGTATTTCATGTAATCAGCACACGGTAGGTGTTCTGGTTCTGGGTATGAGCCAGATACTGCTTATCATGCTGGTTATCGCCATGGCATTTTCCGGTATTGCTGCAAGCCTGCTTTCAAAACGGATTACAGAACCCCTTAACCGCATTGACCTTGAAAATCCTGAGGCTACTGAAGTATACGATGAACTGAAGCCCTTTACCCGCCGCATTGCCGAAGAAAACTTTGAAAAATCACAGCGGGAAGAACTGCGGCAGCAGTTTACGGCAAATGTGAGCCACGAACTGAAGACTCCCCTTACTTCAATCAGCGGCTTTGCAGAAATTCTCGGCCAGGGTGGCACCGATGCTCAGACAACAAAGGATTTTGCCCTGACCATCTACGAAGAAAGCCAGCGCATGATTACCCTGGTAAACGACATCATAAAGCTTTCAAAGCTGGATGAAAAATCCATTTCGCTGGAAAAAGAAGCTTTAAGCCTTAAGGAAATTGCAGAAGAAGCCATAGAAACCCTGACGCCTGTTGCGGCAAAGAAACAGATAGAACTGACGCTATCCGGTGATACGGGGCTTATAAACGGGGTACGGCCGGTTATTTATGAAATGATCTACAACCTGATCGACAATGCCATAAAATACAACCGGGACAATGGTCTGGTAGCCGTAAAGATTGAAAACATGATGGCAAGCCACACGGTGGTGCTGACGGTACAGGATACGGGTATCGGAATTCCAGAGCGCGAAAAGGAGCGGATTTTTGAGCGGTTCTACCGTATCGATAAAAGCCGCTCCCGGCAGCTGGGGGGAACCGGTCTTGGATTAAGCATCGTAAAACACGCGGCAAAATACCACAACGCCCAGATTCTCCTTACCAGCAAGGAAGGCGAAGGCAGCACCTTTACCGTAGTGTTCTCGCTGTAAATTTTACAAATTTTGCCTGCAAAACTCGGTAAGGTGGTCTTCATCCGATATGAGTTATAGTAATGTAACTTATTTATTGATTAAAAAAACTGTGTTATATTGCTATAAGGATTTTGTACGGTTGTTGATTATTAGAAACTGTCATTGTTGTTCTATTCGGGAGGAAAACATGAATAACTCTACTGCTTATTTATATAATGATGGTGAATATTCGATTTTCTCTTTTGGGAATACAAAAATTACTTTTTTGACCTCAAAAAATCTTGAAAAATATATTTCTGTAAAGGAATGGAATAACGGTTATCTTGTTGTCGTTAAAAAAAATAAAGATAAACCAGAACAGGAAGATTACATTGATTTGGAACCAATTTTGGAAAATCTTTATATGACGCCAGAAGTTTTTTTTAAACCAATTAAAAAAGTGGAGGTACGATATGCCTGAAGAAAAAATTGCGGAAATTGCAGCTAACGCAGATATGATTGTTGATGGATACGCCTTTACAAAAAAAGAGAACGGTATAAGTGTTCTAAATCTGTTTAATCCTAACCGTGCCATACTCATTTCAGAAGATGGCAAAATGCTTGAATCAAATATGGATGAAATTGAGCAGACTATCGTACAAAAAATTTGGGCTAAAGATAAAGAATTTATGGAGGCATGAACATGCCTAAGTATTACCCATATAAAGTTTGTGGTTATTATCTCTATTACACCGAGCATTGTATCATCGAAGCAATGCATGTCCATGCCAGTGATTCAAAACTTACAGAGGTTTGTTCTGCAAAATTTGT
>JAKSTT010000130.1 GCA_024413635.1 Treponemataceae bacterium | reverse complement strand
GCAACGGTTTCTGTTAACGTATCCATTTTTTTAATCTCCATGGGTCAGCGTACCTGACCATCTCCATCAATCAGATATTTTACGGTAGTCAGGGCAGTAAGTCCCATAGGACCGCGAACGTGCATTTTCTGGGTACTGATGCCCAGTTCTGCGCCATAGCCGAACATTTCGCCGTCAGTAAAACGGGTGCTGGCATTTACGTATACACAGGCGGCATCAACAGTTGCCTGGAAATACCGGGCATGGGCAGTGTCGCTGGTCACAATGCTTTCTGAATGTTTTGTATTGTGGGCGTTGATGTGTGCAGTGGCTTCTTCTACGCTGCCAACGGTCTTAATGGCCAGAATGTTATCAAGGAATTCGGTATCAAAATCATCGTCACCGGCGGCAATGACATGCCCCTCTGCAGCAGGACATCCCTGCATGAAAACAAGCGATTCAGGGTCACAGCGGAACTGGGCACGGCCGGCAAACCGTTCTGCCAGTTTTGGTATAAATTCACCCAGGACGGCCCGGTTAACCAGACATACTTCAATGGCGTTGCAGACACCGGGGCGCTGCAGTTTTGCGTTTTCGGCAATGTTTACGGCCCGTTCGATATCGGCACTGTCATCAATATACAGGTGGCAGATACCGCTGCCGGTTTCAATGACAGGAACCGTTGCGGTTTCACATACCATTTTGATCAGCGGTGCATTTCCGCGGGGCAGGGCAACATCGATATAGCCTTTGGCGGTAAGAATTTCGGTAACTTCATCCCGCTGACCGCTCTGGGCCAGTTCTACGGCTTCAGGAATGCCGCAACCCGTATCAGCACAGGCTGCAAGTCCTGCCTTGATGGCTTCAACAATGGCTTTGTTGCTGTTCAGGGCAGAAGATGAACCGCGCAGCAGGATGGCGTTTCCGCTTTTGAATGCCAGGGCAAAGGCGTCAACGGTAACGTTTGGCCGTGATTCATAAATGATGGCGGCAACTCCCAGTGGTACCCGGACCTGGCGGATAGAAAGGCCGTGAACGGTATTCCAGCCGGCAACAACCTGACCAACCGGGTCAGTCTGGGCAATAACGGTATCAATGCAGCCAACAATGCTCTGCCAGCGCTGGGGATTCAGCGAAAGCCGGTCTATAAGGCTTTCTTTCGTACCTTTTTCGCGGGCTGCTGCCACATCAATGGCATTGGCGGCAAGGACAGCATCCTGATGTTCTAAAAGAGATTTTTTTACGGAAAGGAGAGCCTCGTTTTTCTGACGGGCGTTCAGTGCGGCAAGTTTACGCGCACCTTCTCTCAGTGAAAGGAATACAGGTTCAAGTGTCATGGTGTCCCCTTGGTGTGCGCACCAGTACGGTTTTTGCCACACCAAGTGTACACACGGTTAATTAGAAGTTTGACATGAACACGAATCCGGGGAGCAGTTTGATTTTTGCTTCCATTGAGGTAGCGGGTGATTCTTCCGGCAGACAGGTAATGTACCACCAGAATACACCAAAACCGGGATCAATGCGGAATGCGTATTCAGTAAAGTCGTCTTTCTGAGCCTGTGCACCAAACATCAGGTACACGGCGTCTTTCAGCATGGGAACAATTTCTGCGTATGAAGTGTTGTAGTTGTCCGGGTTGAGTGCTTTGCACAGATTGTCCAGACGGTAGATTACCTGTTCTTTTAAGGTAATGTCGTCTTTTTCAACCCAGGTTTTCTGAACAAGAAGGGTCAGGTTGTTGTGGAAACTGGAAATCAGTTTCTGTTCCTGTTCGGTTGTGTCTGATTCTTCAAGCGCGTTCTTGATAGTTGCAGAGGCACCAAAAAACTGAGCAATTTCTGCAGCGGCTGCCTTCTGTGCTCCAATATCAGAGCTTGAGAAGAGTGTTTTCATTGCGTCCTGAATGTTCTGTTCAACAAATTCTGCAATGAGTGCGGTGTTTGATGTTTCATTCTGCATACGTAATTAATAGCAATTTTTTTATAGATAGGTCAAGAGAATGGGTATATTTTGTTTTTATAAATAGAAACAAAGCCAGTCTATACCCCCTTGTACTAATTGAAGATTTGGCAGTATTCAGATACTATGAGACCATGGAAATTGTTATTTTAGGCGATGAAAGACTGCGTCAGAAATCAGAACCGGTAAAGGAAATTACTCCGGAACTCCAGCAGAACATTGAAGAAATGTTTGAACTGATGTTTGCTGCAGAAGGCGTAGGACTTGCAGCCCCACAGGTAGGCATTAACGAGCGCTACTTTGTCTGTGTGGGCGACGATGATGTTAAGAGAGTTTTCATTAACCCCCAGATTATTGCTACTTCTGAAGAACTGTGTGAATACGAAGAAGGCTGCCTTTCCATTCCAAAACTGTACGAAAAAATCGTACGTCCTGCAAAAATTACCGTGCAGGCACTGAACGAAAAAGGCAAGCCGTTTACTATTGAAGCAGACGGCTTTCTGGCCCGCGTAATCCAGCATGAATATGACCATCTGGATGGTGTTATGTACATTGACCGCGGAGATCCGGAATTTGCCGAAAAAGCAGTTGAAAAATGTAAGCGCCGTGAAGAACGCCGCAAGCAGAAAGAAGCTGCCAAAGCAAAAAAAGAAGCTAAAATTGCCCGCATCAACGCCAAAAGGATCAGCGACTGATGCGTATTCTCTATGCCGGCAGTCCGGACATCTCAGCAACGGTTCTCAATGACTTGTGTGATACACTGCCTGCCGGTTTTGAAATTGCAGGGGTACTCACCAATCCGCCTACGGCAAAGGGCCGCCACGGAGATCTGACCCCTACTGATGTAGGGCAGGTTGCCATTAACCGCGGCCTTACCCTGCTGACCCCGGAAACCTTAAAGGCAGAAGCCCGCGAAGCCGTTGCTGCCCTGCACCCTGATATCCTGGTGTGCTTTGCCTACGGCCGCATATTCGGCCCTAAGTTTATGGAGCTGTTTCCTCTTGGCGGCATCAACCTGCATCCGTCACTGCTGCCGAAATACCGCGGCTGTGCTCCGGCCCAGGCTGCCATTCTGAACCGTGAGGCTGAAACCGGCATCACCATCCAGAAGGTTGCCCTTGAAATGGATACCGGTGACATCCTGCTGCAGACAAAACTGCCGTTGAACGGCACTGAAACAGCAGAAAGCCTTCTGGATACTGCAGCATCCCAGGGTGCAGCACTGATTGTTCAGGTACTGCAGCAGATTGCTGACGGTAGTGCCACGGCAACGCCGCAGGCTGCAACCGGCAGCAGTTACTGCGAAATGCTGAAAAAGGAAGACGGCTGCATTGACTGGAGCCGGTCTGCAGCAGACATTGATGCCCAGATCCGTGCGTTCTATTCCTGGCCGCTGTGCTGGACGGTGAATAACGGATTGCAGCTTCGGGTGCACAAAGCAGTGATTTTTACCGGTGACGCCGCTGCCTGTGGTGCAGACCTGTCAGATGCAATCCCGGGAAAAGTGCTGGGTGTCTCAAAAAAAGACGGTATATTGATTCAGACTGGAGACGGTATTCTTGCCCTCCAGACATTACAGTGGCAGGCTAAAAAAGCCATGTCCCATATGGATTTCCTCAACGGATCCAGAAACTTCATCGGCAGCGTCTGCGGCAGATAACCAGACGGTACCGGAGGACTTACTAATGAAAAAAATTTCCTGGTCAAAACTGAGAATTGATTATCACAAAGGTATGGAAGCCCTGCAGCAGAACACCGGCGCTCTGGTGTTTACCGTGCTGTCTACCGTAGTCGTTATGGCTGCCGTATTCTGTGCCGTTTTCTTCTGGGTTGTAAAAAGCCCGGAACGGGTACTGGTTCCAAATGTTGTCGGACAGTCACTGGAAGACGCGCTGCTTTCCATGCAGGTAAAGGAACTGTATCCAAAAATCTCCCTTCGCTACTCTAACAGCGCTTCAGAAAAGGGCACGATTCTTGAGCAGAACCCGCCGGCCAGTTCCATCGTTAAGGCTGGCCGCCGCATCAACCTGGTTGTAAGCCGTGGTGTCATTGTAGACCGTGTCGGCGATTACATCGGATTAAAGGTTGATGATGTGCGCACCATGCTGCAGACCCAGTTTGCCGGATCTGCCGTACAGCAGATTAAACTGACTGATACTCCTATGTACAAGGCCGATGAAGCTGCCGCCGGTACCATTCTTGAACAGGATCCTCCGGCAGATACTTCAGTAGACGGTCCGGTTACCGTACAGCTGGTTGTTTCCAGCGGTCCTGCCAATGAAACCACCATCATGCCATGGCTGGTTGGCCTGTCCTTGAACGATGCACTGCTTATGTGGAGCCGCTACAAAGTTATCTACAACTTTACCAGCCGCCTGCCGGAAGGTGACGAACAGCCCGGTACCATCGTCAAACAGCGTATGGCTACTGAACTGTCAGAAGACGGTACCGTTCCTATTTACACCACCGCCAACGTTGAAATTGCACTGCCGGATAAGGTCGTAAACAACAACGTATACGGTATTTTTGAAACGACTCTTCCAAAATATGCCTATGCCCTGCGTGTTTCCCTGGACGTACAGGTACCGCAGAAAGACGGCAGTTTTGACGGTTATAACCTGATTACCATGAACCACACTGGTGGTCAGCTGACTATCCCCTATGCAGTACCGCGCTATTCAGTCCTGGTATTGTCTGTTCAGGGTAAAGAAGTCAGCAGATTTACCGTGCAGTAATAAAGTGTAAAGGAGCATCCTTATGACAAATGCAGAAGCAATTGTGGCATTGAAACAGATGAAAACATTCTGTGCCGCCGGAAGCCTTGACCAGCTGGAATACGCTATCGAAGTGCTTGAAGTTCTGGACGAAGTGGGTATTACCAATCCCCTCGATAAATCTGTATATAAGGATGTGAAAAAATGATCGGTACGTTCTGGTCGCTTGTACCTGCCATTGTGGCTATTGCCCTGGCTCTGCTCACAAAGGAAGTATATTCTTCCCTGTTCATCGGTATCGTCATGGGTGGCGTGTTCTATGCCATCTCTACTGCTGCAGGATTTGCCGGTTTCCTGACCCATGTATTCTCTGACGGTCTTATTGCCCAGCTGTCTGACAGCTACAATGCCGGTATTCTGGTTTTCATGGTCATTCTTGGTACCATGGTTGCCCTCATGAATAAAGCCGGTGGTTCACTGGCTTTTGGTAACTGGGCAAAAAAACACATTAAAACCAAAATCGGCGCTCAGCTGGCAACCGTTCTGCTGGGTGTCCTGATTTTCATTGATGACTACTTCAACTGTCTGACCGTTGGTTCCGTTATGAAACCCGTTACCGACAAGTACGGCGTATCAAAGGAAAAGCTGGCATTCCTCATTGATGCCACTGCTGCTCCGGTCTGCATCATCGCACCAATCAGTTCCTGGGCAGCCGCCGTTTCCGGCTTTGTTACGGAAGGTGAAAACGGTCTGGCATTGTTCTGCAAAGCCATTCCATACAACTTCTACGCTTTGGGAACCCTGTTCATGCTTGTTGCCATGATCCTGATGAATGTGGATTACGGCGCCATGGCAAAATTCGAGCAGGCTGCTGCCATGCTGGAAAAAGCAGCAGAAGAAAAAGAAGAACACCGGGCAGAACCTGCTCCTAAAGGAAAGGTAATAGATCTGGTTCTTCCTATCGTTGTGCTGATTATCTTCTGTACCCTGGGTATGATTTATTCCGGCGGATTCTTTGATGAAGGCGAAACCTACCATCATTTCATTGATGCCTTTGCCAACAGTGATGCCTCAGTTGGTCTGGTTATCGGTTCCTTTGCCGCTCTCATTCTCACCCTGATTCTGTATGTTTGCCGCAATGTTCTTAATTTTACAGACTGCATGGCCTGTGTTCCTGACGGATTCAAGGCAATGGTTCCTGCCATCCTGATCCTGACTCTGGCATGGACCCTGAAAGGTATGACCGATAGTCTTGGCGCCAAGGATTACGTAGCTGGAATCGTTGCCGGAAGTGCCGGCAGCCTGAAGAACTTCCTGCCAGCCATCGTATTTGTCATTGCCTGCTTCCTGGCATTTGCAACCGGAACTTCCTGGGGTACCTTCGGTATTCTGATTCCTATCTGTATTGCCGTATTCCCTGAAGCCGGCGATCCGCTGCGCATCATCTGTATTTCAGCCTGTATGGCAGGTGCCGTTGCCGGTGACCATTGTTCACCTATTTCTGATACCACCATTATGGCCAGTGCCGGTGCCCAGTGTGACCACGTAAATCACGTATCCACCCAGCTGCCGTATGTTCTCAGTGTTGCAGCCATCACCTTCGTGCTGTATATCGTTGCCGGTATCTGCAAGAACTTTGTGCTGCCCTGGATTCTGGGTATTGTTGCCATTGCAGGAATGCTGGTAGTCATCAAGAAACTTCAGAAGAAAGCTGCATAACCGCAGATAGAAAAAGGGATGTAAAAAATGCAGAGAACCAAAGTCTGCCTGTGTCTGACAGGAAAAACGTTAAAAGAAGACCTGGAGATGATTGAACGCTACCGCAATTACATTGATCTTGCGGAGCTTCGGGTTGATTTCCTTGATTATGACGAACGGCTTTCGCTGCGCCATTTTCCGGAAAAAGCAGGTCTTCCGGTATGTCTGACTATCCGCCG
>JAKSTT010000013.1 GCA_024413635.1 Treponemataceae bacterium | reverse complement strand
GACATTTTGGAAAGCAGCTTCCGGGTAACCAGATTGTCAGACTCCAGAATCTTTACGAACATGGTCCGGTCAATGCGTACCAGGGTTACATCGGTTTTGGCAATTACGGTCATCTCACGGGGACGCTCCAGAATGGCAGATACTTCTCCAAAGAAGGTACCTTTTCCCTGTTCCACGTAATAGCCGTTGGATGATTCAATGATAACTTCTCCCCGTGCCACATAATACAGAGAACCATTATCTTCCTGACCGTTTACGTATATTTCCTGACGGGCAGAAACCTCAACGGTGTGTTCGGTGGTAGTGAGCCATGCATCATGGTAGAACAGCCAGCGGCGTACCGATGCCATACCTTTCTTTTCTTCTGCAGAAGGCAGCAGGTACAGCTCTGCCAGCAGCAGCTCGTTAAAGAACTGGTAGACGAAAATGTACTGGGCCATGAAGAAATAGATATAGAAAAAGGTTACCATTTCCAGCAGGAATACGATAACGTTGGCTACCACGCCGTACACCAGGTTGTAGCGGCTCAGGTTGGTAAAGACCGTAAAGAGGATCTGGAAGCCCCAGAAGGCAATGACGGTACAGAACGATGTCCAGGCACACAGCTTGTATGACGGCTTTGTTCCCGGCGAATAGCGGTATGAGAACATGATGACCAGAAACAGCAGGGAGCGGGGCAGATAACTGGTAACCAGGGGACGGAACCAGGAATCCATAAAGGTAAGGACATCGGGAAACAGCTTGGTCACATCAAGAACACCGGTAATGGACCGGATCATCACCAGTGCAACCAGAATAACGGTACACAGGATAATGAACAGGGCTTCCAGCAGCATTCCCCACAGGCTTGAGGTCCACACATTCCGGGCCTTACGGGTTTTGAAAATCTTATTGTAGCCGCTCATCATGTTGAAAAAGAGCCGGCGGGCAAACCAGAAAATACCGATACCGGCAATGACTTCTGCCAGTCCGATGGTTTTAACGGACATGACGGCGGAAACAAGACCGGTAAATTGTTCCTGGGACAAAAACTGCTCAACATAGGAATAGAGGTTTTCAACGACCGGGGTGTACCCGTTTACCAGGTGCAGTGCCAGGCTGAGGACCAGGAAAATAATGGGAAACAGCGAAAACATAAGGCCAAAGGCGCAGGCCTGTCCTACAACAGCCAGTCCATTCTGTCCGTACAGGCGGGTGGTAATATACAGGGTCTGAAGTAATGTATGAAATGAAACAGGCAGAGTACCTTTTCTTCTTTTTGGGGCCATGTAAAGAAAGTATAGCAAGAATTACGGTTTTTAAGAAGATATACCGTTTTTTGTGCTGAATGCAGATTTCATTTGCCGTCTGACACCTCCCGTAGTATGTTAATGACAGACGGTGTGATGCACCGTATTCCAAAAAACAGCTTTAGGGAGGCGCAATTATGGAAACAACAATTAACGCAGTAGGTTTTATCCTTGACCAGGACCAGACAGACCTGATCAACAAAAAACTGGAGCGCATCAAATATGCAGAAGACCTGATCGTTACCTGTGCGGTAAAAGTAAAGGAAGATAAAAAATTCACTTTCGATGCCACCGTCCACTTTAAATGGGGGGCTCAGGCTCACGTAGAAAATGATGACTATGATTTTGCTGCTTGTCTGAACAAACTGATGGACATGCTGGATAACAAGATCAAAAAGGAAAAGGATAAGATCCAGAAATAACTGAGGGGCAGCCGGTTCCGTGGGAGCCGGCTGTTTTTTTCATTGCGAAAACACTTCAGACTGTGTATATTTTAAAGGTATGGCAGATAAAGACTTTACCGTTCTTGATCTTCTTGATATGGACCTGAAAGAGCACAACTCCCTGAACTTAAAGTGTGCTTATGGCCGCAGAGGATTGGTACGAACCATTACTATTCCGGATTTGAACCGGCCGGGACTTGCGTTATCAGGATTTTTTGAATCCTTTGCCTATCAGCGTGTCCAGGTATTCGGCCGCGGTGAAGTTGCGTATCTGAACAAACTGATTGATGAAGGCAACCTGGATAACATCAGGAAACTGTTTACCTATGAAATTCCCTGCTGTGTATTTACCCATGCCCTGCCGGTTCCACAGGTAGTGGCTGACATTGCAGAAGAAGCTGGTTGTGTCATTCTGTGTACCGACCTTGAGTCAACCGAGTTTTCCACCCGCCTGCTCCGTGTATTTACCAACATTTTTGCACCGAAACGGACTATTCATGGTGTTCTGGTAGAAGTATTCGGTGTCGGCATCATCCTTATCGGTGATTCCGGTGTCGGCAAGAGTGAAACCGCTCTTGAACTGATAGAACGTGGTCATCGCCTTGTTGCAGATGATATTGTAGAATTACGGTGTGTAAACGGTAATACGGTTTTGGGCCGTGGTGCCAACAAGATTATCAGCCACCATATGGAAATCCGTGGTTTGGGTATCATCAACGTAGAACAGCTTTACGGTGTCGGTGCCATCCGCGAGCAGAAGGAAGTCCAGCTGGTGGTTAAGCTGGAAGAATGGGACACCAACAAGATTTATGACCGTCTGGGAACAGACCAGAAGACCATGGAAATGCTGGGAGTGAACATCCCGCTTCTGGAAATTCCGGTAAAACCGGGACGTAACGTTCCGATTATTATTGAAACCGCCGCCATGAATGAGCGCCTCAAGTCTATGGGATATCATTCTGCACGGGATTTCAACCTTAATGTATTGAAATGGATTGAAAGCAGCGAAGCTCAGTCAGCCTATTACGGCGGCGACGATTCGTATTAATAATTGTTGATTTAGGAGATAACGATGGCAACAGCTGAAAAAATGGTAACCGTAAAAAACCGTGCAGGTATTCATGCACGTCCTGCTGCTCTGATTGCTCAGACTGCTAATAAATTTGCTTCTGAAATTCTCATTGAAAAGGACAGCACTACGATAAATGCAAAATCAATCATGGGTGTCATTACCATGGCTGCCGGCTACAATACTGTTCTGACCGTTAAGGCTGATGGCAGTGATGCCCAGGCTGCTGTTGATGCCATCAACCAGCTGTTTGAAAACAAATTTGAAGAAGAATAAGCACCGCTGACCGCTCTGCATGGCTGTTTCTCCCCTCTTCCTGTACACCGGCCCCGAAACCGGTGAGAAAAATGATACTATCGACTCATTCAGAACCCGTATTCAGAAGGAACAGGGGCCACTGGACGAACATAAGCTGTATGCCGGTGAAACGGAAGTCCGCGATGTCGTTGCCCTTCTTGAAAACGGCAGTCTTTTTTCAGAAGTCCGTTTTATTGTTCTGTGCAATGCAGAGCTGATTAAGAACGCTGATGACATCAACCTGATCAGGAACTGGCTTGCAGGGGCTGAGAAAAACCTTCCCAGCGAAGCCTATCTGTTTCTGGTATCAGAAGAAAACGGCGTAGATAAAAAGCTTGAAAACATCGTTCCCAAAGATAACCGGAAAGTATTCTGGGAACTGTTTGAAAACCGTAAGGAACAGTGGCTTCTGGATTACTTCCGGAAGAACGGCTGCTCCATTGAACAGGACGCAGTGTCATCCATTCTGGAAATGGTAGAGAACAACACGGAAATACTCCGCAAGGAATGCAGTCGTTTCTTTGTCTGTTTTCCCAAGGGACACTGCGTAACGGTTGCCGATGTAGAAAATATCCTGACCAACGACCGTACTGAATCTCCGTTTACGCTGTTTGCTGCCATGGCTGACGGATCAAAGCCGACCCAGGAACGGCTGGAATACAGCCTTACCATCCTGCAGAAAATCCGGCAGTCAAAGGAAAGCAGCAGTGTACAGATCTGCATGCTGCTGGCTTCCTGCTTTAAAAAGCTGGCCGTATGGCATGCCATCAATGGAGCTGCTGCCAGTGACTTTGATTTAAAGATCAACGGGTTTTCTTCTAAGAAGATGCAGACCCAGTACCGGAGTGCTGCACGGTTATGGAACCGCCAGCAGACAGACAGCATTGTTGCCCTGCTGGCAAAGACAGACATGGATATCCGTTCCAGTGGTACTGCACTGGAAGATGTGCTGCTGGATACCCTGATTTATGAAATCCTTATGAAGGGGGGCAGACCAATGGCCCCATATACTCTGCTTTAGAACCCTTTTTCTTCCAGAATCAGTTTCAGGTTTTTCAGGTCATCAGCAGTAAGGGTAACTCCCTTACCCATTTTCTGATGGTCAGGAGACCAGCTTCTGATATCAAATTTAGGATCTCTTCCACCCCACGAAACCAGATTAAGTTCGGTAGTCCAGCCGCTTTTCTTGTTTTCAGAAAGAACGCCCAGGGTTTCCTTGATTTCAAAAGAAAAATCATCAGCCATATAATGCCTCCAGACCCAGTATACCATGATATGGAAACAGACGGGGTAGTATTCCCATTGAATAAGAGATAAAATATTTCTGAAGATTATAATAAAAATCGGGATTCTTTTGCCGATAGCTTTATAATAGAGAAGGAATTCTCTTTTTAAATAGGAGGACACATGATTAAACGGATTATCCGTATTCTTCCTTTACTGCTGATTATGATGGTAGCTTTTACCTCATGTAAGTCAGCTCCGGAAGAGGCTGGTTCAGATGAAACTCCTGTAGTAACACCTGCAGCCCCAGTTGAAGAGCCGGTAGTTGTTCCGGCAGAACCGAATGAAGAAGTTCCTGCAGTAACGTTTACTGAGGATGAAAAAAATGATCTGCTTGGTAAGGTAGCAGCTGCCCGTACAGCTGCTGTAGCTGCTTCTGCTGACAGTATATTCCCGGAAGAATTTGCTGCAGTAGACGCTGCCTGCGCTGAAGCTCTTGCAGCATTTGAAGCTGACGGAGATGCCGCTGCTTTGAAAGAAGCTGCAAAAGATGCAATCCGTATGTATAAGACCCTGGAAAATGCGGCTCTTGCAGAAGCTGAATTTAACCGCATTGTTGACCTTGGCTTTGATGCAGATAATCCTGCAGCATTTGATGCTGCCTGCGAAATGGCAGAAAACCTTCGTGCCATGGCAGCTGACGGAGCATCTCCTGCAGAACTGCTTGCTGCATCAGAAAGCCTGCTGGGGTCTTACCGCGGTATTCTGGATGCTTCATTCAAGAAACGTGCAGATGCACAGCGTCAGGAATACATTGCTGTTGAAAAACAGGCAAAAGGTATTAAGGCAGAAGTTTCCCGCAAGGCAGACTTTGCTGCTGCACATCAGCTGTGTGTTGATGGAGATGCAGCCTATGCCTGCACTTCATACGAACAGGCATTGAGTACCTACCGTCAGGCAACTGATAAGATGACAGCCATTTTCACTGATGTTTCTCAGAAACGTGCCGGTGCCCAGGCTGCCATTGATGCTGCCCGCGCCCGCGCTGCTGCTGCAGAACAGGTTGCACTTGAAGCCGATGAAATTGCTCCACTGCCGGAAGATGCAGAAGGTTTTGAAGAACCGGAAGACTCAGAAGAAAGCACCAGTTCCTATGAACTGCTTGGTGTTCAGGAGGATGCAGAATGAAAAAGATTATTGTAGCCCTTTTAGCTGCAGCACTCCTGACAACCGGTCTTTTTGCTGCCAGTTACAAGAACAATCAGTACCAGCAGCAGGCAAATGCCTATAACCGGATGGCGACCCAGGCATTTGATGCCGGTGAATATGATCAGGCTGTAGAATATGCTCAGAAAGCTGCTGAATACTCAGAAATGTCGGAAACCTTTATCCGCATGATGATTGCCAAACAGGATGCAGAAAAACAGATCCGCTTTGCAAAAAATCAGCTGGCTTGGGCAGAAAGCATTAAAGGTGATATTTACTTCCCGCTGACATTCCAGGCTGGTAAAGAAAACCTGCAGAAAGCAGAAGATGCTTTTGCCCGTGAAGACTACGAAAAGGCTTCTGCGTTTGCAAAAGAATCACTGACTGCACTGGCTGACATTAAGGAAATTGTTCCACTGCCACAGTACTATGTAGTTCGCCCATGGGCAGAAAGCAAAGACTGTTACTGGAACATTGCCGGACGTCCATACGTATACAACAATCCTACCCTGTGGGAAAACCTGTACCAGGCAAACAAACAGAACATGAAGGACCCGAACAATCCTGACCTGATTTATCCTGGTATGAAAATGGAAATCCCCAGTATTACCGGTGAGTATCGTGAAGGCGTATACAGCCCGAACAAAAAATATGATCCCTACTCAGCCAATCGCTGAGATACTGTTGTCATACTGAATGCAGATTACTTTGTCATGCTGAACTTGTTTCAGCATCTATGCTGGAGATTCCGAATCAAGTTCGGAATGACACCAGTTTTACGGGCTGACAGCACTTTTGAAAACACCGTCATCTTTCGTGACGGTGTTTTTTTTTGCCTGTTTTTTGTTTACAATATTCCCATGAATTACATGAGTGGTGCACAGATTATTGTAAAACTTCTTGAACAGCAGGGAATTGATGTTGTTGCCGGCATCCCCGGTGGGGCTGTCATTCCATTGTATGAAGAACTGCGGAAAAGCAGTATTACGCATGTGCTGGTGCGCCATGAACAGGCCGGTGGATTTTTTGCCCAGGGAATAGCCCGTGCAACAGGATTACCGGCAGTATGTATAGCAACCAGTGGCCCGGGAGCCCTGAACCTGCTGACGGCTGTAGCAGATGCAAAAGCAGATTCTGTTCCGCTGGTCATTCTTACCGGACAGGTTTCTACCGGATTCATCGGAACCGATGCTTTTCAGGAAGCAGACACCTTTGGTCTGGCACTTCCCATTACAAAACATAATCTGCTGGTAAAAGATGCTGCTGACCTGCTGACGGTTATCCCGCAGGCTTTTTCCATTGCATCTTCCGGACGTCCCGGTCCGGTACTGATAGATATTCCCGTTGATGTTCAGCGTCAGAAAATCAGTGTACCGGAGTTACCGGCTGCCGGAGAGAAAATCCGCCGCAGTGAACGGTTCCGCACCCAGGGGGCTGAACTGGTACTGCAGTGTGCAGAATTTTCCCGTGCCCTGTTGAATGCACAGCGTCCGTTACTGTTTGTGGGTGGCGGCTGTAACAGTCCAGAAGCTGCAGAACTAATCAAGCGGTTTCTGCAGGTATTTCCCCTGCCGGTTGTCAGCAGCTTGATGGGGCTTGGTGTTGTCCCCAGTGATGATCCGCTGTTCTGTGGTATGTCCGGCATTTACGGCATGGCCCGGGCTAACGCAGCACTTTCACGGGCAGACGTTATCGTTGCCGCCGGTGTCCGTTTTGATGAACGTTCCATCGGGAACCCGCATTTTTTTGCTCCGGATGCCAGAATCCTGCATATCGATATTGATGCGGCAGAGATAAACAAAATCATGGAAAGTTACCGGTCTGTTATCAGTGACGTAGAATCTGCCATTCCGGTGCTGACGGGATGCATCAGCCAGGCTCTGAAAGAATCCGGCCGTAAAAGTTCCCCGGACTGGGCTGATGCGGCACATCTTCCGGTGGAAGATAATACGGAGTCAGTTTTCAGCGTTACAACGGCAGCTACCTGCCGTCTTGGGCAGAAACTGATGCGTGTTTTAAATGATGCTGCAGAAAGCCGAAATTGCAGTGCTCTTACGGTGACGGCTGATGTGGGACAGCATCAGATGTGGGCAGCCCGTGCGTTCCCCTTTGTCCGTCCCCGTCAGTTTCTTACCAGCGGCGCCCTTGGCACCATGGGGTTCAGCCTGCCGGCTGCAATCGGTGCTGCATGGACCTGCCAGGAATGTGGCCGGGTACTCAGTCTTTCCGGTGATGGCAGCATCCTTATGAATATTCAGGAACTGGCAACGCTTGCAGACCTGCACCTTGATGTTACGGTAGTTGTTTTTGATAACGGCGGACTTGCCATGGTACAGCAGCTGCAGGACAAACAGTGCAGAAAGAAGCACTTTGCCGTTGCCTATGAAAAGCCTTCACAGCTGGCATTGATTGCAGAAAGTTTCGGTATTCCCTCACGGACGGTGGGAGCAGAATCCCTCCTGGCAAACCCGACCGGCGAGTGGGCAGATTTTGCATTCCCCAAAGCCGGCAGCGGTCCCCGGTTCATCTGCTGTAAGCTTTAACGATTTCTCCTACATATACCGTGTGAAAGTCACGTTTTGGATAAGCCTTATCCATGACGGCAGTATCAAGAAAGTTTTCTTCTTTCAACTCACTCCGGTATATTTTCCGGCAGATCAGTGTAAGCCGCGCCTCCTTAAAGGATGGCTGTCCGTCTACAAATTCCGGTGTCAGTCTGGTCTTTGCTACCTTGTCTTCGTCACGACCGCTGTGGCAGCCCAGATATGACAGATCCTCATGATATTCCTGGTCAAAGAACGTCAGAGTAAAGTATTCTTCCCGCTCAACATAATCGTGGGTATAGCGCTGGGGCCGTACATAAATTACCGCCGTAGGCATGTTTTTGCCCCAGATGCAGCCAAAATGTCCCCAGCTGGCAGTCATGGTATTCCAGTTATCTTCGGTACCGGCAGACACCAGCATCCAGTCAGTATGCAGTACGTTAATGGGATCAAGATTCAGTTCCCGCAGATTTACTTCTTTCATAGGATAAGTATAGCACACTGGAAATAAAAAAAGCCCGCCATCCGCAGTTCTCTGACAGATGGCGGGCTTTTATTCTCTGACGGTCAAATGACCGTCAGAGAATGAATCTCAGTTATGTTCCAGCCACAGAGTTTTGGTTGGCTGGTCGCAAACTTCGCTTGGTCCGTAGTACTGGATAGCACCTGGGAACAGGTAATCAGTGTTGATTGCCCATTCATCGCGGTGAGCTGCGTATTCTTTGAATGGTTTTCCGTCCAGTTCAACCAGAGCCTTGCGGATTACTGGTTTTTTAGAACCGTGGCGCTGTTCCATGTTCATCATCATGGTCAGTGGGATACCACCGGCAGTCCACTGGTCAGCAGGAGCGGTCAGGTTGCGAACTGATGACAGGTAACCGGTAACACCAGAAGCAATCAGAACGAATGCGTTGTAACCCAGTGCGTAGCAGTAGTCAGCATCAAAGTTAGATGGGAATGCACAGCGTCCTTCGTAACCGAAGAAGTGGCAGTATGAGCTGAATTTACCTTTGTAGGTACCTTCTGCTTTCATTTCAGCCAGGCGGTTTTCTACTGACAGAGCCAGCAGTTTTTCAGTTTCAATACGAGAAACCTGAACGTTACCGTGTGGGTCGCGGTCAGCCAGGAACTGAGCAGCGATGGCATCTGGCAGAGAAGCGAAGGTTTCGTAAGAACCAGCGGTCAGGTTAGCCTTGAGCCATGCTTTTTTAGCAGCAAAGTCAGCCAGAGCGTTGAATTCGTCAGCTTTCAGAGCCATTTTATCGTTCAGTTCAGCAATCAGAACTTTCATTTCAGGAATGAATTCTACCAGGCCTTCCGGAATAAGAACTACACCAAAGTTACCGGCAGTTTCTGCACGTTTTGCTACAACTTTAGCAATGTCGTCAGTAATCTGGCGCAGAGTCATTTTTTTAGCTTCAACTTCTTCTGAAATCAGACAGATGTTTGCCTGGGTCTGCAGTTCGCATTCCAGAGCAATGTGTGAAGCAGAGCGGCCCATCAGTTTGATGAAGTGCCAGTATTTTTTAGCAGAGTTTGCATCGCGTTCAATGTTACCGATGAGTTCTGAGTAGGTTTTACAAGCGGTATCGAAACCGAAAGAAGTTTCGATAACTTCGTTTTTCAGGTCACCGTCGATGGTTTTTGGACAACCGATTACGCGGGTGTTTACGTTGTTGGCGCGGAAGTATTCAGCAAGCAGGGCAGCGTTGGTGTTAGAGTCATCACCACCGATGATTACGATGGCATCCAGACCCAGTTTTTTAGCGGTTTCGGTAGAAGCTGCATACTGTTCAGGGGTTTCAATCTTGGTGCGTCCTGAACCGATGATGTCGAATCCACCGGTATTGCGGTATTCGTTGATGAAGTCATCAGTGAATTCTACGTAGTCACAGTCGATAAGACCTGATGGACCACCTTTGAATCCGTACAGGGTAGAAGCTTTGTTTCCGGCTTTGATACCGTCATAGAGACCGGCGATAACGTTGTGTCCGCCTGGAGCCTGACCACCTGAAAGGATTACACCAACTTTAATCTGTTTTGCAACGTCAGGGTTGTTACCTTTTACAACGGTTGCAACTGGTTTACCGTAGGTGTTTTTGAAGAGCTCTTTGAGCTCAGCCTGGTCAGCTACTGATTCGGTGTCTTTTCCGAATTCAACTTTGATGTCGTTCAGATTGTTTTTCAGAACGGCTGGGAGCTTTGGCTGGTAGCCGTAGCGGGCTGTCTGCAGTGCAGATACCTTTTTCATGTATTACTCCTTCTATGACGGATTGCCGTAACAAAACCATCATAGTAAAAATTTACTATTGGATAGTATTTTACCGAAATCGCCTGTTTGTAACAACAGATATTGTCTGTAACTTGCAGAGTGAGTATTGTAGTGCTATGCAAAAGAGCCGTATTTCACTGAGATTTTGTTTTGCGTATCTGGCGCTTTCAGTGCTTGTTGCTGAGTTCCTGCTGTTCCTGTCACTTCCGTATACCCAGTCCGGTTTCCGTATCATTACCCTTGATTCCTGCTTTACGGTCAGCAATATTTCAAAAGGCAGCCCAGCCTGGGATGCCGGAATCAGAAAGGGCGATTCTTTTCTGGAAATTAATGGTACTTCCATAGAAATGGCCAATGCTCCTATGTCAAAAGAAAGCGTGTATCAGCTGTACAGCAGTTTTTATGCCTATGACACGCTAATAACAATGGTAAAGACCGATGGCTCTGAAGTGCAGCTGATTATTCCTTCTGATGTTTCAATCTGGAAGAAATGTGCAAATGCCTGCAGTAATAACCTGATTACTTTTTTAGTGGGTTTTCTGTTCATTGTACTCGCCATTCTGTGCAGGCCTTTTTTCAGCTATTCTCCCGATGCCGGCTCCTGCATCAGCTTTCTCTACTCCTGCGGTATCTGCATCGTCAATAAACTGGCGTATGTTTCAAACCCGGTATGGTATTCCAATCTGAACCTTGTACTGTATGAAATTTCAGCCTGCAGTATCGCTACCAGTACCCTGTACAGTGTACGCCACTTTCTGCGCATTTCTTCTGCCAGCCACCGGTCCATACGTATTCACACGCTGGCAACCCTGATCCCCCGGGTATTCCTGGTATTTACCCTGGTTACCCATTATTTCAGTCCGGTCAGCATATACGATTCCGTCCTGTATCACTGCTGTGAAGGTCTGCTGATTATTTCCCTGCTGTATATGGCGTTTGCGTTTCTCTGGCTGCTGCGCCACATTCCACGGCAAAGCAGTATTCTGCTGAGATTTTTCCTGCTTGCCCTGATCTTCTGTATCCTGCCGCTGGTGGTGTATCAGGCGCAGCATTTCAAGGCAAATATGGAATGGGTTGTCGCTTCGCAGTCCTTCTATGAGGCCGTTCCGCTGCTGTTTGCGCCCATTGCCGTACTCTGTGCATTCATCCAGTCAAAAACCTTTTCTTTTGACGTCTATTCCGGAAGGATTATGAATATCTGGTGTTGCTTCATATCGGAACTGCTGATACTTCTACTGCTGAACCCCGGATTAACCAGCTCCTCCAACGTGTTTATCGGACTGTTGATTTTTACTCCCCTGGTGTTTGTCCTGCTGGAAAACAGCCTGTATGCCTTCCTGTTTCCGGTCATTGAAAAGCGGGAAGAAAACCTGCAGCTGCTGGAGAACAAGGTATTCCTTTCTACCGACAGTCAGGCTATTTTTTCAGAAACGGCTGAATGGATCCGTATGGTACTGCAGCCGTCATGCATCTGCTTTTACCGGATACTGAAAAATGAACCGCCCTTACAGCTGTATCAGCTGGGAAGCGGCAATGCAGAATCTGATGAGCGGATGATGAAATGCATGCTGGACGACCGTCTGCGGCACCCAAAGAAAAAAGACCGGGTTATCAATCATCTTGCCTACGGTTTTTCTGTACCCCTGTATCGTGGCCATGACCTGTACGGGTATCTTTGCATCGGAAACAGGACTGTGCAGGAACCATACCGTATTCCAGGTAGTTTCAGTACGTCAGAAGTCAGGTTGATTCAGGATGTAGCCCGCATCCTTATGGAAGCCGTCATGATGAGTGATATGCGGCAGTCCCGGAAACGCAGTTATGAACTGTCAGAATCAAATGATGAACTGACCCGGGAAATCGGCACAAAGGAACGGCAGATACTCAGGCTGCAGGATAAAACGGTTCTGGGAATGGCGGTAATGGTAGAAAGCCGGGATAACTCTACCGGTGGCCATATCAAGCGGACCTGTGCAGCGGTGCATGTTTTTTCTGACCGGCTTCTTGAACAGCCCTGGTGTACCAAAAACCGTGACTGGTTTGATATGGTAGTACGGGCTGCAATACTGCATGATCTGGGTAAAATTGCGGTAGATGACCGTATCCTCCGGAAGGAAGGTCCTTTTACACCGGAAGAATATGCGGAGATGAAAAAACACACGCTGGAAGGTGCCCGCGTTGTAGAAACGGTTCTTGAAGATGTTGAAAATGACGAATTCAAGCAGATTGCAGTGAACATTGCCCACTACCACCATGAAAAATGGGACGGAACCGGATATCCGGAAGGTCTTATCGGCCCGGAAATCCCGCTGGAAGCCCGCATCATGGCATTTGCAGACGTGTTTGATGCCCTGGTCAGCAAGCGGTGTTATAAGGACGCGTTCTCCTTTGACAGAGCCTATTCCATCATCGAAAACGATTTGGGAAGCCATTTTGATCCGGTATTGGGAAAAGTCTTTCTTGAATGCATACCCTTACTGAAAAATCTGTATGCGGCAAAATAACATAAACCAATGTTTTAACTGAAAAGTGGTGGATTTTCTTTGCCTGTACGGAAATGTGCCTGTAGAGTGTAAAGACCATGTCCACAGGCAAGAAAGGTATTCCGCTCAGGAAGTATTTTGTTTATTTCTCATTGCTGTTAGCGCTGGTTGAACTGATAACAACTGTCAGTACGCCCTATACGCGCAGTGGACTTACCGTAAAGAACCGGTCAGACGGTTTTCATGTTACAGCTGTAGTCCGCAACAGTGTTGGATATGATGCCGGTATTGCTCCCGGAGATGTGTATGTTGCCATCAATGATTTTACTCTTGAGTTCTACAACTCCCTGAAAACTACTGATGCCATAGCCCGGCATCTTGGAACCGTGTATCAGCTTGATATTCCGATGGTATTCCGGGCGGCTGACGGGACAGAGAAGACCTTTGTCATTCCTTCTGACATGACGCTCCTGCAGCGGCTTCACTGCCTGTGCCCCGAGGATATTGTCGTATTCTCCGTCGGCTTCATCTTCATCATATTAAGTCTGGTCTGCCATCATTTCCTGGAATATGAACAGGATGCCGGTGCGTTCGTTACTATCCTGTGTGCAGCGGGCCTGACCATCATAAACAGCAACCTGTATCTGGCACATCCATATACTACGGTCTGTCTGGGTGAACTGCTTCTGGAACTGAGCTGTGCCGCACTTTCTGTTGCTGCTTTGTTCTGTATCCGCTATTTCTTCCGGCTTACCTATGTAAAAGGCAATCTGCTGTCTGCACTTTCGGCCATCGCCTATGGCCCGCGGGTTCTCATCCTCGTCAGGCTTGCAACAGCTCCCTTTGGTATCATCCCGTTGATGGATTCTCCCTTTGCATTTATTTTCCGTGGATTTATGGTCATTAGTCTGCTGTTTATGGTCATGATGTTCCTATGGCTTTTGAAGCACATTCCACGGCAGTCCAGCGTCATGCTGCGGTTTTTCATGCTGTCTGTGGTATTCAGTATTCTGCCGCTTATTCTGTTCATGGCCCGTCATATCATCATCCGGTCACTGTATACAGCTGAACTGGAAACCTATGTAACGATTCCTCCGCTGCTGCTTATTCCGGTAGCCCTGACCTGTTCGTTCATCCAGAATAAAATCGTCTCCTTTGACCAGACTGCCGGCAAAATCATGGTATTTGGCTGCAGCTTTGTTACGGAACTGTTCATGGCACTGCTGCTTAACTCTTCAACCCTGAACGACGCCAGCACCTTGTGGCACATTATTGTGGTATCGCCGGTACTGTACCTGATTATGGAGCCATGGATACAGAATTTTCTGTTTCCGCCGGTTGAAAACCTGGAGCGGATTCTCCTGGATCTGGAACATGATGTGTACCGTGCATCGGAATTACCGGATATCTGCCGGAATATTTCCGTATGGCTGCTGCAGGTACTCAATTCTTCATTTATCTATATGTATCATATAGAACCCCATTCTGGCGTCATCTGCCTGCTGTATCACACCGACACCATGGAATCAGGGGAGCAGAGCAGTCTGGAATCCATTCTGCGCCTTCATATGGCAAATTCTGCAAAGAATCGTGAAATCATCCGTCATCCGGGAAAAGGTATTTCGGTACCGCTGCTGCGGGGCTCAGACCTGTTCGGCTATATCTTTATCGGCAACCGGCTGGTGACCGGCCAGAACCGGAGCCCGGAACCCTATTCATCTGCAGAAGTCCGCATGACTCATACTGTGGCCCGCATCATGATGGAAGCCCTGATGATGAGTGACATCAAGAAGAAAACCATAGAAAATCTGCGCATCCAGGATATGACGGTTATGGGCATGGCTGCCATGGTAGAAAGCCGCGACAACTCTACCGGCGGACACATCCGGCGTACCAGTGCTGCCGTACGTATATTTGCCGACAAACTGCTTGCGACTCCCGGTTTCAGAAAAGATCATGAATGGCTGAACATGGTAATCCGGGCAGCCCCTATGCACGATCTGGGAAAAGTTGCCGTAGATGACCGTATCCTGCGTAAGGAAGGTGCGTTTACCGAAGACGAATACCGTGAAATGAAGAAGCACTCTGAGGAAGGGGCAAAGGTTGTACATATCGTTCTGGACCAGGTTGAAGACAATGAGTTCAGGACCATTGCAGAAAACGTTGCCCATTATCACCATGAAAAATGGAATGGTAAAGGATATCCGGCCGGCCTGAAAGGCGACTCTATCCCTCTGGAAGCCAGAATCATGGCCTTTGCTGATGTATTTGATGCATTGGTAAGCAAGCGGTGCTATAAAGAAGCCTTCTCGTTTGAGAAGGCCTATGACATCATTTCCAATGATCTGGGAAGTCACTTTGATCCAGAACTGGGAAAAGCCTTTTTAAGCTGTTTCCCGGAACTGGAACGGTTGTATAAATCTGAATTTACTGACTAAAACAGACTAGAACAGCACGGTGAGCGAAAACTGCGGAATAATCTGCAGGGCTTCTGCCGGCCGGAATACTGCGGTAACACCGGTATTCAGGATCAGCGGTGAGTTCCCCAGAATTACGTGGAAGGTAGCCCCTGTCTCTGCTCCATCATTCAGGACAAAGCCACTACTCAATTTTGAATACAGGGTACCGAATCCTTCTGCCGCAATGATACCTCGCTGCATGCTGAGGGCAAGCCCTGTTTTTGCACGCACGGTGTTGCCACCATATAGCACACCGGCAGAAAGTCCTGCATAGTATCCGGCATAATTCTGAACACCTGCCAGGACTTCTGCGGCAAGACCGCAATTCCGGTCATACAGGGCAATATCCACGGGTTCGTTCAGCCACTGGTACCGGAGGGCAACGCCGGCATTGACGGTATCCTGTACAAACAGGTGCTTCAGTCCTACGGTAAGCACATTGGCCTGCAGACTTTCTCCATCAGCACTGGGAATCATGTCGTCAGAAACAGAAAAGGACGTCCAGTCACTGATGCTGTATTCAAAACCCACCGGTACCGGGGTACCGATGATGCCGTCTCCGTTGGCAGCGCAGACAATATCTGCCCCGACACACAGCAGGAATGAGTGAGCCGGTGACATCAGGGCCAGCGGTACGTTTCCTGCAGAAAGCCCCGTATCACCCAAAGAGGCTATCTGGTAGGTAATGGAACTGTCTATTTCTACCGGAATGTCACGGGTAATGATTACCTGGTCAAAGGCGTCATTGGCATATCCGGTGAAGGTAAACCGCAGGGTGTAGAATCCATCGGGCATATAGGGCACCATCATGTCGGTTTCGCCGCCCCAGGTAAAGCTGTTACGCCAGGTGACAAAGGGCCCGGCATATCTGGTAGCCAGAAGATCGCCGTAAGGATTCAGGATTTCGATGGTGGCTTCTCCTGGAGCGGTAACGGTATAGGAAACAGAGATGGTACCAAGTCCGCCGGGATTTGCCGGATTAAAGCGGAGCGGTCTGGCAGGGAATCCTGAAACGTCAAACGGGGAACGTTCCATGGATACGGTTTTCTGCTGCAGGGTGTTTCTGATAACGGTTACCGGAAATGAAAGATTTTCATAGCCGAATTTCTGTAACGTGATGACATGACGCCCTTCCGGAATTTTCAGGGCAAGCCGGTCCTGATAGAGCAGGTCTTCTATCAGGTCAAACAGCAGGCTGTCAGAACTTGAATCCGGCTCTTCATATGGTTCATCATCAATCAGGATCTGTACACGGTCAGGAGCGCCGTCAATAATCAGGGTTCCCGTAATGGGTTCCATCTGGGCAAAGAGGGTGACTGCATCGCCGTCATTCAGTGCCAGTTCAGATTTCCAGGGGTAGTATCCCTTTTTTTCTACCGTAATGATATAAAAGCCCGGTTTCAGGTCTGTAACGGTAACCGGAGCTTCCCCAACAGTGCGGGAGTTGATCCGGACAACAGATTCCTTCTGGGAGGACTTAACGGTCAGGGAGATGGAACTTTCAGCAGAGAGCGCTGCCATACAAAGACAAAGGCTCAGGATACCAATCAGGAATTTTTTCATATGATAATTCTAGGGCTTCATTTGAATCTCTTCAAGCCATCGGGCCAGTAAGGGACTGTCGTGGGCTGCCGTGTAGGTCTGGGACCTCATTTCTACGGAAAAGATGTTTGTTTCTTCCCGAAAGCTGAAAAAACCGGTTTTCGTGATGATCAGATGATCAATCAGCTGGATTCCCAGTGCTTTCCCGGACATGATGAGCCGCTCCGTCAGCTGATAATCTTCTATGCTTGGTTCCCGGGTGCCGCTGGGATGATTGTGGGCAACTACCAGAGATGATGCTCCGGCCTTGACCGCTTCTGAAAATACATCACGTGGGTGTACTACAGTCCGGTTGACCGTGCCCACTGACACTACCCGGATATTCATGATTTCGTGGGCTCCGTTCAATGAAACGACAACAAAATGTTCCTGTTTTTCAAGGGCATAGGGCTGCAGCAGGGGATGCAGGTCACGGGCGGCACGGATTTTTATCTCCCGTGAGGATGTAAGCCGGGTGCCGCTTTCAAAGGCTGCAAGGATGACGGCTGCCTTTGTAGGTCCCAGTCCTTTAATAGCCTGCAGTTCATCGCACCAGGTATCCTTATTGCGGGTCAGGATAACCTGCAGGGCGCTGCTGGCCAGCTGTTCTACGGGACAGTCATGGGTTCCGGTACCGATAAGTGCCATCATCAGTTCCAGGTCGCTCAGACTTTTTACGCCGTACTGCAGCAGTTTTTCCCGTATCTGGGGCTTTACTGCAGTAACCCGCTCCTGTGAGTAGCGGTTGTTCCAGTTTTCATAAGATGGAATGTTCGTATGGTTCATTTATTGACCTCATAGTGGTATGCTTATATATATGGTCAAAACTGAAAAAAAATTTCATGATGTACGGTTTCTTTTTGTATTATTTTGTCTTTTGGCAGTTACTTCCTGTGTTACTGCCCCCAGAACACCCCAGCAGCCACCGGTCATTACTCCGGAAATAGAAGAAGAACTACCGGCTCCGGTTCAGCCTTCCATCTACATTGCCGGCACCGGTACCAGAAGCGAAGAACAGCTGGTAACGTTTTTTATGGCCAATAATCCTGCAGCAGACAGGGCTAAGGTAGAACGGATGGCCGGCTACTATGTACGGGAATGTGCTATTGAAGGCATAAACAGTGATGTTGCGTTTGTACAGATGTGCCTTGAAACCGGTTTTTTACGGTTTGGCGGACTGGTTACTGAAGATATGAATAATTTCTGCGGATTGGGTGCCATTGACGCAGAACACCCGGGCAATACATTTGCGACGGAAGAACTGGGAGTCCGGGCCCATGTACAGCATCTGCATGCCTACGGTTCAACGGCAGACCTGGTACAGGAATGCATTGACAACCGCTATAAATGGGTTACTCCGCGGGGAAAGGCACCAACCATTTATGAACTGGCCGGTACCTGGGCCGCAGACCGGCAGTACGGCGAAAAACTGGCTGTACTGCTGGAACGTCTGGGCCAACTGTAAGACTGCTATCAGCCGATGCGGGTTCCGATGAACTCGCCTTCATCAAGGATAGCTTTGATATTGCCGATGTTTTTGCCACCGGCACAGATTACGGAAATGCCGGCGCCTTCTGCACCACGGCTGGCAATAGGGTCAAAGGGGCAGTTCTTACCGGGAACCCATTCATCGCCTACCATTTTTCTGAAATCTGGCCAGGTAATGGTATCCAGCGGTTTTGCATCAGGATTTTTGCGCGGGTCATCGGTGTATACCTTTTCAATATTTGACAGGTTTACTACGGTTTTTGCACCAAAACGTTTTGCCAGCAGAACGGCATCGTTATCGGTAGAGAAGCCGGGTTTCCAGCCGGCAGCCACCAGAATACGGCCTGAGAATTCTTCTACTGCGGTAGGATCATACACTACATCGTTTTTGCACAGGTCACCGAATACGGCCTTTAACAGCTGTGCATTGAGCCGGGTTGCCATAATGCCGATCCAGTCAGCGCTGTCGCTTGAAGCGGCTTCCGGAACAATAGCTTTGTAGGCATTCTGGTATACACGGGCAGGAGCACCGCCACCAACTACCAGAATCAGTTTGCGGCTGGCATCTTCTGCAAGCCATCCGCGAACCATGTCTGAGAATGATTTCAGAAAGGTGGTATCCGGACTATCCGGAACAACGATTGAACCACCAACAGATAAAACTTTAACCATCTTTTTCCCTCCAGAAAAATGATACTGATCAGTACACGCCTTCAATTACTACCGGATTCCAGTAGGAGCTGTACTGTATGGTGTCATGGGAAGCTTCTTCCCACATTGATTGCAAGCCGTATGTTTTGGGACGGTATACTTTTTTACCGGAAGCCTGGGAACTTTTTAAGGTAGTCCATCCGCGGCTGATGGTAATGTGCTGGCTGTCCAGAGACCCAAAATAATACCCGCGGGGGTTTTCTACCGGTTTGAAAACGGTAAATTCAAGTCCGGCGCCCATGGCTGGATCAACCGGTACCCAACCTACGGTATCCAGATAGAATTCACACCACCAGTGGTTCTGCGTCTTCAGCTGCTGGTCTACCAGCACGCCGGAAACCGGAATGGCCGGGATACCCTGGGAACGGAGCAGTGCCGTATACAGAATGGCAAAGTCATAGGCATCTCCGTTTCCTACATCAAGGACATCCAGCACATCATAATAGGCCGGACGCAGTTCCTGCAGCAGGGTAATATTGTTCAGCAGCCAGTTGTACATGAGGATTGCCTGCTGGTATGGTGACTTTTCCTTTTTGACGATGGCTTTTGAAAGTTCAGTTACTGCTTCTGCATCAGAAGGAACGATGGCGTCAGCTTTGGTGTACTGCGGATACCAGTCTTTTGCAGCGGTATTGGTGCGGGGCGTTTTATTGGTCATACTCAGGTTTACTTCGTATACATCTACCGCAAAGGTATCTTTCAGAGAGGCTTTTGATTCGCCCGTGCAGTCTTTTGTCTGGATCTGGTGCAGGACGGTATTGGAATAGTTGTTGATGATTGGCTTTGGAATGGACGTTACCTGTTCTTTATTCCGCTGCCAGCTGCTCTGTACCGGGTAGGGAACAAAGGCAAAAATGGAACCGTCTCCGGAACTGTTGGTCATGTTGGCACCCAGTGTTACCAGGTAGGTATGTTTGTCTGAGTAGGTTTTGGTGCCGGTTGCTGCAGTAATTTCCAACGGCAGACGGTTGCTGGATCCTTTTTCTGTCTGGACAAATACATAGCCGGACTTTGCACCGTCAGGAACACGGACGGTGATGGAATAGTCTGTCCAGGAGATGTAGTCGTGGTCAAACTCTGAACATTCAACGTCATCAGAAGCGTCATCGGAATTACCGCTGGAAAAGACAACCCGACCATCTCCACGGAGGATACCGAAGTTACTGCCACCGATAGTAATGGTTGATCCGATTTCTGCTTTTTCAACAGAAAGGTCGGTGGCGACCGGTAACGAAATGGTAGGATCAGAGCGGACGGTAACCGGCAATCCGTCTTTATTGGTGAATACGACAGGTTCTGAACGGCCAAAGGGCGTAACGACAAACAGAAGTCCATCATCAACGTTATAGGGCAGTACAAAACGGATTTCGTTATTCTGCCATACGGCATATGAAGAGGTGGTAATACGGTTGCCGCTGAGTTCTACGTAGCTGTCTGTACGGAGGGTACCGAAACCGCTGCCATGAATGACCATGGTTTCGCCACCGGAACAGGTTGCGGGGCTGATGGCCGTTACATGGGGAATTGGCGTGGTAAAATACTTGAACGCAAAGGTACCAATGGCTGCCAGAAGCAGTACCGATACTAACATCCCTGTACGGAACAGGGGTGATTTTCTGAATCTATATGAAAACTGTGATTCACTCACTGATTATCCGCCGCAGAAAAAGATACCAGGGTACCTCCTGCCTGCTGCCAGTACTGCGCATCATCCGGGAGAATACCGGGCACCGTTTCAAGGTTAATGGTTATGGTGATAGCTTTGTCCGTTAATTCCGGTCTGAAGATATCAATAGTAGCCAGAGTCTCAAGACTCTCTTTTACTAAGTTTACTGTAACTGCTGATTTTTCGGAAGTATTTCTGTTGTAAGAGGCAAAGGCTGCAAGGGTTGCAGAATTGTCGGCAGCAACGCCCTTTTCGTGAAGCATTTTGGTCTGATGCACTGCATCTGCCATGGGAATAACCGGAAGTGCAGCATTGTGCCGTAACTGCAGGGGAAGAATTACTGCAAGGATAGCAGCTGCGGCAACGGCACCCAGCCCGTACCAGCCGGCAGTCCGGCGGGGAGACGGAGCAAGGGCTACACGGCGGTAGTTCTGTTTGGTCTGCAGGCGGGTAAAACTTTCATCAAGTGCTTTGTCAGAAAAGTGCATGGCTCCGGCATCGTTCTGCAGGGCTGTCTGAATGGCCTGCAGCTGCGTCAGATGGCGTTTACAGCTTTCGCAGTTCTCAATGTGTTTTTCCAGCGATACCCGGTATTTCTCCGGCAGTTCACCGTCAACATAAACGCAGAGCAATTCACGTTCAGGGCAGGTAGACATCGTCTTCTCCTAATAGTTTTGCAAGCTGCTCCCGGGCACGAAAGACACGCACCTTGACGTTTCCTTCTGTAATGCCCAGAACCCGGCCTATTTCCTTGTAATTTAAGTCTGCGTATTCACGCAGGACCAGTACCATGCGCAGTCCTTCCGGCAGCTGGTCCAGGGCAGCTTTTGTGCGCTCTATGGTATCTGCCTTCAGCAGTTCTGCTTCACCGGATTCCATCTTCCGGGTATCTTCATGCAATGCTTTTTCGTAGGCCTTTTTTTCACGGCCCTTACGTTTGACATAATTCAATGACGCATTTTTTACTACCCGGATCAGCCAGAACTTGGCGTCATCAAGAGAAGGAAAAACCATCTGTTTTTCATTCATCTTGATAAGACTGTCATGTACTAAATCTTCGGCAGCTTCTTCGTCATTGACGATGCGGAACGATACCCGGAACAGCATTTCCATCAGAGCGTTGTAGATAAAGCGGAAGTCTTTATCATCAGCGGCGTGGAGAGACGTATCTGGTGCGGTACCTGAAGTACGAAGAGAAAACAACGATGCCCCCGGAAGGTTACACTTTTTCCCAGCGGGTACCCTGAGGAGTATCGATTATGGTAATGCCCTGTTCCTTCAGCTGATTACGGATTTCATCAGCACGGGCCCAGTTCTTGTTCTTTTTAGCTTCATTGCGCTCTGCAATCAGGGCGTCAATGGCGGCATCTCCGGTACCTGCAGTTGCAGCGGCAGCCTGTTCGTCTTCTGCCTTATTCAGCTCTGCTGCCTTTTCAAGCAGTTTCAGACCGATTACTGAATCCATGCGGGCAACCAGCAGTGCTTTTTCTGCAGCAGCAACGTCAGCGTCCTTAATGGCAACCTGCAGTTCAGAAATTGCCTTTGGAGAGTTCAGGTCGTCTTCCAGGGCAGCGGTAAACTTAGCCAGGTGTTCTGCAGCTTTTTCTGACCAGTCGGTTTTTGCTGCAGCGGCTTCTGCGGTGGGCAGTTCAGTTACATTGCCGTCTTTCAGAACTCTTGCTACGCGCTGTACCAGTGCCTTGCGGCTGTTTTTGGCAGTATCCATTGAAGCCCAGCTGAATGCCAGCTGGCTGCGGTAATGACCGCCCAGCAGGAAATAGCGGTAATCAAGGGCATCATAACCTTTGTCTACCAGAACCTGTACGGTCAGGAAGTTTCCGCTTGATTTTGACATTTTGGTAGCACCGTCAATTACCAGGAATTCATTGTGCAGCCAGTAATTAACCCAGCGTCCTGCAGCAGCTTCTTCTGGGGTAAAGGATCCTTCACTCTGGGCAATTTCGTTGGTGTGGTGAACCGGAACATGGTCAATACCACCCATATGAATGTCAAAGTGTTTGCCCAGGTACTTCATGCTCATGGCAGAACATTCAATATGCCAGCCAGGATATCCGCGTCCCCAGGGACTGTCCCAGGTCAGTGCCTGGTTTTCAAACTTCGATTTGGTAAACCACAGGGCAAAGTCCTGGGGGTTCTTTTTATTTTCATCAATAACTACTTCCTTGCGGCGGCCGGCACCGGCAACCAGGTCGTCCAGGTTCAGGCAGGCAAGTTCACCGTAGTTCTTGAAGGTAGAAATATCGTAGTACAGGTTTCCGCCAGCCATATAGGTATGGCCGTTGGCTTCCAGTTTTTTGATCAGTTCGATCATATCGTCAACGTGTTCGGTAGCTTTGCAGACAACGTCAGGGGTACGGATATTCAGGCGTTCAAAATCCTTGAAGAATGCATCGGTGTAGAACTGGGCAATTTCCAGAACTGACTGGTGTTTTTCTTCGGCGGTTTTTACCATTTTGTCATCGCCATCGTCGCCGTCACCACTTAAGTGGCCAACGTCAGTAATATTCATGACGTGGGTGATGTCGTATCCCAGATAGGTTAAGGTGCGGTCAAGAAAATCCCAGCAGACATAGGCGCGCATGTTTCCCAGGTGTGCGTAGTTATATACGGTAGGTCCACATCCGTAAAAACCACACTTGCCGGGAACCAGCGGTTTGAATTCCTCGTATTTTCTTCCCATAGTGTTGTAAAGACGTAATGCCATAATTGGACCTCCATAAGTTTTGCAGTATACTGGTGTGTATATATGATAAATCTAAGCAAATTGGCAGAAAATTTCAATATTGATAAAAATTACTCGGGTTCGGTAAAAACCGGCGAACCTATGTCAGAGCACACAACGTTTAAGGTTGGTGGCCCTGCTGCGGTCTTTCTGGAACCCGATTCCCCATCGTCACTTTCCCATGCGCTGCAATGCTGCCGTGATGCCGGCTGCCGTCCCTTCATTCTTGGCGGCGGTTCAAACCTGGTAGTTTCCGATGCCGGCATAGACGGTGTTGTCATCAGCCTGGGAAAAATGCGTTCCATTGAAATAATTGCAGCATCTGACGGGTATTGCTTAAGGTGTGCCGGCGGAACACCGATACATGAAATAACCGCATTCTGCACAAAACAAGGGTTTACGGGTCTGGAAACCTTTTCAGGACTTCCCGGTACCATTGGAGGCGCCGCCTTCATGAATGCCCGCTGTTATGAAGTGCAGATCAGTGATGTACTGGTCAGTGCAGCATACTTTCCGCTGGAAGGCGAACTGCCGGCCAAACCGCTTACGTACCGGATTGATCCTTCTGAATGGGACTACAAGCGTTCTCCCTTTGCAGAACGGCTGGCACCGGCTGTCGTGACTGAAGTGGTACTGAAGGTCCAGAAAGGTGATGAAGCAGAAATTGCTGCAGCCTGTGAAAAATTCCGGCATGACCGGATTGATAAAGGGCATTTCAAATATCCTTCTGCAGGCAGTGTGTTCAAGAACAACCGGGCTTACGGGAAACCCAGTGGCCGCATCATTGATGAGGCCGGTCTGAAAGGTCTTTCTGTCGGTGACGCACAGGTTGCACCCTGGCACGGAAACTTCATCATCAACCGGGGCAACGCTACGGCTTCAGATATTTCTGAACTGGTGCGGCTGGTACAGCAGAAAGTCCGGGAACAGTTCGGTTATGAACTGGAGCCGGAGATTTTATTTATCTGAACGTAGGCACAGACGGGTAAATGTGGTTACAATAAACGTATCAAAACAGGGGCTGAACCTCTGTTGAGGATTGGGTAATGTTACAGTTAGGTTTTGTTAATTTCGCTGCAAATTCCTACATTCTGGTAGAAGGCCGTTCTGATAATGACCGGTTTTACATCATCCAGAAGGGACAGGTTCGCTGTTCAAAATCGATAAATGCAGGCCTTTCAAGCCCTAATCTGGGACCCGGTGACTTTATCGGTGTAATTCCCTGCATGTCTGCTCACAATCAGATTGAAAACGTTTTTTCATCAACTCCGGTAACCCTTATTGCCGTACGCAAAGACCAGTATCCTGACTTAATCCAGCAGAATACTCCGGTTGCAATGAAGATAATCCGTACCTTTGCAAACCGCATGCGTATCATGAATGAACAGCTTTCCCAGCTGACCATGAAATCCGTTGCCTCTGAAACTCCTGACCAGCTGTATGATGTTGCCCAGTATTACGAACAGAACGGTCAGCTGAATATTGCTTCTTTTGCGTATTACCAGTATGTTGCCGCCTGCCCCCAGGGGGAACACGTTGACAAGGCAACCAGGCAGTTCAAACTGCTGGCCCAGAAATATAAGGCTCCGTATCTGAACGGCGGAGAAACCGTCCGGCACTATCCAAAGAACACCATGATCTTCTCTGAATGTCAGAGCGGTTCTGATATGTTCATCATTCAGGAAGGACAGGTAAAGATTACCAAGATTGTAAACGGTAACGAAGTGATTCTTGCCGTGCTGAAAAAAGGAGATATGTTCGGCGAAATGGCCCTGCTGGAGAACAAACCCCGTTCTGCCAGTGCCATTGCTTTTGAAGATTGCCGTGTTTCCGTTGTAAATCGTGCCAACTTTGAACAGATGGTAACCACCCAGCCACAGATGATTGCCCGCCTTACCACGACCCTTGCTGACCGTCTGTGGGCACTGACCCGGCAGCTTGAAAATACCCAGATCAGGGAACCCATGCACCGTCTGTACGATATGCTGGAACTGCAGCTGGAAAAGGCCCGGGTACATACCCATAGCGGCAACTACCAGCTGAATATTACCCCCTATGACCTGGCCCGTATGTGTGGTATTCCCCAGGAACTGCAGGCAGCTGCATTAAAGCCCTTCCTGGCATCAAAACGTGTCCGGGTAGTTGGCGGTAACCTGTTTGTGGCTGATATAGATGAAGTTGTCAAATCAGCTGAATTTTACCGCCGTCAGGCTGCACAGGGGAAATAACCGGTGAAGAAATTCTGGCTTACGGTGCTGCTGTGTACCTGTACCGTTTCTGCCCTCTTTGCAGATGCTGCGCCTTTACCTCGCGGCTATACCACCGTGCAGCTGGGTATGACGGTTGAAGAAACAAAATCTGCCCTGCTGAAAAACGGTGATTTCGGGTATCGCGGTGACCGTGATGTATCCCTGCTGCCCGGTGAAAACCGGACGCTCATTGAAACCCGCGGATTCAATATCCTGAAGGAATGCTGGTTCCAGTTCCAGGATGAAGCCCTGTTTACCATTACCATCAACGTTAATCCTGAAGTAATGGATTACTATTCTATTTTCAGCACACTGTGTGAAAAATACGGGAACCCACAGGAACTGAATCCCAGTACCTGCACCTGGCGCAATGAAGAAGTCATCATGACACTGGAAAAACCGCTGACCATCAAGTATATGGATGCAGAAAAGGCTGCACGGATGGCAGAAGAGTCTGCAACGGAATCTGCTTCTGTAGAGGTGGTGCGCCAGATGTTCCTTGATACCCTGTAATAAGGACTATGTGATGAAGACAGTAAAAAAAGTAGTTGTATTTGGCATCCTGGCTCTGTTGCTCTGCGTAGCAGCCAGCTGTTCCACGGCAAAAAAACTGCCGGTTAAAACCCTGACCATTACAAAAGCTGACGGGACCTGCGTTACCGTGGAAGCTGAAATTGCTGATACTGAGGAAACCCGCGCCCACGGATTTATGGAACGCGAAACCATACCGGACGGCACAGGCATGCTGTTTGTCTTTAAGGTTGACCAGGTGCTGTCATTCTGGATGAAGAATACTCCTCATCCGCTTTCCATTGCCTATATAGACAGAAACGGCAGAATCCGGAACCTCTATGATATGACGCCGTTCAGTCTGGCATCAATCGTCAGCACCGTATCCTGCCGTTATGCACTTGAAGTTCCCCAGGGCTGGTTTGAAAAAGCCGGAATTGCCGTGGGGGATCAGTTAACGTTAGACTTCCAGTGATTCAAGGCCTGCAAGGGCAATCTTATCGTCAGGATCAAATTCCAGGACGATGGTAAAGTATTTGCGGGCAGTTTCATAATCGCCCTGTTCCTGTGCCAGAAAGCCCAGATTTGACATGATTTTGGTGTTTTCCGGTTCCAGGGTAATGGCTTTCATCAGGTGGGCCTTGGCTTCATCGTATTCACCCAGTTCCCGGTTACACAGAGCCAGTTCGTTGTAGGTATCAACGTGGTCGCCGTTCAGTTTCAGAACCTGCTGGAATGCAGCTTTTGCATCACTCCAGCGGCCTAAGCGGCGCAGAGCCCAACCGCACAGAAACCATCCGTTCCATACATCACCGTTTTTCTGCAGGAATTCACGGATCGGCTCCAGTGCTTCTTCTTCCTTTTCCATCTGGATCAGGTCATAGGCTTTCTTGAACAGTTCGTCATCAAGGTTGCGGCTTGAAATATCATCGATAATTTCCTGAGCCCGCTGCATCTTGTATTCGCCGTTTTCGCCCAGTTCTTCTTCCGGTACGTCTACCATCAGGGCAATGTAGGTTTCAAGGCAGTCCTTGGCGCGGGTGTAATTGCGCTGTTTCAGATAAAAGAATGCAGCATTGAAGAATGCGTCCGGCACGGCAGGATCTGCGTCCATAACGATTTTGTAGTAGTTATGGGCTTCTTCATCGTAGGCATCGGCGTCCTCAATCAGGTTAGATTTTCTGAGGGAATCGGCCCGCTGGTCAAAGAACAGTGCGGTATTCAGCATAATGGCCATATCTTCCGGATCAAGACCGCGCAGTGCCATAAAGATTTCTTCTGAAATTTCAAAGTCTTCGTTACGGGCTTTCAGGATTGCAGCCTCAGTCAGTTCCCGCTTGATGTCAGGACGGGCGGTATTGAGGATACTGCGGTAGTACTGGATATGCTGGTTGTTCCGGTCATAGGCAAGAATAGTCAGAATGCCGGCAAGAATCATTTCCTGGGTCAGCTGGGACATATCAAAGGAATCTTTGTCGAAAGATCCGTTGGAATAGGGTAACTGTACCGGCAGCGGAATGGTGGTATCAATGTGCATAGCATGCTGGGACAGTGAAAAGTCTTCCGGCAGATTGATGAATACTACAGAATCTAATGCTTTTGAAGCTTCCATAGAGCGGCTCCTTATACGGAATGAGTTTTAAATGAGTATGACTATAAATATAGAAATCAGTTGGTCTTACCGGCAACCATATTCGCAAGCTGGCTGGCAGTCATGTTTTCAATGTTCTGCTGATTCTGCTGGCGTGCTTTCTGAACGGCGGCCTGTGATGCTGCCTGTGCCTGAGCTGCTGCCTGCTGCTGGGCGGCTACCTGTGCCTGACGGGCTTTCAGTGCTGCCTGAGCGGCTGCCTGCTGCTGAGCGGCGGCCTGTGCCTGTTTCTGTGCTGCAGCCTGCTGGTTTGCCAGCTGGTTCTTACGGATATTGGTTACGTAATCATTGATATGCAGCTTATAGGCCATTGGTACCAGGCTTTCATCATACTTGATGGACAGGGAAATCAGTTCCTTGCGGCCCTGGACGCTGTCGGCGCTCATGATGGTTCCTTTTACCGGAATAGGCTCCTTACTGTCTTCAAAATCCAGCCGGATAATGGCTTCCTTGTCTTTCAGGAAGTTGGCAAGACCCATAAGGATAACTTTACAGCCAGAGAATGACAGGTCACGGACAATACAGTGACGGGGAATATTCTGGATGAAAATAACGGCTTCTTCTTTTGCAAGACCCAGAAGACGTTTGGAATCTTCTGTAATGATAATGCGTTCTTCGCGGCGGCGGATGGCATTGAAGTTTGCTTCAAGCAGTTTTCCGATGCTTTCAATCAGGTCATCCGGTGGACGCTGGGTAAATGCCAGTGAAATGATTGCCAGATCCTGAGAGTTCATATACTGGCTTACTTCCTGTACACGGGTGTTTACAAAGAAGCGGATTGGCTGACCTTCATCAT
The DNA here is from genome assembly GCA_024413635.1 of Treponemataceae bacterium. GTDB lineage: Bacteria > Spirochaetota > Spirochaetia > Treponematales > Treponemataceae > Treponema_I. The sequence goes on along the minus strand of JAKSTT010000013.1, from coordinate 411 downwards.
TGATGAAACAGAATCCGAGAGAACAGGTTGCTCCCTGCTGGGAAAGCTGGGTATATGCTCCTCCCTTGGTACCAACGATGATACGTGCTGCCTGAAGGGATGTAGAGTTAATGATACAAGGCCATTGTGATCCGGTGCATTTTACATAAATCTGCCGGGGATCCATCTTTAAAGTACGGATTACTTCTTTGGAAAAAGTAATTTCGGTATCCCGGTACAAATCATAGTAGCGAGTAATCTGCTGACTGGTAATAACTGCCATACCATGAGATGTTACTAAACTTTCATGGTGAGGTCAATAAAAACTAAAGTATGGAGGGGTTTGTGCCGATAATGGTAATTTATTCCGACCGAAAAAAATACCCACAAATATATTTAAATAATGTATGAAAATACTACCAGTCAGTCAGC
>JAKSTT010000129.1 GCA_024413635.1 Treponemataceae bacterium | reverse complement strand
GACGTTGTTGCCATCCGCATGACCGATAAATCTGACAGCGAGCTGCCGGAAACCGGTACCATTCCGTTTTCTGATACCGAAAGCAACCTGCGAATGGTTCTGCCCACAAACTTAACCGCATTCCGCCGTTTCTGGCGCGATGACAACCAGAAACGGGCAGAACGGTTCAAGACCATGTGCCTGCGTCACGGCGTTACGCCTGCCAGTCTTTCAACAACTGAAGATCCGGTAACCATGCTGCAGCGCCTGTTTGCCACAAGGACCAGCATATGACATTCCGCAGACTCCGCGCCACCATGCTGGCATTCCTGTTATGTCTTTCAACTCCTCTGGCCGCCCAGCAGACGGCAGCAAAGGACACGCTCATTTCCAATGAACAGATTGTTGTCCTGCCAAAAGACGTCTACGTTGGCGACCAGATGGAAATACGCTATACCTTTGCCACGTCCATTGACCTTTCTCCGGACGTACAGCTGCCCCTGGAACTTACGCCGCCGGACATCAGCGACCTGACGATTCTTTCCATGACCTTATCGGAAGCAGATTCTTCCGGCGCCAACGGCTATGTACTTTCCATCCAGTGTATTCCCTGGAAAGCCGGCATCATCGATATTCCGCCGCTGCAGGATAACCTTTCCATGGAAATTGACGTTCCGCCCATTTCCATCCAGTCCATTCTGGTTCATACCGGAAACCAGGAACTGCGTGACATTATGCCGCCGGTACTGATTCCCGGTACCACCTGGATTATCTGGGGTCTGGTACTGCTGGTTCTTGCCATTGGTGCCGGCATCATTTTCTTCCTGGGACAGTTGAAAAAGCGGGGACTGAACCTGCTGCAGTTCTGGTACCTCATTATTTCTACTCCATACTACCGTCGCATCATGCGTACCCTACGCCGGCTGACCAGAAAGAATGACCTGTACGATGACCAGGCTTTTGCGCTGACCGTTACCCAGTGTCTGCGCTCGTTCCTGACGGAACGGTTCCAGTTTGACTTTACCACTGTTTCTTCATCAGATACCGTTTTGGTATTCTGCGACATTACGGCTGACACTCAGGACCAGCCGGTTATTGACCAGATGTGCATTGTGGAACAGATTCTGGTCCGCATGGACTATGTCCGTTTTTCAGGCGCTGACAATCAGTCATCAGTCCTGACCCTTGATGAGCGGAAAGCCATCATCTCTGCAATACGCCAGGCAGTCCGGTTCTTTGAAAAAGGTGAACTGCCACCTCAGGAGGAAACTGATGCTGCAGTTTAACCATCCGGGAGCCTTCTTCCTGCTGCTGTGTTTTCCCGCCTTATTCATCCTGCGCAAGCTGGGCGTTTTCAGACGGTTTTCGTTTCCGCTGATCCTTTCAGACTGGGGCGGCAGTTCCTTTGAGTGGCACCGTCCGTTCTTCCGGTTTGCGTCCCTGGTATCCCATTCCATTCTGGCCATAGGATTTCTCAGCGCCGTCATCTCGCTTACCGATCCCATTCTCATCCATCAGCAGAAGGTGTATACCACCCGGGGCAGTGACGTGCTCTTTGTTGTAGATACCAGTCCTTCCATGGCTGCTCTTGATATCGGTACCGGTTCACGCCTGGATGCGGCCATTACCGTCATTTCACAGCTGGCTACGTCACAGAACGGCGCATTCTACTCCCTGGTTGCCATGGGATCAGAAGCCGCCCTTATCGTTCCGCCTACCCAGGACACTGAACATTTTCTGAACCGTATCCATAACCTGCACGTGGGAGAACTGGGTGACGGTACTGCCATCGGAACCGGTCTTGCCACCGGTGTATACCACCTGGTGAAATCATCTGCCCCGCAGAAGTGCATCATCCTGCTGACAGACGGCGAGAACAACAGCGGTGCCATTCATCCGGTAACTGCGGCAAATCTTGCCGCCAGCAATGATATTTCCGTCTATACCGTCGCTCTGGGTACCCAGGGAAACGTTCCGGTTGAGTATACCGACCCCAACACCGGCAAAGTGTACTCCGGTTATCTGGATTCCCACTTTGACAGCAGTTTCCTCAGCACCATTGCTGCCGCTACCGGCGGTACCAGCTACACCGTTGAGTCCCTGCCGGTGCTTTACGACACCCTGCAGACCGTCATAAAAAAAGAAGCCGTTGCACAGTCATACCAGCTACATAATACTGCGGTCAGCTATCACCGCTGGTTCCTGTATCTGGCTGTCGGCTGTATCCTTATATCCTGGTTTATCAGACGTGTGTACCTGAAGGAGCTGATATGAATCTGTTCACCCATATCCAGAAACCATATCACCTGCTGCTTATCTTAGCCCTTATACCCGCAGCCGTTAACGCCTGGATCCGCTATAAAAGGCTGACGGAATCCATGGTTCAGATACGCAGTACCGGCAGCCACAGGAAATCGCTTTCACTGAGGACCCGCCTTGTTGCCCGCATTATCTGCTGGGGTCTTGCCTATATATGCCTTGTCATTGCACTGTGCGACCCGGTATGGGGAACCCGCCAGGTTCCGGTCCACACCAGCGGAACTGCCGTATCCTTTGTTTTTGACATTTCCTACAGCATGATGGCACAAGACGTGCAGGACCTGCCGGGAACCACCCGCCTGGATGCTGCAAAACTGTACGCAGAATCCCTGCTGGACCATCTGGAAGGAACTGCCGTATCAACGGTCATTGCCAAAGGCAGCGGCGTTACTGCCGTACCGCTGACAGAAGACCTGAATCCAACCCGTTCCCTCATTGAGCAGCTTTCACCTTCAATGATTACCAGCGCCGGTTCAAACCTGAGCAGCGGTATTGAAGCTGCCGTCAAATCGTTTCCCATTCAGACCAACTACCGTCAGACCATTGTTCTGTTTACTGACGGTGATGAAACAACCAACAGCAACCTGTCAAAAGCTGCCCTTGATGCAGCAAAATACGGTATTACCGTTATTTTTGCCGGCTTTGGATCAGAAACCGGTACTACGGTACTGGCCGGTGACGGCGTAACTCCGGTAGAAACGGTACTCCGCTCCGATATGCTCAGTTCCATTGCCGAAACGATCCAGCAGGAACTGCCGCTGTCGCGCATCCAGCTGGTCTGGTATATACCTGCCTACCAGAAAGGATCTGCCGCAGCTATTGTCAAACTGATCAAAGGCAATGACAGCGGTCTGACCCAGACCAGCTACCGGCTTGAAGACGTTGACCGCTACCAGTCATTCCTGATGCTGGCATTCCTGTTCTTTGCCACCGGTTTCCTGTTCTCTGAACTGCACCGCCCGGAACCAAAATCTTCCGGAAAGCATAACGCAACCCTGCTGCTGCTTGTATTCCTGCTGCCGCTGTTTACCGGCTGCAGTGGCGCACTGGGTCAGCGCATGACGGTTCTGAACAGCACCCTGCAGTGGCACCGCAAGCAATACCAGAAAGCCACTGCCGGTTACCTGGAAGTTCTGGAAAATTCCCGGGCCGCAGGAGACACCACCACAGCCCAGTATGGTCTGTACGGTCTTGCTACCAGCTACATCATGCAGAACGAGCAGGATGCCGCCCTGGAACGCTTTAAGGAAGTAGTTCCCGATGCACCGGCAGAAATCCTGTTTTCTGCCGCATACAACGCCGGCGTTATTGAGTATCAGAAAGGAAATTTTGAACAGGCAGCCTTCTGCTTTAAAACGGCACTGCTGCAGGATAGTACCAGCGTAGACGCAAAAATCAATCTGGAATTGTCACTGCGGCAGAATGCCACCGGCAAAACGGATGCCGCAAAGCAGGAAATGATTCCTGTTTCAGAAGCAGAACATGAATCTGCCTTAAATGACGTTATTTTTTCAGTTATCAAGGAGTCTGAGCAGAACAGATGGAGCTCTCCGGAAACACAAACAGAATCAAATCAGGTTATCGACTACTGATGGGTAACCGTTCTATCAGAAAATGGCTTCTGGTTGCCTGTCTGCTGTTTCTTGCCGTAGAGACAGCTGCAGCCCAGAACATCTGGCGCACGCTTATGGTAAAACCGGAACAGGAATACTGCTTTGCCGGCGAAACCTGTATCTTTACGCTGGTGGTGCCCGGATATGCGCCGTCACGCATTGATACTACGCTGCAGTCTACACCGGATAACGTTGCCCTTATTTCTACCACCAAGGAAGAAATCATCGATAACGGAAAGCGGTCTACCAAGATTACGTTCTATTTCCGTTTTTCAAAAGCAGGAACATACCAGATCCGTAACCTGGCCGCCCGCATTGACTGGACCTGGAGTTATATTCCCTTCCAGCGGATTACGGTATACGACAATCCTATTACCCTGGCACCGGAACTGTTCCTGAATTACCCCACGACCATTTATGCCTCTGAACCTTTTGAGATGGATGTATCGGCCCACTTCTTTTCTGAGTTCACCGATCTTGCAGCCCAGCTGGACGAAAACTTCATTGTCCGCCTGAAAGAGTATACATACCCGCTGCCCATCAAAACCGGCGGTTTCTCTACAGACCAGTACCCCATTGCAACGTATGAAATCATTCCGCTGACAGAAGGAAAGCTGGCACTGCCGCCCATTACGGCACTGATGCGCAGTTACGCCGGTGTACAGCAGACGGTTGTTTCTTCATCACCAACCGTAACGGTACTGCCAAAACGTACGGCACACACGGCCACTACACCTGCAGAAACTGCTAGTAGCAGCATTGAAGACACCATGGAACAGAAATTCCTGGACAGCGCATACGAAGATTTCCCCATTATTGAAATCAATATGCAGCAAAGCACAGAATCGGTAACGGTAACTGCAGAAGAACAGTGGATCAGCCTGAAAAACCGCAGGGCAACCCTGAACCTTTTGCTGCTTATCAGCGCTGTTGTAGCAGGCCTTGGCGTTCTTCTGCTGCCGGCAGGCATTATCCTGAACAGCCGGAAAAAAATTAAGGCACTTCTGATTGTCAGCATCGTCAGTACTGCTGTTGGCTTTGCAACGCAGTTCCCTACCCTGTGGTTTGCCCACCCAAGGTATGCAGTCTGTTACGAAACCAATGTCCATACCATACCGGAAGACGATTCAAATACCATTCTGCTGGTACCGGAAGGAACCATCGTCCGTATCATCAAGGAATCTTCAGACTGGTTCTGTATTGAAACCGAACATGCAGGTCTGGTATGGATCAAGAAAAACGAATGTCTTGTTGAATAGACGATTGCACTTGATTATTGCTACATTATAGTAATACAGAGTAAAAACAGGAGAAATCCATGGATTTTGGCGATATACTGAACTCGTGGGAAGCTGAAGAAAAAGCCAGGCAGAAAGCCGGGACCAAGAAATCCAATGGAAGCGAATGGCGGAACAAAAACCCCAATGCTCCCGATAAAAAAGCAGTTCCTGCTCCAGAAAAAGCCGCACCCAAAAAAACAGCGGCACCAAAAATTGATCCCATGACCTACTGGATGCGCCAGTATGGGGTTGTAGATAAAGATGCACAGGAAGAACAGCGGCAGCAGCGTGAAAAGCAGCTGGACCGCTCATACCTGCATTCCATGCCCTGTGAGGCCCAGATTGACCTGCACGGGCTTACTTCTGATGAAGCAGTAATCCGCCTGCAGGACTTTATTGCAGAATGCTGCAGACGGAATCTGCGGAAAGTGCTGATTATCCATGGGAAGGGAAACCATTCGGAAGACGGACCGGTCCTGGCAGCTGTGGTACGCCACTTTATAGAACGGGATTACCGGCTGGGAGAATCAGGTCATCCGGATAAAAACGGCGGTGGCAAAGGTGCTACCTGGGTATTGATACGCGAAAAAACAAAAGGTGAGTAACAGATACGATGAATGATTTATACGATGTACTGGGCGTTCAGAAGACGGCTACTCAGGAAGAAATCAAGAAGGCATACCGTAAACTGGCGGTAAAATACCATCCTGATACAAACCCTGGCAATAAAGAAGCTGAAGAAAAATTCAAGCAGATTGCCGCCGCCTACAGCGTACTCAGCGATGAATCAAAACGTGCCCAGTATGACCGGTACGGATCTGCAGATGCCTATGCCAGCGCTTCAAGCGGCTACGGATCTGCCGGTAACGGTACCGGAGACCCCTTCTGGGACTGGTTCGGACAGGGAAACAGCAGTGGAGCCAATGGCAGCAGACACTATTCATACACCTGGACATCCGGAAACGGTTCTACTGAGTACAACCAGTACCAGAGTACCGGTAACAACCGGCAGAACGGCTACCGCCCCTTCAGACGGCCCATTACCCGTAAAGACGGCGTATACATGCTTATCCGGAACATTATTTCGTTCCTGCTGGGTGTCATGCTGCTCAGGTTTACCTGGTTCATTTTCCCCATCGGGCCCATTCTGTGCTTCAGCGCCATCGTAAACGGAGCCGTAGGAGCCGTGCGGTCCATCGGATTTATTCTGGCCCCCAACGCCATGAATGACGACGAGGACGAATATCAGTAAAGACAAAAAAACCACCTCAGCCGTCCGTGATATGTACCCCTTTTACTGGACAAAAGTAAAAGGGGTATTTTTATGCGATACACATTGGAGTTCAAGTTAAGATGTATTGAACTTTACAAACAAGGACTTTGGCCTGAAACGCCATTTGGTT
>JAKSTT010000128.1 GCA_024413635.1 Treponemataceae bacterium | reverse complement strand
AAAAAATAGTTGCAATTTTTTGAGTTTACCCCTTGCATAATTTTTTGGTTTTATATATATTCTTTTGTGTTGAGCGCAACACTGCACCAACCTTAGGGCGAGAGTGGTGAAACTGGCAGACACGCTAGATTTAGGTTCTAGTGCCCTAGGCGTAAGGGTTCAAGTCCCTTCTCTCGTAGAACAGAGAAAACTTACTTGCGGGAATAGCTCAGTGGTAGAGCGCCACCTTGCCAAGGTGGATGTCGCGGGTCCGACTCCCGTTTCCCGCTCTAAGCGAAAGCGATTCGGAGTAATCTGAATCGCTTTTTTTTTAACAATTTTACACTAGGGTTTTGAACAGAAACCCAGAAGGAAAATGCCGTGAAAATTACCAAGGAAGTTGAAAAACTTGAGAACTCAGCAGTTAAACTGACTGTAACCGTAGGCAAAAAAGATGTAGCTCAGGCTTACACCGACACTGTTGCAAAGTATGCAAAAACCATTCAGATGCCTGGTTTCCGCAAAGGAAAAGTACCGGTTAGCGTTCTCGAAAATAAATACGGTGAATCACTGAAACAGGAAGCCTGTGGTGATCTGATCGAAAAAGCTCTTGGTGAAATCTTCGATGAATTCGACAAAAACAAAGCTGATGAACGTCCAGTAGCTTATGCACAGCCACAGCTTGAAGCTATGCCTGAAATGAACACTTCAAAAGACCTGAAATTCGTTGTTACCTACGACGTAATGCCACGTCCTGAAGTAACTGACCTGTCTGGTATTGAAATCAAGGTTCCACAGGTTGAACTGACTGACGACGATCTGAAAGACGAACTGGAAGCTATCCGCGAACGCAATGCCATGGTTCTGGACAAGAACGACGGTGATGCAGCTGCTGACGGCGATATTGCTACCGTAAACTACGTAGAACTGGACGCTGACGGAAACGAAGTTGAAGGCACCAAACGCCAGGACTTTGTATTCACCATCGGTACCGAACAGAACATCTACAAATTCGACAAAGACATCATCGGAATGAAAAAAGATGAGTCTAAAGACCTGAACTGCAAAGATGGTGACAAAGACGTTAAAGTACGTGTTACCGTTACTGCACTGAAAGTTCGCAACCTGCCTGAACTGGATGATGACCTGGCACAGGACGTAAACGAAAAATACAAGACCGTTGAAGACCTGAAAAACGACCTGAAAAAGAACATGCAGACTGCTCTGGACAACCGTCTGAAAGAACAGAAAGCAAACAGCCTGGTTGAACAGCTCATTGCAAAATATCCTTTTGACCTGCCAAAATCACTGCTGGCTATGGAACTGGATTCACGCTGGAACATGATGGCACAGCAGTTCCAGACCACTCCTGAACAGCTGGAAAAAATGATCCTGGCTTCAGGTCAGTCTAAAGAAACCATGATTGAACAGTGGACCGGTAATGCAGAACAGAACCTGAAAGGCCGCATTATCATTGAATCTCTGCTGAAATCACGTGAAATCACCGTTGCAAAAGAAGAAGTTGAAGCAAAATATGCAGAAATTGCTGAAAATGCAGGCGTTGATGTAGAAGAAGTAAAAAAACATTATGCCGATCCACGTAATCAGGAGTATCTTATTGATGACGTTAAAGAACAGAAACTGTATGACATGCTGTTCGCTGAAGTAAAAGTTTCTAAAGGCGACAAAAAGTCATTCAAAGAGCTGTTTGAAAACGCTTAATCTCAATACGACCCACAACTGTTGCGGTGCGTAACAACACTGCAACATAAGCAGGCGGTGCATTTCTCATGAAATGTGCCGTCTTGTTTTATCAACGGGCTACAAGGATCTAACATGAATGTACAGATGAACAACGTAATTCCTAATGTTGTAGAACAGACTGGTAACGGCGAACGCGGTTATGACCTTTTTTCAAGACTTTTAAAAGACCGCATCATCTTTATTGACGGTGAAATCAATGATATGACCGCCGACCTTGCAATTGCTCAGATTCTTTTCCTTGAATCACAGAATCCCGACAAAGACATCAGCATTTACATCAACAGCCCCGGTGGTTCAGTAACCGCTGGTCTTGCCATTTACGATACCATGCAGTACGTAAAATGCGACATCCAGACTATCTGTATGGGCCAGGCTGCCAGCATGGGAGCAATCCTTCTTGCCGGCGGAACCAAAGGTAAACGCTATGCACTGCCCTCTTCACGCGTCATGATTCACCAGCCATGGGGCGGAGCACAGGGACAGACCACTGATGTTCTTATTCAGACCAGAGAAATTATCCGCCTGAAAAAGCTGACTATAGATTATTTTGCAGAGCAGACCGGCAAATCAGCCGATACTGTAGCTAAAGACATGGAACGTGATTACTTTATGTCTGCACAGGAAGCCCTGGAATACGGCATCGTAGACCAGGTAATGCCACGCCGCAAATAAGGAGTCTACCAAACAAAATGGCAAGAAAAATCAATACCATCAATACCTTCTGCTCTTTCTGCGGAAAACCGGCTTCCGGTACACGCCATCTGGTGGCTGGGCCAAACGGGCTGAATATCTGCGAGGCTTGTGTTGCCGTATGCCAGTCAATTATTGACGAACAGGTTGCAGCCAGTGAAGGTATCGTCCTGGATGACGTACCGACTCCCAAAGAGTTTAAGGAATTTCTTGACCAGTACGTTGTAGGACAGGATTACGCAAAGAAAGTTCTTGCCGTAGCCGTATACAACCACTACAAACGTCTGGCAAAAAACCGTATGGCAGGTGCTGATGATGTTCAGATTGAAAAATCAAATATCCTGCTCATTGGTCCCACCGGTTCCGGAAAAACCCTGCTGGCAAAAACCCTGGCAAAAAAACTGAATGTTCCGTTTGCCATTGCAGACGCCACTACCCTGACCGAAGCCGGTTACGTTGGTGAAGACGTAGAAAACGTACTGTTAAAGCTGATTAACGCTGCCAACGGAAACATTGCCGCAGCAGAACACGGCATTATCTTTATTGACGAAATCGACAAGATTTCACGCAAGTCTGAAAATACTTCCATCACCCGTGACGTTTCAGGTGAAGGTGTACAGCAGGCTCTGCTGAAAATTATTGAAGGTACCAAAGCCAGCGTACCGCCACAGGGTGGTCGCAAACACCCGAACCAGGAAATGCTGGAAATTGATACCACCAACATCCTGTTCATTCTGGGTGGAGCTTTTGTGGGCCTTGATAAGATTGTTGAGTCCCGCGTCCATGAAAACACCATGGGATTCGGCTCTGCCGTTGGTACCATCACAGAAGAAGAACGTACCCAGCTTTTGAATCAGGTTATTCCTGACGATCTGGTAAAATTCGGTCTTATTCCGGAACTTATCGGCCGTATGCCGATTTCCGTTGCACTGAACGAACTGACCCGCGATGACCTGAAACGTATTCTGGTTGAACCACGGAACTCAATTACCAAACAGTTCATCGCATCTTTCGCCATGGACGATATTGAGCTGAAGTTTGAAGATGACGCCCTTACTGCCATTGCCGATACTGCCATTTCGCAGAAAACCGGTGCCCGCGGGCTTCGTGCCATTGTTGAGCACCTGCTGATGGACGTTATGTATGAAGCACCGTCTATTAAGGGCAACAAGAAACTGACCGTAACAAAAGATATTGTAGAACATAAGGCTGATGCCCGGGTTTCCGGCAGCAGTTCTGAGTTTCTCAGTGCCTGATGACCAGCGGCCATAAAAAAAAGGCTGTCCTGTAAGTTCAACATGAGCGAACTTACAGGACAGCCTTTTTTTTATCTGGTACTCAATATATCTGCCCGCTGCAGGACATCAACGATTTTTTCTACCGTCCGTTCCCAGGAGAACCGTTTTATCCAGTCGGCCTCACCTTCAATCAACTGGTTCCGCAGTTTTTCATCAGTAATACCTTTTTCAATGACTTCTGCCATCTCTGCCACATTGTCACTGTCAAAATAGAGGACGTTATCACCGGCAATTTCCGTCAGGGCGCCGCTTTTTGATACGGCACAGGGTACTCCGGTTGCCATGGCTTCAAGAACAGGAGAACCTACCCCTTCCTGGGTTGCAGGGAATACAAACAGATCGGCACAGCTGTACAGTTCCGGCAGGTTTGCGTGGGGAAAATAGCCGGTAATGAAAATATCACTGGCATATTCAGATTCACTGGCAGCCTTCCGTACAGCTTCTGTTCCGGAACCGTTTTCGCCGGCTAGAACCAGCCGATGAGGTAACCCGGTCTTTTTCTTGAACTGACCAAAGGCTTCTATCAGTTCCCGGTGTTTTTTCTGAGAGCCGTCAAGACGGGAAGCATACAGTATGAAGGGCCGCTTAATGGAGAACGGCTGGATAACGACCGTATCGCCGGAAAGCTCCGTATGGGGATAGAACAGACTCTGATCAAGGCCGGTGTGCACAACTTCGATTTTATCTGCATCGATTCCATAGGACACCATATTTTTCTTGATGGCGTTGCTGGTGGCAATAACGAGTGGCGCCCGGTTCAGGCAGGAAAGGACAGCCCTTTTATACAGAGCAGTATTCTTTTTTTCAAATGCTGATGACAGAAGATCAAGGACCACAGGAACAGCCGGACAGAGGGGCGTTATGGGACAGATCCGTGTGGCAGCAGGATACAGTACCACATCATACTTTCGGCGGCGGATAAACCGCGACAGACGAAAAATATGCCACCATTTTACGGCGAATGATGCAGAAGAGATATGTACAGCCTCGTAAGCAATATGAGAGCCACCGGATACGTAGGCAAAACGGTCTGTTTCCAGACCAAACAGTTCAATTTCGGTATTTTCGGCTGGTTCCCAATGGGTCATAAGGGAACGGAGATAGGAGCTGATACCGGATTTCCCGTTACCACAGCCAAAAGTGTCTATTCCGACTTTCATAGTCCTTAAAATGTAGCATACTTACGCTAAATGTGCTACATTCACCCCATGAGTGATTATTCTTTTTCAGAGCGCTGGATTCCTATCCTTGCCGCTAAATCAATCAGCACCCCAACTGCAGTACAACGCCAGGTAATTCCACAGCTGCAGGAAGGGACTCATCTTCTTTTTGAATCTGAAACCGGCACCGGTAAAACCCTGGCATACCTGCTGCCCCTTCTTGAAAAAATTGATGCATCAGATTCTCATGTACAGCTGGTTGTTGTCGCCCCTACCCACGAACTCTGCTCCCAGATTAAAGGCGAAGTTCAGTCTGTTACTGACCTCCGCACTGCCCTGCTTATTGGCGGTGCTCCCCTGAAGCGCCAGCAGGACCTGCTGAAGGAAAAACCCCAGGTTATCATCGGGGGACCGGTACGCCTTGCAGAACTTATCCACCTGAAAAAACTGAAGGTTGATCAGGTAAAGGCCATTGTCTTTGATGAAGTTGACCGGCTGCTTGCTCCGGAACTGCGTGATGAAACCTGCATGCTCTTAGGACTGATGCCTGAAGGACGGCAGGTAGTTGCCTGCAGTGCTACGGCAAAACCGAAACTGGCAGAAATTCTTTCTGAAGCCTGCAACGACAAGCCGGTACTGAAACTGGAACAGCTGCCAAAAGAAGATGTTCTGAGAAAACGGATTTCCCACTGGGCTATTTTTGCAGAAGAACGGTCTAAGATTGATACCCTGCGCCGCTTTCTTTCTGCCGAAAAACCGGCAAAAGCGCTGGTGTTTACGGCCCGCCCCGATCAGGCCATGAACATTGTGTACAAGCTGCAGTACAAGAAAGTTGACTGCGAAGTGCTCCATGCCCGGCAGGACAAGCAGGAACGGAAAGCTGCCATTGACCGGTTCAGAAGCGGCAAGACGCCGGTGCTGGTAACCAGTGACCTGGCTGCCCGGGGACTTGATTTTCCCGGCATTACCCATATTATCCAGATGGACGTGCCCACCAACGACGACTTTTTTGTACACCGGGCTGGACGCACCGCCCGTTCAGGACTTACCGGCATCAACGTGTGTATTGGCGATGCCCACGAAATGCGTACCCTGCGGCGTCTGGAGCGGCGGCTGGAACTGACGGTGTACCCGAAAATGCTGCACAACGGTCAGGTAATTTCGCCGGACCAGTTTATGGAAGCTGAGGATTTTGAAGACGAGGCTGAAAATGCTGCCGAAGAAGCCGTAAGGGAACCACGCCGTGAAGCTGCAGAACGCCGGCCTCAGAAAGTCCGCCCGCCAAGACAGGAAAAACGGGCAACGGAGCCTAAAACGGCAGCTGCCACCGTACAGACCGAGAAAAAGGTACGGGAACGGAAGGCACCTACAGTGGACGAAAACAGACCGCAGTGGGCACCAACCGTATCACAGCGGAAACACAAAAAATAAGGCACTGATACTAGGCTCTGGTACTGCCGGAACAGAAAGTGATATCCATCAGTTTATCAGCTTCAAAGGACAGCATGAAATATTCCGGGGGGTTGAAGCTGCCTTCAAAAACAGAGGTATCATGAAACGTGATGTTCCGGCGCTTTGTTTTTGGATTAACGACAGTAAGGCTGCAGTAGTTAGTCAGATATGCGCAGATTGCCGTAGCATGACTGACAACCAGTGCCGTTTCGCCTTCAGAAAGGTTTCCCAGAACTGAATCCAACGCCCTTTTCATTCTCTGGCGGACTTCATTCAGAGATTCCCCGCCAG
>JAKSTT010000127.1 GCA_024413635.1 Treponemataceae bacterium | reverse complement strand
GGCACTGAAGATTGTCAGTAAAAAATCAGGTGAAATCTATGTGGGATTTGCCAATGGTGACGAAAAAGATGCTGCCGTGGAACTGCTGAAAACCTGGTAGGCGGTATAAAAAAACTGCAGGCACTCCTGGAGGAAGCCAGGGGAGCCTGCAGCAGATATTTGAACGGGTGCTGCTTTGCAATACACCCGGAAGGCAAAAAAAAAGCTGCTTTTGTAAGCAGCTTTTCTTGCATAGGCGCCAATCAGAATCGAACTGATGCATAACGGTTTTGCAGACCGCTCCCTTACCGCTTGGGTATGGCGCCATGGTGAAATTAATATAGCAAATCCCCTTTTTCGTGTCTAGTAGCGGTGGGGGAAAAATTGCTTTTTTAGTGATTTTTCTGTACCATGGCACCATATGGAAACTACAGTAACCCACGATTTGATTATTATTGGAGCAGGGCCAGCCGGTCTTGCTGCAGCCCAGTACGGGGCCCGCGCAGAACTGAATGTTCTGGTCATTGAAAACGCAGGGGCCGGCGGACAGGTTCAGAATATCGTTACTCTTGAAAACTATCCCGGTGTATTTCCCGGTGTACCCGGCACCGATTTCATCAAAACCATGAAAGAACAGGCTGAACATTTCGGAGCCCATTTTACTACCGAAACAATCCAGTCCATTGATAAAAAAGGTGAGGTATTCCACATCACCACCACCAAGGCAAGTTATACCAGCTATACCGTCCTTATTGCCACCGGTGCTGAACACCGCCGGCTGGGCGCAAAAGGCGAACGTGAGCTGGAAGGCGCCGGTGTATCTTACTGTGCCACCTGTGACGGTCCCTTCTTCAAGAACCGGAATATCATCGTTGTCGGCGGCGGAGACGCAGCCTGTGATGAAGCAACCTACCTTTCCACCCTGAGCCCCCATGTAACACTGGTTCACCGCAAGGGACAGTTCCGTGCCCAGAAAGCCGTTGCAGAGCGGGTACTGAATAACCCCGGCATTACAGTCCTGTTCAATACCACCGTTGAAGAAATTAAGGGGGCCGGACGGGTACAGAGCGTTATCCTGAAAAACACAGAAACCGGCACGGTGACCGAACAGAGCGCAGATGCCGTATTCATTTTTGTCGGCATGCTGCCGCGGACTGATCTGGTAGATATGCTGCCGAAGGACGAAAACGGCTATATCAAGACCGATGACACCATGGCAACCTTAGTACCCGGTATGTACTGTGCCGGGGACCTGCGTTCAAAATCATTCCGACAGGTGGTTACCGCTGTTGCAGACGGTGCCATTGCCGCAAACAGTGCCGGACAGTATATCCGTAAGATCAAACACGACGAGTACCGCTGATGATCCGCCGTTTCAAGACCTTTCTCTGCACGATTTTCCTCAGTTTCCTGCTGCTGCCTGCCTTTGGTCAGAACCTGACCTTCTGGAGCGATATGCCCAATGACCAGCTGGCGACCGCCATTGCAGACCAGATGACTGATGAAGAACTGTTGTCCCAGATTCTCATGTTCGGCTGGGCAGGTGCAGAGCCGACGGAACTGCTCTATAACTGGGTAGCCCGTGGTCTTGGAAGCGTGAAGGTTTTCGGCTGGAATACAGACGATATTTTCCTGGTTGCAAAATCCATCAACAGTCTGCAGGAATCTTCACAGAAAAACCGGTTTCAGATTCCGCTGTACGTGGCTACTGACCAGGAAGGCGGCTGGATCCGCCATGTAAAAGGGGATTCCAGCGATACACCGGGAAACCTTGCCATCGGTGCCAGCGCCTATCCCATGGATGCCTATTACACCGGCTACTATATTGGAAAAGAAATGCGTGCCTTAGGCATCAACATGAACTTTGCCCCTACGGTTGACCTGTTCACTTCCATCGACAGTACCGTCATCGGCCCCCGTTCCTTCGGTGAGGATCCGGAAACCGTCGGCATTCTGGGAGCAGCTTTTTCTACCGGCAGTATGGATGCCGGCGTCATTCCAACGGCAAAGCATTTTCCCGGCCACGGTGATACCAGTACCGACAGTCACGGAAACCTGCCAGTCATCAATATTGACCGGGAAACCTTATACAACCGGGAACTGGTTCCCTTTAAAGCCCTGGTAGATGCCGATATTCCGGCAATCATGAGCGGACACCTGAGTTTCCCCCAGGTCATGGAATCTGACGAACCGGCGTCCCTCTCAAAAACATTCCTGAAAGAAGTACTCCGGCAGGATCTGGGTTTTGACGGGCTCATCATTACTGACGACATGATGATGAACGGTGCCACCTATTATGGCCGCGGTTTTTCCAATGCGGTAACCCTGGCTATTGAAGCCGGCAACGACATTGTCATCTCGTCCAGTACCCCCCTGCTTGACGATGCCGTATGGCGGGTTAACCTGACCAAAATGAAGAACGATCCGGTATTCCGGCAGACCGTGTATATTGCGGCCCACCGGGTACTGAAAACAAAGCTGGATTACTTTAAAGGGAACAATCCCGTTCCACTGCAGTGCGATCTTGATGCCGTAGAAGATGCCATTCCGGATCCGGAAGGAACCATTTTCTTCTTTGACCAGGCATGCCGCAGTATTGCAGCCATGAAAACCGGCGATTTTCCCTATACGGCAGAAAAAGCCGCAGAAGAAAAGGTGCTTATTGCCGGACAGTTCTTTGTGTACACCGATGAACTGTTAAAACGGTACCCCCACGCAAAAATCTATTCCTATAAGTATTCCATGTCTGCCGAAAACAAGCACCAGTACCTGGAAAACCTGCCCTGGTATGCCCGCCAGTTTGATACCATCATTATGTGCGTTGCAAACCAGGATAGTGCTGACCTTGCAAAATCACTGAAGAACAGCGGAAAGAAAGTAATCATCATCAGTATTCTCTCTCCAAAGTTCGTTATGGATCTTTCCTGGGCAGATACTGTCCTGTATGCCTACAGCTACTCTGATTTCTCTTTCAGAGCCGTTGCTGCCGTTCTTGCCGGGGAAATTCCCCTGTACGGCGAACTGCCGTTGACCACAGCACCATGATTACGGTTTCTACCATCACCATTCCTACCCTTCCCTCAGTTGTCGCCTTTCTGGAAAAGAACGAACAGAGTCATGTGGCACTCATGAGTAATCTGGTACGGAACGGAACGCCCTGCCTGCCGCCACAGAACATGAAGTATTACATCGTGCATGAAGAAAACGGCCTTTTTGGCGGGGGAACAATCCGGGCGGTCATTTCGCTGTCTACGGCAGGAAATGTGCTGCATTACGTTGAAAAACCGGAGGACGCCGATGATTTGCGTGGATGCCTTTCAGAACTGATGGCAGGCTGGAAAGTATTCTGTATCATGGGCGATAAAGCAGGAAACCGTTTCATCAGATCCCTGATAAAGACAAAGCCATCCCATATCCGTGATTACCAGCTGATGGAATACCATGACTCACGGCAGCTGTATCTGCCGGCCGGCACGGAACTGGTTACGCCTACCCTGCAGGATGCCAGTGCCCTGATGCTCATCAAGAAGGGGTACTATCTGGAAGAACAGAGTCTGCCCGGCGGAACCTTCTACCCGGCAGCCCACCTGAAAATGCTGCAGGAAGAGCTGACAACCCAGCAGGTTCTGACCCTCCGCACCATCCGTGAAGAAGGAAAACCTTTTGTGGCAAAGGCCAATACCAACGCCGTCGGCAGACAGTGGGTGCAGCTGGGTGGCGTATACACCATGCCGGCATACCGGGGCAAAGGATATGCCCGTTTTCTGGTGCAGCAGCTTGCCCTGTCAGCCGCAGCTGCTAACCGGAAAACCGTTCTTTTTGTCAAAACCCAGAACATCAGCGCCCAGAATGCCTATACCGCTGCCGGTTTTACCGCATCCACTCCCTTTGAAATCAGCTACTACACTGAATAATATGCATAAATATGCATATTTACGGTTATTTTCTGTATATTTCTGCACTATTTCGTAGACGAATAGACTCCTTTCCGCTAAAATCGGTTTTACAAATACTTCAGATTATTAAAAGGAGTTAAAGTTGAATACAAAAATGATTGTAATGCTCGTGGCATTCATCTGTTACCTGGGACTGATGGTATACGTTGGCCTCAGAAACATGAAAAACACAAAAAGTTCATCAGACTTTTTCCTGGGCGGACGCAAAGTTGGCCCCTGGACCGCTGCACTGAGTGCAGAAGCATCTGATATGTCTGGATGGCTTCTGATGGGACTTCCCGGTCTTGCCTACCTGGGTGGTATCAAAGAGGTATTCTGGACTGCGCTGGGCCTGACTGCCGGTACCTACCTGAACTGGCTTATCGTAGCAAAACCGCTGCGCAAGTGCACCATCGCCTTTGGTGACAGCATCACCCTGCCTGAATTCTTTACCAACCGCTTCAAGGACTCTAAACACCTGATTGCAACAGTATCTGTTGTATTCATCCTGCTCTTTTTTACTATCTATACTGCCAGTGGCTTTGTTGCCTGTGCAAAACTGTTCAACAGTGTATTTGGAATTCCCTACCGCACCGGTCTGGTAATCGGTCTGATCGTAATCCTCACCTATACCCTTCTGGGTGGCTTTATGGCCGTATGTACTACTGACTTCATCCAGGGATCCCTGATGTTTGTGGCACTGGTTGTTACCATGGTTGTCATCACCGTTACCCTGGGTGGTCCGGCATCTGCTTTTGACGCTGTAACAAACTTCAGCCAGCGTGCCATGAGCGGAGAATTCGGCCAGGTAATGCAGGAGAAATTCACTGCAAACCAGAGCTATGGGGTAACCGCCATTATTTCTGCCCTTGCCTGGGGTCTGGGATACTTTGGAATGCCGCATATTCTGGTACGCTTTATGGGAATCCGCTCCGGCGATGAAGTTGCCTTCAGCCGCCGTGTTGCTACCATCTGGGTTGTATTTGCCTTTATCGGTGCCTGGGTTGTCGGATCCTTCGGAACCCAGTTCCTGGCAAGCAAGGGAATCATCCTGAATCCTGCTGCTGCAGAAACCGTATTCAGCGTTGAACTGCAGTCCATTTATCCCGCATTTATTGCCGGCCTGTTCCTCTGTGGTATTCTTGCCGCTGCCATGAGTACTGCCGACAGTCAGCTGCTGGTTGCTTCCAGTGCATTCAGCCGCGATATTTTCAAGGCTTTCATCAAACCTGATGCCTCTGAAAAAACCGTACTGAACGTAAGCCGTATCACCGTTCTTGCCATCAGTGCCATTGCCTTCTGCCTTTCACTGGACCCATCAAGCTCTATCTTTGATCTGGTAAGTTATGCCTGGGCTGGATTCGGAGCCACCTTTGGTCCCATCATCCTGCTGGCCCTGTTCTGGAAAGGTGCTACCCGTAACGGTGCCTTTGCCGGCCTTATCTGTGGTGGTATTACCGTTGTTGTCTGGAACAAACTGTCAGGCGGTCTCTTTGATGTATATGAAATTCTGCCGGGATTCATCGTTACTCTGGCAGTTGCCGTAGCAGTAAGCCTGTGCGACAAAAACAAAGATGCCCAGATGATTCAGGAATTTGAAGCCTATAAGGCCATGAAAGACTGATCAGTACTTTAAACCGAGTAGATGCTGAAGCTGAAGTTACCGAATATGGTTTCATTGATGCTGAAGTATTCTACCCGGTACCGTTCCGTGTTGCCGGGAAACGAAACTACGGCAAAGGACGGTAAGGTTCCGCCCCGGGGACGAGAACAGCTGCCCGGGTTCAGGATCAGGGAGCCTTCTGCTTCATCACGGGCAGGTACATGGGTATGCCCGTAAAACACCAGATCGGCACTTAAGGTACCGGCAGCATTGATGAGCGTATCAAGACTGTAATCTACCGAGTGACGGTGTCCATGGCAGGCAAAGATATTGCGTCCTGCAGCCGTAAACTCAATCCGTTCCGGCACATTCAGCTGCTGCATGGCAGGAACCGTACCGTTCAGGTCAGCATCCGGATCAACGGCAAGACGGTATGAAGACGCGTCCCCGTTCCCCCGCACAATGGCCATAACCGGCGGCAGTTTTTCACGCAGGGATGCATCAGCCCAAGCCATTTCAATCAGGGTTACCACATCACAGGCGCCATCGCCGCAGAACACCAGCGCATCAGCATCAGCGCCAAAGTTTTCAATGATTTTTTCAAACACTTCGTATTCACCATGGGTATCAGACAGAACGATAATCATGGCATCTTTTCTGTTCTCTAAGGCGGCAATATCGGCTTCTGAACCGATCAGACCGTTTTCCTGCTGAACTAAAGCGTTCATCATATTCTCCTGCGGATAGCGTTCATCCTATTGTACTACAATGTAATGATTCTGGGAGCGGATTCCGGATTCCGGATCAATAAAGGGCTCGATGACAAAGTCTTTCTGCAGGTTAGCCACAATGGACTTCATCTGCGCAGCCAGGGTTTCTCCCTCTACGGCTTCCTTTGAACGGGTTTTCATGGTCTGAATGACACTGACCAGCACCTGAGCTACATCACCGGGATAGCCGGACTGCTCTTCAGCGTTCATGGATTCAATTTCTTCATCAGAGCCACTGACGGTGGCGGCATGACGGTAATCCAGTACAAAGGTAGAAGCGCCTTCTGTTTCCAGGGTTTCATCCTGGGGGAATACCGAATACACCGGATAGGATGCACCGGTATCCTGCAGACGGGAAAGGGCTGCGTAGGTCCGCTCCGGAGCTGCTACCACCACCAGGCCGTCAAGGTTATAGCCGGCCAGCAGTTCCGCAATAAATGCCAGCCGGATTTTCTT
>JAKSTT010000126.1 GCA_024413635.1 Treponemataceae bacterium | reverse complement strand
TCCATGTCATCGGCAGCTTCGTCTGTAAATGAGCCCTCGCTGACAGAAAATTCTGAAGTTCCGTCGTCACTGTCGCCTGTCTCCATCTCATGGAGCGTTGCTTCATCAAGGGTAACCAGCGAAACATTGGTTGATGAAGAAGTTCCTGTTTCCGGGTCAATGATTTCTGCCGAAAGGTTTCCTTCATCATCCAGGGCAATCTTCAGTGAAAGAGAAGGCTCTTCTTTTGGATGGGGTACCAGGTTTTCAAGAATAAGGGTTTCTACATACCGGGCTTCTTCCATGGTACCGGTTGGGGACTTATATAAATGGAGTTGAATAGTTGTCTGATCATCGCGGACTGTGGTCAGTTCAAGCTGTTTTTCTACCGCTGCGCCTTCTTCAAAGACAGGATAGAAAGAACCATCAGCAAGCTTAAATCCGATTACATCGTTATTCATCGATTCTCCTGTGCACTCTGTATACGTATCCCACCTTACAGATGCTATTTTAAGAATATTCTGAAAAAATACTCTTGTCTATGCGTTGGAAATAGTTTTCTTGACACCTTAAATATTGTTAGGTTAAATGAAGATTATGAGTACATATCTGCCTATCTTGATAGCTTCAATCGCTGTATTTTCAGTAATTGTCATCATTCTTGCCATTTCCGGGGCAAAACGGAACGTTCAGGCTCAGAATGCCGGCAACGGTAAGGGAAACCGACGGAACGCACAGAAGTCCCGGCAGAATATCATCCGTGATGCTACCAAAAAACTGGCACAGGACCCCCATAACCCGCAGGGACTCATTCCGCTTGCCAACCTGTACTATGAAGAACAGTTATGGGATAAAGCTTATCCGCTGTATGATACCATGCTGAGCATTGCCGTTGCCCATCCGCAGATCAACTCCCAGGAAGCAGCTTTGCGCCAGGGTATCTGTGCAACAAAAATCGGTAAATATGAAGAAGCCATGAAGGGTCTGATTCAGGCATACAAAATGGCTGGTGACAGTTTTGAAGTCAACTTTTATCTGGGACAGTGCTACTACCAGAACAAGGATTATGACCACGCCATTCCGCTGCTGCGTAAGGCCATTACCATCAATAAGGAAATTCCTGAAACGTACCGCTTTCTTGGTATGGCTCTGTACAGTTTCCATAACTGCAAGGACTCTCTGCCCTATCTGAAAAAGGCCCTGGATATTACTCCCGATGACAAGGAACTGCTGTTCTGTATGGCAGATGCCATGAACGAAACAGGACGCGGTGAGCAGGCGCTGAAGATTTTCATGCATCTGCGCCCGGATCCGAAGTTCGGAGCAAAATCATGTCTTTCTGCCGGTATCATCCATACAGGTCAGAATGCCCATGAAAAAGCAGTACAGGACTTTGAAATCGGTCTGAAGCATGCAGATGCACCGCTGGATATCCTGACTAATATCCGCTACCGTCTGGCTCACGAATACCTGCAGGCTTCTGATATGTCAAAAGCCCTGACAGTCCTGAAAGAAATTCAGTCTACATCACCGGGATATAAAGATGTTCCGGCCCTGATCAACCGGTATTCCGAGCTGAACCAGAACAGTAACCTGCGTACGTACATGATTGCCGGAAGCAGTGACTTTACTGCCCTGTGCCGCAAAATTGTCAGTGTGTACTATGGAAAAGCATACGTAAAAATCCTGGATATTCAGGCAACTGCTGAGTGCACGGAAATCCAGACAGAAGTAGAAACGCCAAAATGGGAAGATTCGGTTATTTTCCGTTTTTACCGCACAAACGGTTCTACCGGTGAGTTATTTGTCCGCGACTTCCATGCACGTCTGCGTGACAGTAAAACCGGCCGCGGTATCTGTTTTACCTCCGGTGTGTACACTGAAGAAGCCCGGAAATTCATTGAAGGCCGTCCCATCGACCTTATCGATAAAACCGGTCTTATCAAGATTCTTAATAAGATTGATACCAAGATGCCGGCTGTTCCCGGTGTATAATACCCGGGCTCTATTTACGCTGAACAATCACCAGATTACGGCTGTATGCACCGCCGTCAGTCAGGAATGGTACCTCAAGGGGTACCATTTTGTATTCTGGGACCTGTGCCTTTATTCCTTCCATTTCTTCCGCAATTTTTTCAGGTTTTGCTTTATAAGCGGCCAGATAGCCACCATGCTTCAGGATACGGAGCAATGATTTCGTCATCTTCTTATCCAGGGGACGGAATGCCCGGAAAACGATAACGTCAAATGATTCCTGGGGAACCCGTTCAACTTCCAGATTATGAATAGTCGTGTTGCTCATCTGCAGCACTGATGTACAGCTTTCAAGAAAGGCACAACGCTTGCTCATGCGTTCAACCAGATTGAACGGAATTGACGGCATGCTCAAGGACAGTGGAATACCCGGAAGCCCGCCTCCGGAACCAATATCAGCAATTGATGCATTCTCTGAAACTGCCTGCCGTTCCCTGTACAATCCTTCAATAATCTTACCTGCTGACATGCTGTCCAGAATATGGCGGATAATAACATCATCATGGGTGTCGGCGCCAACCAGATCAAACTTTTTGTTTGCTTCTTCCAGTTCATGGGCATAGATGCGGAGGTTTTCTTCCAGCTGGGGATATTCCTCAGCGGTATAGCCTAAACGTTCAAGACCTTCATGCAGATAATCCATAGTTGTTCCTCCGGACTGTATTTTAGTAAAAAAAAAAAGGGCTGCCAACTCGGCAGACCCTACACACATTTCAAACATCCCCTCCGGTTTTAAAATGTGACTTATTTCAATGTTTTCAGTTTTTACCTGATTCTTAATTCTCAATATTTTAGTTAATTTTAAAAAAACTTCATGAATCTGTCAATGAAAATCTATCATATTTCTCAGTACTGTATGAAAATTTACTATTACTAAAGTTTTGTAGTATTTTTAAATAGTTGCAACTATTCCCAACTCTTACTATACTGAAAATATGAATAGACCATTGATTGCTGTCACCATGGGTGACCCTGCCGGAATTGGACCGGAAGTAGTTGTAAAAGCACTGTGTAAAGATGAAGTATACCAGGCAGCCCGCACTGTTGTTATTGGAGATGCCTCTGTGCTCGAAAGAGTTATTGGTGTCTGCGGACTGGGTGCACAGTTGAATGTTATTGAAAATATTACTGAAGCCGCATTTGATCACGGCGTCATTAACGTATTTGACCTGAATAACTGTCGTGCCGGCACTTTTAAACCGGGCGAATCAAGTGCCCAGTGTGGTAAAGCCTGTTTTGAATACGTGCAGTATGCAGCCCGCCTTGCCATGAGCGGTCTGGTAGATGCCATTACCACCAGCCCCATCAACAAGACCAGTCTGAAAGTTGCACAGGTTCCATACATCGGACATACCGAAATGCTGGCAGCCTTTACCAGCACCCCTGATCCGCTGACCCTGTTTGAAGTTCAGGGACTGCGTATTTTCTTCCTGAGCCGCCACGTTTCCCTGCGGAAAGCCTGCGACCTGGTAAAGAAAGACCGCATTGTTGATTATGTAAAACGCTGTACCAATGCCCTGAACCAGCTTGGTGTAGAAAACGGTTCCGTTGCTGTTGCCGGACTGAATCCCCACAGCAGCGATAACGGTATGTTCGGTAATGAAGAAGCTGATGAAATTACCCCGGCCGTTGCAGAACTGAAAGCAGCCGGTTATAACGCAGTAGGCCCCTGCAGCGCAGACAGCGTATACCATCTGGCTCACAAGGGCCTGTATTCAAGTGTACTGGCACTGTACCATGACCAGGGTCACATTGCTGCAAAAACCCTGGACTTTGAACGCACCATTGCCATTACCTGTGATATGCCGTTCCTGCGTACTTCCGTAGACCACGGAACTGCCTATGATATTGCATGGCAGAACAAAGCTAATGAAGTAAGCATGGTAGAAGCTATTCTGCTGGCCGCAAAATACGGCCCTGCATACAAGAAAAACTGATACCCTGGAGGAACACTAGAGATTACTCAGTGATTCCTCTACCATTTCAAGACGGCTGGTAAGTTGACTGATGGTCTTCTCCAGCCGTTTTTTTTCTTTTTCCAGACGTGATTTTACGTCCTCTTCTTCCACTTTCTTTTTCATCATGCTGCGTACGGTATCAGGGCTTTTGCCTGCCAGAATCTGCTCCTGGGCCTGTTCCCGCTTCTGCGGATTAGCAATGGCAGCCACCGTTTTCATGTTTTCATAGCCCATACTGGGATCAATAGGCGCATTCTGGACAGTTGCAGCGCCGATTTTTGCAATGGTTTTGGCTGCAGCACGGGGCAGACGGAGCACACGGTCAATGTAGTCTTCATAGCGGATGTTGGCATCCTGACACAGCTGGTGTGCCTGTGACAGTTTCTGGGCAAATTCCAGCATCAGTTCACCATTCCGCTGCAGATAATTCTTGCGGATGTCGTCGGTAAGGGCAGCCAGTTCAGGAGCATCTTCCAGACCGATAACGTATACGCCCTGCTGTTCTGCAATTTCCAGCAGGCTGTGGAATTTTGCCCAGAACTCGTTGGTATGGGCCCGGCTGGTACCACCCAACGGCAGTCCGCCGTTCATTTCAATTTTCTGCTCGGTAATCAGATGGTGGGTATATTCGTGAATGGCAGTATAAATCAGCTGGTTGTCTGACTTAAAGTTTTCGTTGTGCAGAAAGATTTCATGGGTATCGGGTTTATACAGACCGTTTACCTTGTCGCTGCTTTTACCGGTCATGGTTACGGTAAAGTCTATGCTGGTTTCTTCCAGTTTCAAAAGGATGTCTTTAATCTGATCGTTATTCATACTAACTCCATTGCTTGAAGGATTAAGGTTGTTGCCACCGTAACGGCGGTTTCAGTGCGAAGTACCCGCTGCCCCATTGAACACAGGGCATAGCCTTCTTTCCGGAACTGGTCGCGTTCATGGTCGGTCCAGCCCCGTTCACTACCGATGGCTGCATATACGGTACACCCGGCCGGTGTCACAGACTGTCCCTGCAGGTAATGATACAGGGTATTTTCCGGTTTTATGTTGTCCAGCAGAACCCGGATCTGCCGTGAATCTTCCTGCCGGGAGTCCTTCAGTGCTGCAAGACAGTCTGCAACACTGTCATATAGTTCCAGTTCCGGCACATGGGTGCTTTTAGCCTGGGCGGTTCCATCGGTTAAAGCAGCCAGGGCGGCCCCCCGTTCCACAATGGTACTGTCCCGGTAGGATTTCTCTCCCAGCTCGGTACCACACAGGCAGATCCGTGAAACCCCAAGACCTGCAGCATCCCGGAACAACCGTTTCAGCTGGATAGGCCGGGGAAACCCGACAATCAGCACAACCGGATACAGTGGCTTACCATCGGTCTGGGCTTCAAAGGATACGTGGACCCCATCATCATCAACAGCCGTAATGGTTCCCGTACCTGCCATACCATTGATGATGCCGGCATCAAAAGTATCCCCTGCCGATTTATGCAGGACTTTCAGCAGGTGTTTAGCCCGCTCATCCCGTGGTGGCAGTGGTTTTCCTGAGTCTATTTCTTCTTTAGTAAACAGAACAATATTCATACAGTGAGGGTCAGTATATCCTCTTAAGATTTTTTTTAGAAGACCGATATTTGAAACATGAAACAAGCGGAAAAACTTTCAATTGCAGCCGGCACCGTAATTATGGGCTTTGCTGCAGTCATCGTTATATCTCTTATGCTCCATTTTCTGGACTTTGGAACACAGTCTGTCCTTGTCTATAAACTGGGAAACTTTGGCGCCATGCTGTACGGAGTATACGGCATCACATCTGCCCTGATACCCGTATATCTGATTGTCGGCGCCATTCTGCTGTATGTACCGGGCTGGAGTCCACGCCGCGGTTCATACCTTATTTTTTCTATCCTGCCTTTCTTTACCATTGCAGGTCTTGAAAAACTGTGCCGCGCTTTCTTTGCCGGAACCGGTTTTTCGTTCATCCTCATCAAGTACAGCGCCCTGGTCATCATCAGTGCCCTGCTGGTTGCCATTGAATACCTGGTATTCGGCCTTATCCTTGATTCTGCTGAACAGAACCGCCACAACCGTGAAGTTCTTGAAGCCATGCATGAAGAACAGGTGCGTCTGGGGGAACTTGCCGATAAAGCTGCTGCCGCTGAACCGGCTGTACAGGAAGAACCTGATATTGACCGCGAAGTAGCTGCAGAACCGGAACAGTACGCCATTGCCCCTGCGCCGGAAGATTTTGTTGCCGTTACTCCAGCAACTGCAGAACCACCGGACCCGACTAATTCTATCGGCTACGATACTGCGGTTACTGATGAAAGCCTGATTTTTAAGGCACCTCATCTTGAAAAACTTGTTGAGCTGGAATCAGCAGACGATACTGCTGCAGAAGAAGTAACCGCAGAAGAACCTCCTGTGGAAGAAGAGCTTCCTGCCCGTATCGGTCCGGATACCCTGCCCACAAAAGAAGTTGATGACCTTATCAAGGATAACCCTGCCATTGTTGCAGAAGAACCTGCCCAGGAAGAAGAGATTCCGGAAGAGCCTGTTGAAGAAACGAAACCTGAAATCATTACCGTAGAATTTGGCGGACTTGATGCCGAACCAGACTGGGTAAAGGAAGACAGTGAGTATGTTCCTGAACCGGGCGAAGAAGAAATAGACATTCCCATGCCACCGTCGGATGACCTGTATAGTTCTGATGAAGACGCCTTTATGGCAGACCCATTCTCCATGGACGATGAAGATCTTAGT
The DNA here is from genome assembly GCA_024413635.1 of Treponemataceae bacterium. Classification (GTDB taxonomy): domain Bacteria; phylum Spirochaetota; class Spirochaetia; order Treponematales; family Treponemataceae; genus Treponema_I. The sequence continues at coordinate 115 of JAKSTT010000126.1, read as the reverse complement.
GAAGAAGAACAGGAAGCCCTGGAGGCAGAACGGGCTACGTATGCCCAGGAATACGATGCCGTTCAGGTTGCAGCAGAACCGGATGACGACATTGACGACGAAGCCGATGACGATG
>JAKSTT010000125.1 GCA_024413635.1 Treponemataceae bacterium | reverse complement strand
GGCTTCCGGGCGTTCTGCACCAGGTACGAAAGGGCGGCTGCCGTATATGACATGGTATCCGTGCCATGGGTTATGACAAAGCCATCGTAGGATTCGTAGTGCTTTTCAATGCAGGAGGCCATTTTCAGCCAGCACTCGCAGTTCATGTTGGTGCTGTCAATGTTCATCAGCTGAATGGTCTCTATGGTACAGAATTTTTCAGCCGAAGGTACGTACGAAATCAGTTCCGACGAGGTCATGACCGGAGCCAGACCGTTTTCCGTCCGCTTGCAGGCAATGGTGCCGCCCGTTGCAATCAGCAGAATTTTTTTCCGTTCCATACGAACCTCCCGTATCGTTCTTATTATAAGGGGAACGCCTTCCCCTGTCTTCTACCGCTCCCGGACAGGTATCCAGATTTCGCTCCGGTAGTCAGCATCATCCGGTGTTCCCTCATCGGAATACCATTCAACGTTGACTCCGGCAGCAATTTCGTACTTGCCGTTGGTAGGAAGCCAGGTCTTGTACAGTTCCGTGTTTACGCTCTGCAAAGCTCCCGGCAGCGGCCCGATGCACTCAAACTTTGCCCAGGTCAGGTCCGGAAGTTCATATACTTCCATTCCCGCAGGCACGTCGCCACCGTGATAGACTCCTGCAATATAGTAGTCAAACGTGCCGTTGGGAACTGCCGGCTCTATACATACACCGAACTGCCCGATATTGCATTCCTTAAAAGCCTTTGCTACTGGATCGGTGGTGGTTCCGTCTTTAAACTCCGGCTTATCGCAGAACTTCAGATAGTAGGTCTGATACATTTCATCCCAGAATGCGGGAATTTCTTTGTAGCTGTTTTCGCCCCTGAACTGCCGTCTGATGCCGATGATGCTGAATTTTTCCAGCTTTTCCACTCTGTAATTCATTCTGTTACCTCCGTTTACTGTAACGCTGATCTTGAGCGGGAGAAATACTTTAATCAGATGGGTATCGGATTTTACATTCTGCGGACTGGTTCCGTGAAATCGCGAAAACGCTTTGGTAAAACTTTCCGGCGTTTCCCAGCCGTAGTCCAGGGCAGCATCTATGACTTTTGTACCTTTTGCAATATCAAGTGCTGCCATGTACAGACGGCGGTTACGGATATATTCGCCTACAGAGAATCCTGTGAGGATGGCAAATCCCTTCTGAAAATAGAAAGAACTGATGGCCACTTCTTCAGCTATTCTGTCTGCCGTTAGGGAAGCATCCTTCAGATTGTCTTCAATGTAGTTGATGGCCCGTCCCAGAGCCGCAATCCATTCCATCGTACTTCTCCTCGTTTGGGGCTTATTTATATCAGCCCCGTGATGGTTTCAGTATAGGCAGCAACAGCACAGCAATCCTGTCACATTTTGCTTTTATTTGTCCATGGTAAAAAAAAGGCTGCCTGATTCCTGCAGACAGCCTTTGTGATACCGTTCCGGTATTATTTCTTTACGTGGTTAAAGATACGGTTAACGGCAACAGCGTGGAACTCAATGCCTGTAACACCTTTCTGAATCATGTCACCGTCACACTGCATGTACAGCGGCATGACACCGGCTTCCTGAATCAGAATCTTTTCGGCTTCCTTCATGGCATTCCAGCGTTCGGTTTCTTTTGTTGCCAGCTCACCGCTGGTACAGTCTGCAATCAGAGCGTTGAACTGCGGGTTGTTGTACGAACCGGTGTTCTGAGAGTTTCCGGTGCTCCACATACTTAAGTAGGTCATGGCATCGGCATAGTCAGGTCCCCAGTTTGTCATCCCCAGTTCATAATCGCCAGAGGCAAGAACGCGGCGGATGGTGGTACCGGTCAGCTGTTTCAGCTCAATGATAAGACCGGGTACGTCAGCTTCTACCTGTTCCTTAATGTTCTGTGCCATCTTTGCCTGAGAAGAACCTTCAATAACAGAAAGCTCTACAGACATGCTGGTTTTTCCGGTTTCAGCCAGCGCCATGGCGAATTCCTTGCGTGCCAGTTCCGGATTATAGGCACAGTCATTGGGGAATTCTACACTTACCGGCGTAAAGTCTTTGCCGCTGCTGCTGAATGCATAACCCGATGGAACCGGTGTATACGATGGCAGCGATCCGTTATTCAGGTATGCGCAGATTGCTTCACGGTCAATGGCAAGATTCAACGCACGACGCAGGTGCACATTCTGCAGGGCAGGCTTTGTCATGTTAACTGACATATAGTACATAAAGCCTTTTGCTACAGACTTGAATTCCGGCCGGCTTGTGTACTCATTTACTTTTGAAGACGGCAGTACGAACAGATCCAGTTTTCCGGCTTCAAAATCATCAATTTCATCCTGCGCTGCTGTATAGAACTTATGACGCAATCCACCTAAGGTTACGTTTTTAGCATCGTAGTGGGCAGTGTTTTTGATCAGTACAATGTCGGTCTCTTCGTTGGCGGTAAATTCAGTCAGAACAAACGGTCCGCAGCTTAAGAACGTATCTGCGCTCATACCATAGTTTTCACCGCATTGCTCAACAAACTTCTGGTTTGCCGGGAAGAATGTACAGAAATACAGCAGCTGATCAAAGAACGGTACCGGAGCAAGCAGCTGCACTTCCAGAGTATACGGATCAAGTGCTTTTACTCCAAGCATCTGTTTGTCCATCTTTCCGGTGGCAACAGCCAGACCGTTTTTAATCTGGGCAATTTCGTAAATCATGTAGCCGTATTCGCTGCCAATTTCAGGGTCAACGGCACGCTGCCAGCCATAGACAAAGTCTTCAGCGGTAACCGGGTCTCCATTTGCCCAGAATACATCTTTGCGCAGTTCATAGGTGCGGGTAAGACCATCAGGGCTTACTTTTGAACTTACGGCAATGTCGTATCCGGTAGAACCGTCCGGGTTCATCTTCATCAGACCACTCATGGCACAGTTGATGACTTCAAAAGAAGAAGCATATACCGATGTCTGTGGATCAATGGTTTCAAGTGCTGACGTCAAAGCGACTGTCATGACAGACCCATTAACGGTTGATGCAGGCAGTGGACCGCGTGCAACGGCCTTTTGTTTTTGAGGCTGACCTCCCGGTACCGGCTTTCCTCCACAGGAAACCAGCGCAAGAAGGCAGAGAAGGGCTGAAATAGTGGATAATACTGCGTGTGTCGTGTGTTTCATAATCATATCTCTTTCTTCTGTGTTACACGGTGAACAGGTCTACCTGCTGACCAATGTTAGCTACGGTATCAGTAACAGTCTGTGCGATTTCATCAAGTTTTGCACCGGTCTGCTTCATTTCATTGGTGCTGTCGGTAATCTGGTTCATGCTTAATCTGATGTCCTTGCTTGATTCACGCAGCTGATTTACTTCGTTAAGAATCAGTTTGTTACCTTCAAGCATCTCTTTTGATGCAGACTGAACTTCAAGAGTAGAGTCATTCATATTTTTAAGGGAGTCACCAATCTGCTGCGAACCGATTTCCTGTTCTTCCATGGCAGCCTTAATCTGCATTACCAGCTGCTGTGTCTGGGTAATGTTGTCGGTAACCGCATTGAAACTCTGACGGGACGCCTGGCTGGCATCTACTACTTCAGCAATGGACTTGCTGATGTTTTTCAGTTCCAGCTTGATTCTCTTTGTCTGAGAAGCAGAGGTTTCTGACAGCTTACGGATTTCGTCAGCTACAACGCTGAATCCGCGGCCGGCATCTCCGGCATGGGCAGCTTCGATTGCAGCATTCATAGCCAGCAGGTTTGTCTGACTGGCAATGGAAGAAATAACGGTGTTTGCTTCCTGCAGTGATTTACTCTGGGTTTCAATCTGCATAATGCGCTGATTAACGTCTTCCTGCAGCTGAATACCTTCTGCGGCTTTGTCAGAAAGCGCATCAAATGAATGTGCCATGTGACCTACTGAACCGTTTACATTGCGGATGTTACCGATCATTTCTTCTACGGCAGCGGATGCCTGGGTAACTGCTGCAGACTGAGATTCAATCATGCGCTCAAGAGATTCAATGTTCTTTGAAATCTCTTCAACGGCAGATGCAGTCTGAGAAACAGAGTTAACCTGACTGTCAACTTTGTCATCAATGTTGTCGATGTCGCTGATAATGTGTTCAATAGAAGAACCGTTGTCTCCAATTCGCTGCTGCAGAACAGTCCGTGCCATTTCCAGCGTATTCTTTGACTCTTTCAGACCGGAAATAATATCCTGCATTTTTACCATGAAGTCGTTGAACCGGTCGCCCAATTCTTCAATTTCATTGTTGGATTTAATGGCAACGCGCTGGGTAAGGTCTGCGTTACCGGTGGCGATTTCAGCAATACTGTTGCGTACCAGTTTAAGAGGCTTAATCTGATGCCGGATCATGAAGCCCAGAATCAGGGTAATGGCAACACCACCGGCAATATACAGCAGCAGAATCGGGCCGCGCATTCTGTCTGCGTCAGTGTTGATCTGGAAGGTAGGCACATTGAAAAAGGCAATCCATGGGGTTCCTGGAACGCTAGTCCATGAGGTAAAAAATTCTACACCGCCGGCATCAATGAATACGCCGGTGCCTTTTGGGGTTGTTTTCAGATTTGCGGCAATTTCAGCCCAGCCTCTGAACCCAATCTTATCGGTGTAGTTAAGATCCATAAACATGCCGGTAGTTTCTTCCGGACACAAGGCAATACCATCGCTGCCGCATACCAGAGACCGGGCCTCACCCAGTTTGGTGGAATTTACCAGTTTCTGCAGTGCAACACTGTTTACAGAACCGGCTACAACACCAATCATCTGTTTTTTAGCGTTGTATACAGGCCGTGCAATGTAATAGCACGCAGTTCCATCAATCTGGAATTCCAGATTCGATACATAGGTGGCAGCGTTATTTTTTACGATACCCTGATAGAAATCGGTAGAAATAACGGTCTGGACACTGCCATCGTCAGCATATCCAACGCCATCCAGGGTACAGAACAGTACATAGTTGAAGTTGGGGTTGCGGATTTTTTCATGATTTCTAAGCCATTCGATGATGGCATCAGTATTGCCGGCATCCATAATATCGTGTTCGGAGTACATGCGGAGATCATTTAACAGGATATTGTTCCAGTTACCGATTTTCTCAGCTTCTTCTTCAGCGATACGAACACTGAATTCTTCATAGGTTCTGATTGATGACATACGGACTGTGGATACAGTTGCATATGTCATAAAGGCAAAGATTGCGGCAAGAATGAACAGCATGACTATACAGATCTGAAAGACAATGCGTCCATATTTTTTGCTGGCAGTAGATTTAACAGTAGTAGTACTCATAGCTTTCTATATTGTAACATTCTGTTTGCAGATGTGACCAAAAACTGAAAAAGTGGCCGGCAGACCATAAATTCTTGAAAAATTCCGTAAAATTCCTTCTCCCAAATCCGTTTTTTCTGTATATTTTTTTGCATAAATATTCACAAATGACTTTAATTGTGCTAAAGTACTTTAGTAAAATTAAAGTTCGGCCGCAGAGGTGAAGGGCGGCGTACATTTTCCTTTTGAGGAGAAACATATGAAAAACGAATACGTAAAGAGCGTATACGAATCAGTTAAGGCTAAAAACCCTAACGAGCCTGAGTTCCTGCAGGCTGTAGAAGAAGTTCTCGAAACTCTCGAACCAGTAGTTGAACAGATGCCTGAAATCCAGAAAAACGCCATTCTGGAACGCATCGTAGAACCAGAACGCGTTGTAATGTTCCGTGTTCCATGGACTGATGACAAAGGTAACATCCACGTTAACCGCGGTTACCGTGTTCAGTTCAACAGCGCTATTGGTCCTTACAAAGGTGGTATCCGTTTCCACCCATCTGTAAACCTGTCAATCCTCAAATTCCTCGGTTTTGAACAGACCTTCAAAAACTCTCTTACTACTCTTCCAATGGGTGGTGGTAAAGGTGGTTCAGACTTTGATCCTAAAGGAAAGAGCGATGCAGAAGTTATGCGTTTCTGCCAGTCTTTCATGACCGAACTTTCAAAACACATTGGTGCAGATACTGACGTTCCAGCCGGTGATATCGGTGTAGGTGGACGCGAAGTTGGTTATATGTTCGGACAGTACAAACGCCTTCGCAACGAATTTACCGGCGTTCTTACCGGTAAAGGACTTTCTTTCGGTGGTTCTCTGATCCGTACTCAGGCTACCGGTTACGGTCTGATTTACTTTGCTGAAAACATGCTGGCTACCAAAGGTGAAACCTTTGCTGGAAAAACCTGTGTAATTTCAGGTTCTGGTAACGTTGCACAGTATGCAGCTGAAAAACTGATCCAGCTGGGTGCTAAACCTGTTACCCTGTCTGACTCTAACGGTTACATCTACGATCCAGACGGTATTACCCAGGAAAAACTGGACTGGGTAAAAGAACTGAAAGGTGTTAAACGCGGACGCATCAAGGAATATGCTGACAAATATCCATCAGCAAAATACTTTGAAGGCAAAAAACCATGGGAAGTTAAATGTGACTGTGCATTCCCCTGTGCTACCCAGAACGAACTTGACGGTGAAGCAGCTAAAACCCTGCTGGCTAACGGTTGTAAACTGGTAGGTGAAGGTGCAAACATGCCTTCTACCACTGAAGCTGTTAACGCATTCATCGAAGCAAAAATCCTGTTCTCTCCTGGAAAGGCTTCTAACGCTGGTGGTGTTGCAACCTCTGGTCTGGAAATGTCTCAGAACTCAGAACGCCTGTCTTGGAGCTCAGAAGAAGTTGACGCTAAACTGAAAGGCATCATGAAGAACATTCATGACAACGCTTACTCAGCTGCTAAACGCTTTGGCATGGAAGGTAACTACGTTGCCGGTGCCAACATTGCAGGCTTCCTGAAAGTTTGCGATGCAATGATCGCTCAGGGCTTAGTATGATCTAAGATTCTGCTGCCATAGCCGGCAGCAGA
>JAKSTT010000124.1 GCA_024413635.1 Treponemataceae bacterium | reverse complement strand
GCCATACCTTTTTCAATGCAGATATCGTTAATGCGGCTTGCTTCCTTCATCAGCGCAATTTCAGCTTCGTCCTTGCATCCGCGCTCGTTATCAACACAGTCAGAACCCAGTACGAATTTCACCGCCGGTTTCCGCTCCATCAAAGGCAGCAGGAACCGGGCTGGCCAGTCCTTATCAACGCCTACGGCTCCCGAATCAACACATCGCTCTGCCACAAATCCTACGCAGTCATCGGTATCGCTGTACCATACGTCATCAAAATCGTTTTCTGCCACATTAAACAGCTTGTTTACAAACAGGGTACCTTTTACGCCGGCAGCTTCGGTTCCATCAATCTGCAGGTACAGCACGTACATGCGTTCGTAGGGCTGGTTATCAACGCCGGAAAGGTAATAAATGCTGACAGGATCAGAAACAATCAGGGCACTCAGATTCTGAGCTTTCATGTTGGCGGCCACCCGGGCCAGACGGTTTTCATACAGTTTGTTCATGGCCCCATTGTAGCAAGACCGGGAGCAGTATGCTATACATAGGTATATGGAAACCGACTACAAAAAGATTTTTGATAAAATCAACCTGCATAACGTTATGACCAACGACCTGGTATCCTTTGCCGCCGGAAAGTACGGTCCCCAGTTTGCCGAGTATGTGGACATGAACTGTGGCGCCATCCCGGAAGGCACCTACGAAACCCTTATCGATCAGGAAAATCCCAAGCCTTTTATTGATATGTACACTTCAGTGGCTATAAAGCGCATCTCTTTGTGCTGCCAGAAAATCCTGGAACTGGGTCCCGGCTACGACAAGGTACTGGCCAATTATTTTTTCAACGCCGGTCAGAACCTGGGACTGCCCCATCCGTCCAACGAGGAAGAACAGCGCTATCTGGTAGATTTGTGTCTGCTTGAAGGCGGCGATGACTATAAGCAGTACATGGAACCATTTGTACAAGGATTATTTGCAGACTGACAACAGTTGTGAAAATGTCAGATTTTGCGGTATTATAAGGGTAAGGAGTTATCTGGTATGAAAGGGCTTGTTCTGGAAGGCGGTGCCATGCGCGGTATGTTTACCGCCGGCGTGCTTGATGTATTTATGGAAAACGGCATCACATTTGATGCTGCAGTTGGCGTTTCTGCCGGTGCAACCTTCGGGTGCAACATCAAAAGCCGTCAGATTGGCCGTGCCATCCGTTACAACAAACGGTTTGCCCATCATTACAAATACGGGACTTTTCTCAGCGTCCTGCTGTTTGGCGACATTTATGAACCAAAATTCTGCTACGACACCCTGCCTTTCAAACTGGATCTTTTTGACCTTGCTGCCTACCGGGCCAATCCGCTGAAATTTTACGTTACGGTCAGCAACGGTACCACCGGCCAGGCAGAATATCACGAAATTCCTGACGGCGGACCGGCAGATCTGGTCTGGATGCAGGCCAGCGCCAGTATGCCCATGGTATCAAAGCCGGTGATGATTGACGGCACCGCCTATCTGGACGGTGGCATGACGGCCAGTATCCCGCTGAAGTTCATGGAAAACCTGGGCTCTGAAAAAACAGTCGTGGTTCTGACCCAGCCTGCTGATTACGAAAAGAAACCTGCCGGCATGAAGTGGCTTATGAATCTGTCTCTGCGCAAGTATCCAAAGCTGATTACTGCCTGGCAGAACCGCCATACGGTGTATAACGAAGAAAAACGCTATGCCTTTGCGCAGCAGGATGCCGGTTCGGCGCTGGTTCTCTGCCCCAAAGAAAAACTGCCAGCCGGGCGTCTGGAGCACAACGTAGAAAAACTTGAAGCCACCTACCAGGCAGGCCGGCAAGTGGCTTCAGAAAACCTGGAACGCATCAAGGCGTTCCTGGGATAAGACGGACGGAGCAGGTGCTCCGGTTATTTTGCGCCGTATTCAGCGTAGTAGGCGTCGATGCGGCCTTTAATTTCGTCATCAATCAGGATTTTTCCCTGACATTCCTTGTTGTACAGGCGTTCAGTTACCTCTTTCATGGTAACGATGGCCCGTGCCGGGAATCCGTACAGATCAGTGATTTCATCCAGTGCACATTTTTCACCCTTACCGCGTTCCATGCGGTTCAGTGAAACCATGAGCCCTTTGATTTCTACATTTCCCTGTGCCTTGATGATAGGGAAGGTTTCTTCAATAGACTTACCGCTGGTGGTTACGTCTTCAATGATGACAACCCGGTCGCCGTCTTTAATGGGAGAACCCAGCAGAATACCGGTTTCGCCGTGGTCTTTTGCTTCCTTGCGGTTTGAGCAGTAGCGGATTTCTTTTCCGAACAGCTTGCTGTAGGCAATAACGGTGGCAGTTGCCAGTGGAATACCTTTGTAGGCCGGGCCGAAAAGTACGTCAAAGTCATCGCCGTAGTTATCGTGAATTGCCTGGGCATAGTATTCACCCAGTTTAGCCAGCTGCCAGCCGGTAACGTATGCACCGGCATTCATAAAGAAGGGAGACTTACGGCCGCTTTTCAGGGTAAAGTCACCAAACTTGAGTACATTGCACTCAACCATAAACTCAATAAAGTCGCTTTTATACTGTTCCATACCCGTAACTATATCCTTAATTCCCAACTGTGGCAATTTGCGTGTATACTGTCTTTCAGCGTGTACGTGCACGCACAACGAGGAGAATAATTAATGACCTACTATGTAGACATTTCCACCTTCCGTAGCGGAAACGGAACAAAAGAATACCCATTCCGCACCATCTCAGAAGCTGCAAAAGTTGCAAAAGCCGGTGACACCGTTCTGGTTGCTCCCGGTGTATACCGCGAATGGGTAAATCCCGTTAATGCCGGAACTCCGGATGCTCCCATTACCTATAAATCCGTAGAGCCACTGGCTGCCCATATTACCGGTGCAGAAATTGCTGCCAACTGGACCAAAGTAGACGGCTCTGTCTGGGTAACCCGTATCGGCAACGGTCTGTTCGGGGACTTCAATCCCTTTGTAGAAAAAATTGAAGGCGACTGGTTCATGGCCAACATAATGACGGCACACCGCGGTGATGTATACCTGAACGAAAAATCCATGTACGAAGTCCTGAGCCTGGAAGACTGCAAGAAAGGCGAAGTATATGAAGAATCATGGGATAAACCTTTCAGCGTATACAAATGGTATACCGAGCAGGATACCGAAAAGAACGAAACCGTCATCTACGCCAACTTCCAGGATAAAGACCCGACTAAAGAGAACGTAGAAATTGCTGTCCGTCCGGCCTGTTTCTATCCAAAAGAAGAAGGTATCGGCTACATTACCTTCAGCGGTTTTACCGTTTCCAAAGCTGCCACCAACTGGGCTCCTCCTACCGCCTATCAGGAAGGTATGATCGGCCCCCACTGGTCAAAGGGTTGGGTAATTGAAGACTGCCACATCTACGAATCAAAATGCTGCGGTATCTCCCTGGGAAAATACCTGCAGCCATATAACGACAACAAATGGCTCCACAGAAAATACAAGGACGGAACCCAGACCGAACGCGAAAATGTCTGCCAGGCACAGCTGGAAGGCTGGAGCAAGGAAAAAATCGGTAGCCATATCGTACGCCGCTGTAATATCCACAACTGCGGTCAGTGCGGTATCGTAGGCCATTTGGGTGGCGTTTTCAGCATCATTGAAGACAACCATATCCACCATATCAACAACAAACAGAATTTGGCCGGAGCTGAAATCGGCGGTATCAAGATGCATGCTGCCATTGACGTTATCTTCCGCCGGAACCACATCCATGACTGTACCCGCGGTATCTGGCTTGACTGGCAGGCTCAGGGAACCCGCGTTACCCAGAACCTGTTCTACAACAACGTTATTCCATACGTAAAACCAGGCGATAAAGGCGGCTGGATGGGAATCGGTCAGGATCTGCAGGTAGAAGTAAGCCACGGTCCAACCCTCATTGACCACAACTTCTTCCTGTCTGACTACGCTCTGCACCTGCCGTCCCAGGGACATGCCGTTGTCCACAACTTTATCGGCGGTTCCATTACCGGTATCGGCATTGGTACCAACAACGGTGCGGTAACACTGCCAAGTGCCCGCTATACGCCATATCACGTACCCCACGGAACCGGCATCGTCGGCTTCATGACATTCCTCCACGGTGACAGCCGCTACTACAACAATATTTTCGTACAGATGGAAAAACGCGAACCGCTGGCCGGCATGATTGAACACTTAAAAGGTAACGACTGGATGGACGGAAACCTGGATGTAGGAACCATTCCTTTTGAAAAATATCCTACCTTTGAAGAATGGGATGCCCAGTTTGAAGGCTACTGCGGTATGGGATCTGAAGCCAGCGACCGCTACTACGACAAACTGCCGGTATGGGCAGGCGGTAACGTATACTTCAACGGTGCAAAGCCAATGTCAAAGGAAAAGGATGCCATTGTAGACAAGGATCACAAGGTAACCTGGAGCCTTACCGAAAAAGACGGCAAATTCGTTTTTGAGACCAACGCTTTTGATCTGGTTAAGAATCTGAAAAAGCCGCTGATCTGTACGGATACCCTTGGCGAGGCTTTTGAGCCGGAACAGAAGTTTGAAAACCCTGACGGTTCACCAATCGTATTCAACGAAGACTACTTTGGAAGCCACCGTGCCGATACGGCAACTCCAGGTCCTGTAGAAAACGGTACAGCTTCTATGAATATCTAGTATTGTGGGAATCAAAAACGGGTCCCAGCGACGGCAAAAAAAGCAAGGCATCCCCCGTCATTCACTGCGCATGAGCTTCGCCATGCTCCGTTGACGGGTCCCCCTTACTTCTTTTTGCCTGCGTCCCGTTTTTGATTCCCACCTCTACTATTTCCCAGCCATCAGTCCACCTCTCGATTTTTATAAGATCCCGAACTAAACAGGTTGTCATCCCGAACCAGGCTGGTTGTCATCCCGAACTTGATTCGGGATCTCTTTTCAGATGCTGAATCGAGTTCAGCATGACAATTGTTAGTCGCCGCAATGGCTCATTTTTTGCGGTGGGGATGAGTATTTGTTAATCAGTAAAATCGTATATTTATCGTCTTTTCTATGTAAGACAAGTAAAAAATTTGCACCTACACTGGGTGTAACGCATGGAGGAAACTCTGGTGTGTGTAATTATTTGTCAGGAGGAGACAAAATGAAAAAAATGAGTGCTGCCGCAGCTGTTATTGCTCTGGCTTGTGTTCTGTTCGGTTGTGCTTCAGCACCTGTTGCACCTGCCGTAAAAGGTCCTGAAGCAGGACAGTATATTGCTGTTTGTAACGGTTATGACTGGGGTACCGGTATTGATAAACTGGTTATCAATGCAGTTAAAGAAGTTGCAGATGTAACTGCAGAAGATTTTACCGTACTGGTAGAAGCAGAAGCTTTTGACTGGGTTGGTCTTTTTACCACTGGCGCAATGAATGTCGGCGTATCAACCGCTCCACGCGCTATTTCTGCTGTTTATACCTGTGATGCTGCAGGAAACCCTGTTGCCGGTGCCAGCGAATACGTTGCCATTGAAATGCCGGTTGATCCGAACACCGGTGCATATCTGTATTTTGACCTGCGCGATATGATGAACCATGTTCCATCAGTATTCAACATGACCATTACCAGCGAAAAACTGGGACTGACCATTACCGAAGGTTCACTGACTTACGGCCTGGCAGAAAGATTCGTACTCGACCAGAAATCAACCTATGAAGACATTACCCTGACCTATGCATACTATCGCCCTGAAACTGCAAAAGCCGGAAAAACTCCATTAATCATCTGGCTGCACGGTATGGGTGAAGGTGGAACCAATTCTCTGGTTCCTCTGCAGGGAAACAAAGTTGCTAACCTGGCTTCTGATGAAATCCAGGCAAACTTCGGGAAAACCGGTGCTTATGTACTGGTTCCACAGGCAGACGGTTTCTGGATGCAGAACTCAGCAAACCCTGATTTCCAGAGTGCCGGTATTTATACTCCGGGACAGTCAGCTCGTTCTTACTACACTGACGCACTGTTCAACTGTATCGATGAATTCGTAAAAGCACACAGCGAAATCGATGCTAACCGCATTTACATCGGTGGATGTTCAAACGGCGGTTACATGACCATGAACATGATCATTGAATATCCAGAATACTTTGCAGCTGCATACCCAATCTGTGAAGCATATCCTGATGCAAAAATCGATGACGAAAAACTGGCAAAACTGGTTCCACAGCACATCTGGTTTACCCAGGCTCAGAACGACGGAACGGTTAATCCGGCTGAATGTGATGTTGCAACCGTAGCCCGCCTGAGAGAAGCAGGAGCTGCTGATGTTAGATTCAGCTTCCCTGCTGATGTTCATGACGAAACCGGTCTGTACTTCATCAAAGATGAAGCTGGTAATGATACTGAAGCTGCTTACCAGTACGACGGTCACTGGTCATGGATTTACGTCCTGAACAACACCATCGTTGACGAAAACGGCCTGTCAATTATGGAATGGCTGGCTGCCCAGAGCAAATAACCTGCCTGCTGAAAGCCTGATATGACAAAAAAAGAGGACTGCAACCTGCAGCCCTCTTTTTTTTGACTTTATGCTTTATCCCACTTACCGCTTGCTTTGCGGTACCACAATCCGTTGTAGTTACTTACCTTCAGGTTATAAATGGAAGCATACCGGATACCGGCGTATTCCCAGATACCCAGAATACTGTGGCTTCCAATGGTAGAAGACGTTTCTGAAGCAGCTGACCCTGAAACCGGCGTGTAGTTGGTGATGGTCGAGATTTCATAGTTCTGCAGGGTACCTACCAGAAGTACATCGTTGTTGTTACTATCTTTTCCCATGGCCATGCTGGTTACGGCATACTTTGTGGTTCCTGCATCAGTCCAGGTTCCATTGGGAGCCTTCCATCTAATCGTTTTACAGACTGAGGTATCAAGACGGTCTTCTGACTTTACGGCAAAAATGTTGATACCGTCAGTGGCAACAATGGATTCGTCAGTGAAGTAGTCAGTAGTACCGATATGTACGCAGTTTTTGGTAGAAGTGCTGGCACCATTGGTAGTTACTGTTGTTGCAGGAGCTACTGTTCCGGCAAGTTTTTTCACCCCGTTATTATCTCGGTAGTATGCAACACGATTATTGGTTGTTCCGGTTGCAGCATCAAACTCTCCATTATCAAACAGGAATACCTCTCCGGCTCCGGAATGCACTTTGGTCCATCCGCTGC
>JAKSTT010000123.1 GCA_024413635.1 Treponemataceae bacterium | reverse complement strand
ATTGCGATTAATACAGCAAGAATTTTTTTCATTTTAGAAAAATCCTCGGTTTTCTCTAAAATAGGAGTATCGTATTTGAAAAAGATGAGGGGAGCTTGTTGTATGGTATATGGCTATATCCGGGTAAGTACGGATAAGCAGACCGTTGAAAACCAGCGGTTTGAGATAGAAAAGTTTTGCGGGCGGGAAGGTATAGCTATTGATTCATGGGTTGAAGAAACCGTCAGCGGGGCAAAGACGCCGGACAAACGGTTGCTGGGAGCATTGCTGGAATCTGCAGCGCCCGGCGATCTGATAATCTGCAGTGAACTTTCCCGGTTGGGAAGAAATCTGCTGATGATTATGTCCATCCTGAACCAGCTGATGGAGCATCAGGTGCGGGTATGGACTATAAAGGATAACTTCCGTCTTGGGGATGATATTCAGTCCAAGGTGCTGGCGTTTGCTTTTGGACTCAGCGCAGAAATTGAGCGTCAGTTGATACGTGACCGGACCCGTGAAGCCCTGGCACTGAAAAAAGCCAGTGGGGTCCGCCTGGGGCGGCCGCCGGGACCTGCCAAGCAGTATAAACTGACCGGCCGCGAAACGGAAATCCGCGAGTTACTGAAGCAGGGGTATACGGGACGGCGGCTGGCAGAAAAACTGCAGGTCAGTACGGCCACGTTATACCGGTTTTTACGCCATATGGGTGTATTTAAATAAAAAAAAGAGAAAAACCATAAAAAAATAACTGCGGTTCCCGCGTCTTATCAGTAGTATGCAGGTATGACCAAGGATTTAACCGAAGGAAATCCCTTCCAGCTTATCGTAAGTTTCAGTCTGCCTGTTTTAGGCGGTAACCTGTTCCAGCAGTTTTACAATCTGGTAGACACTGTCATTGTCGGCCAGTTTCTGGGAAAAGAAGCTCTGGCTGCCGTAGGTTCTACCGGCTCCGTGTGCTTCCTGATTATCGGGTTCTGCATCGGTATCTGTTCGGGCTTTGCCATTCCGGTTTCCCAGAAGTTTGGCGCAAAGGATTACCGTACCATGCGTCAGTTCATGGCTGGCAGCTGGTACTGGGCCATCATCATTGCCACCGGCATGACAATCCTTACGGCCCTTACGACAAAACCGCTGCTCCGCCTGATGATGACTCCGGAAAACATTATTGATGACGCATCGGCCTATGTCCGCATCATCTTTCTGGGGATTCCTACAGTCTTCCTGTACAATCTGGTTTCTGGCTTTATCCGTTCCGTTGGTGACAGCAAAACACCATTATATTTCCTGATTTTTTCCAGCTGTCTGAATATCGTCCTTGACCTGCTGTTTATCCTTGGGTGCGGCATGGGCGTTGTGGGCGCTGCCTATGCTACGGTTATTTCACAGGCTGTGTCCGGCATTGCCTGTTTCTTCTATATGAATAATCATTTTGAAATCCTCCGGCTGCACAAGGATGACCTGAAATGGCGTCCCCATCATTTCCATGTCCTTCTGGGTAACGGATTCCCCATGGGGCTGCAGTATTCCATTACGGCCATCGGTTCTGTAATCCTGCAGACCGCCGTTAACTCCCTTGGTTCCGATGCCGTTGCCGCCATTGCTGCTGCCAGTAAAATCAGCATGCTGTTCTGCTGTATGTTTGATGCCCTGGGAACCACCATGGCTACCTGGGGCGGCCAGAACACCGGTGCCGGCCAGTTGACCCGCCTGAAGACCGGACTGCGTGACGCCACGATTTTAGGCAGTATCTACAGTATTGTTGCCTTTTTCGTCCTGTGGATCTGGGGTAAGCAGCTGGGCATGATGTTTGTAAATGCCGGCGAGGCAGCAATTTTAGGTGATGTGCAGCTGTTCCTGTTCTGGAACGGTATTTTCTACATTCCGCTGGCGCTGGTAAACATTGTCCGGTTCCTTATTCAGGGTATGGGATTCAGCAAACTGGCCGTTCTTGCCGGCGTGTTTGAAATGATTGCCCGCGGCGTTTTCGGACTGGTATTTGTTCCGCTCTTTGGGTTCACTGCTGCAGTGGTGGCAAATCCTGCGGCCTGGATTCTTGCAGACTGCTTCCTGATTCCGGCTTTCTACGGTTGCTATCATAAGCTGCAGCAGTGGGAAACCGCCAACCGGCGGAAATAAACCGAAAAATTTAAACTTTATCGGGATAAAAACCGAAATTATCGACTTGAAACTTCTCTTTCTGAATCGTAAGATTTTACGCAAAATAGGAGAGAATTATAAATTGGTCGCTTTATCATTCTACATTCTGCTTGGCATTTCCGTACTTCTGGCTGCAGCGCTGGTATATGCTGCGCTTATCATCAGTAAACGGCAGAAGTCTACTGAACGGATTCTTTCCTATGATGATCTTACCGGCCTGCTGAGTGAACGTGGCTTTGACCGTGAGGCCTCCCGCCTGCTGCAGGCTCATCCCGATACGCCATATTTCATTCTTGATATGGATATCGATAATTTTACCTACTACCGCAATCTGTATGGCTTTGAACAGAGCGATATCCTCTTGAAATCCATTGCTGCCCTGATTTTTGATGTTATGGGCCCCGATGAAGCCGCAGCCCGTATCCGGTATGACCACTTTGTATTCCTGCTGGCTGGTGAATCCGAAAAACTGCGCACCGAACTGCAGGTACGCTTTACCCAGTTCCTGAACAACATGAGTAAAAAACAGGTAATGGTACATTTTGGTGCGTACCAGGTTGTTGACCGGGAAGAACCCATTCAGGGAATGCGCATGAAGGCCGTAGCCGCAAAGAAGCAGGTGAAGGGTAAGCGGACTGAACTGATTGGTCTGTATAACCGGCAGCTGTTCCTGAAACAGCGGACTGAAATTGAACTTTCCGGCAAGTTTGACGCTGCCCTGAAAAACGGTGATTTTGAAGTATTTTTTCAGCCAAAATACGACAGTGTTTCTGAGTTCATTGCCGGGGCTGAGGCACTGGTCCGGTGGCGGCGCAGCGATGGTTCCCTGATGATGCCTGATGAATTTGTGCCGGTTTTTGAACGGAACGGTCTGGTTACCCGGCTTGATTTCTACGTTTTTGAAGAAGTTTGCCGGACCATGGTTGCGTTCCAGAAAAACGATATTCCGCTGGTTCCCATCAGCGTAAATTTCAGCCGCATTAATCTGTACAACACTACGTTTGCAGAAAAGATCATTGAAATCGTCCAGCAGTATGAACTGGATCCGTCACTGATTGAAATTGAAATTACTGAGTCTGCCTACTTTGAACATGAAGAACTGCTGGAAGACGTGGCCAGAGTGCTGCACAATGCCGGATTTAAGATGTCCATTGATGATTTTGGAAAAGGATATTCCAGCCTGAACCTGATGAAAGGCAACAGCTTTGATGTAGTAAAGATCGATCAGGCATTCCTTGACCACAATGCAGAAAATGTGGAAACCAGCATGGTTATCCTGAAAAACATTCTGCAGCTGACCCGCGAATTAAAACTGGAAACCGTTGCAGAAGGCGTTGAAAGCCGTGCCCAGGTTGAGTTCCTGCGTGAAAGCGGCTGTCACCTGATTCAGGGCTTCTGCTTCAGTAAGCCGGTGCCCTGCAACCGGTTCCGTGAGTTGCTTCTGACTGCTGCGGCAATCGCCTGATTTCGCGTCAATGGAAAAAGTGTGATATAGTAATACTATGAGCGCTTTCGGTTTTACCCGCAAGGATTATGCAGTTTATGACGAACTTCCCTGCGGTATTGCTTTCATTGAACCGGTTACTTACCGCTACCTCTTCCTGAATAAATCTGCTGCGGCATTTATCGGGTATGCTACTCCGCGGGATGCCATGAAAGACACTAATGTCAATGGCGTGCAGTGGGTGCATCCGGAAGATTCTGCGCAAACCCTGAAAGTACTGCAGCGCCTCAGTGAAACCCACCGTAAACAGCATAATAACTGCCGTCTTATCACAAAAGACGGAGAACTGAAATATACTGCATCAACCCTTTCCTGGCATCTGACTGACGATGGCGTTCCGTACATCAAGGTAACGTTTATAGACAATACCAAAGAGCATGAAGAGCGGACCCGTGCACAGCTGGCCAACCGCAAATACGAAACCTTACTGAAGAATATTCCCGGCGGCGTTATCCTTTTTGATATTGGTGAACAGATAAAACTGACTTTCTGCTCTGAAGGTCTTTTTGAAATGATCAGCATGAAGCCGCAGGAAATGCTGGCGGCTACAGCCGATAACCCCTTTGTGTTCATCCATCCGGAAGACGTGTCACTGCTGGAATCTACCCTGAAAACCGTCCTCTCCAAGAAGGGCGTGTGTGAAACCATCTTCCGGCTGCGCAGTGCGCCGGAAACGTACCGGTATGTGCACCTGCGGTGTGTATGGGGTGGTGTAGATCCTGATACCCAGAACCAGCAGATTTACGGCATCCTAACAGATGCTGACGAAAAAACCCGTGCAGAGCAGGATGCAGAACTGCACCGGCGCCGGTTTAACCTGGTTGTAAATGAATCTGACGTAACGGTATGGGAATACGATATTGAAAACGGTGTTGTTATTCCTGAGCCGTATCATATGCTGAAACAGATTCCGGCATTGCCCCATGGGGATTTCCCCCAGTGTTTTATTGACAAGGGCTATATTGAAGCAGATTCCATTGCAGATTACCTGCAGCTGCACCGCCGTATTGTCCGCGGTACTGTTTCTGCCTCTGCAGATATTGCCTTTAAAATCAACGGTATCCGCACAGAGTGGCACCGCATAAAGTATGTAACGATTTTTGATGAACTGAACCGGCCTATACGTGCCATGGGATGTTCCGTAGATATTACTGCCCAGAAAGAGCAGGAAAAAATGTTCAACCAGGAACTGGCGTTCCACCGGGAAACCAATACGGACCATCTGGTTGCTTCTGTCCGCGCCAACGTTACCAAAGACCTGGTTTCAGACTGTTATAATCCGGTAAACGGCCACAGTTATGCCCGCCTTACCATGACCAGTCTGGTGATGCAGGCCAGTGAAACCATCCCCAATAAAGAAGAACGGGAACAGTTCCTTGCACTGTTTTTGCCGGCAAACCTGCAGCAGAACTACAAAAGCGGTGAACGCCGCCTGATGTATGAATATCACCGGGTTCTTGCCGATGGTCATAACAGCTGGGTCCGCACCATCATCCGCATGGTAGAAGATCCGCTTACCGGCGATGTTGCCGGCTTCATCAACACCTACAATGTTGATAACTACAAGACCATGAATGCGGTTATCGAGCGCATTACCAAGACCAACTTTGACTTTATGGGCCTGATTTCCCTGGTAGACAGCGAGTTTGTACCGCTTTCCGTAAAGCCGGGGGTTCGTCTGGGCCTTTCCGGTCCGTGGAAATATGATGCGGCATCGCTGCGACGGGTATCCCAGAATTATGATGCTGATGTGGCTTCCATCGGTAATAAAGGTGACCTGTCCACGGTCATCATGAATCTGGAAAACAATGATGTCTATTCGTTTACGTCAGAAATGGCAGAAAACGGGGTAACTGCCCGCAAGCAGCACAGTTACATGTACCTGGACGAAGAACGGAACAAAATTGTTGTCTACCGCAGTGATGTAACTGATGTATACCGTGAAGAACAGCGCCAGAAAGAAACCCTGCGCCATGCCCTGAGCCTTGCAGAACAGTCAAATATTGCAAAAACGGAATTCCTCAGCCGTATGAGCCATGAAATCCGTACGCCCATGAATGCCATCATCGGTATGGCAAACCTGGCAAACTCAAGCATCAATGACCCCGTAACTGCTAAGGAATGTATTGATAAAGTTGAACTTTCGGCAAAATTCCTGCTGGAACTGATAAATGATATTCTTGATATGAGCCGCATTGAAAGCGGTAAGATGGCGCTGAACCGGCAGCCCTTTGCCATTGCCGAACTGCTGCAGAGCGTAGAAATCATCTGCAGTAACCTGGCAAAAGAGAAGGGCGTCATTTACCAGCAGACCTGTGACAACAATGTCAGTGTTTCCTACGGCGGCGACCAGATGAAACTGAAACAGGTACTCATCAACCTGATCAACAATGCCGTCAAGTTTACTCCAGCTGGAGGAACCGTATCCCTGAAGGCAGAAGAAGAACGCATTATCGGTTCAGAAGCCCTCATGAAGTTTACGATTGCTGACACCGGTATCGGTATGAGCCCTGAGTTCATGAAAACCATGTTTGAGCCCTTCTCGCAGGAAAATACCGGTTCTACCAGTGTGTACGGCGGAACGGGACTTGGCCTTGCCATCAGCCGCAACCTGGCATACCTGATGGGTGGCACCATTGAAGTTGCAAGTGAAAAGGGTAAAGGTTCCGTCTTTACCGTCTGGGTAAAACTGGATGTCATTGATACTCCGGTAACCGTTGACCATAATGATTACCAGTCTGAAGATCTGGTTACGGTTGACCAGATTGAGCATACGGAAGCACTGTCTGAAATTGATGTGGTGAACATCAACTTTGCCGGCAAGCGGGTGCTCCTGGTGGAAGACCACATGCTGAACATTGAAGTTGCCAAAAAACTGCTGATGGCAAAGGATTTGGAAGTTGATGTGGCCAAGAACGGAAAGATCGGTGTCGATATGTTCTGTGATCATCCGCAGAACTACTATGATGCCATTCTGATGGATATCCGCATGCCGGTAATGGATGGCATTGCGGCAACACAGGTAATCCGTGCACTGCACCGTCCTGATGCCCAGACCGTGCCGATTATTGCCATGACAGCCAATGCCTTTGCCGATGACGTTGAACAGACTCATAAAGCCGGCATGAACGCGCATCTGGCTAAGCCTATTGAACCGGACCTTCTGTACCGTACGCTGTATCAGTTCATCATCGGAAAATAACTACTCTTGAAGTACGGCCGTCATTTACGCTATAGTAGGCTATGGAACTACTGAAACAGCGTATTCGCTCCGATGGCCGCGTGCTTCCCGGCAATATCCTCAAGGTAAGCAATTTCCTCAATCATCAGATAGACATTGAATTACTGGACAAAATGGGTGAAGAATTTGCCCGTCGTTTTGCCGACTGCAAGATTGACCGCGTACTCACCATTGAAGCCAGCGGTATCGCCGTTGCCTATCCAGTTGCCCGCGCCCTGCATGTTCCCATGGTGTTCTGCAAGAAGAACAAGACCAAAAACGTGGATGAAGGCGTGTACAGCGTAGACATTCATTCCTTTACCCATGGCCGCGATTACACCGTAGTCTGTTCCAAAGACTATCTGCCGGCAGGAGAAAATGTCCTTATCATTGACGATTTCCTGGCCAACGGCTGCGCACTTGAAGGTCTTGCAGAGTTAATCCGCCAGGCTGGCAGCACTCCCGTGGGAGCCGGCATTGTCATTGAAAAAGGCTTTCAGGAAGGTGGTAAACTGCTGCGTGAAAAAGGTCTGCGCGTAGAATCCCTTGCCATTATTGAGAGCATGTCGCCTGAAACCGGCTGCATCTTCAGATAGAATCATACCGCCCTGGCACCACTGCTGCCGGGGCTTTTTGTTA
>JAKSTT010000122.1 GCA_024413635.1 Treponemataceae bacterium | reverse complement strand
CCCTGTTTATCCTTCCAGTTACCCGTGATCTGTTTGCAGAAGTGACCGGTAACGACTATGCCACTGGTTCTGGTTCGGAATCGTACAAGATGCAGGTATTCCTGAACCTTTGCAATTTAAAGACTCCTGATGCGCCGGAATTCAGCTTTTATAACAGGGATGAACTTAAATCGCGGTATAACTACCGGAACAATGATGCGCTCTTTTTTGTGGGTATTCAGGCAAAAGATTTAGATCCGGCTACTTTTTCCTGGCTGGAACAATGACAAACAGCAGGATACACACCAGATAGGGGAGCCCTAACAGCAGGGTCTGTGAAACCTGGGGCAGAAAGGGGATAAGTCCCCAGTTGTTGGCCAGATATTCGGTAACACTGAAAAGGAGCACCGCTCCGATGGTTCCCCAGACACTGCCGCGTCCCAGGAAAACGGCAGCCAGTGCCAGCCAGCCTTTACCGGATGAAATATTCGGAACAAAGGACGAAAGCCGCAAGGTAAAGAGGCTGCCGGCAAGGGATGCCAGGGCTGCTGCAGTTCCCCAGGCAAGAATACGGTACACTGCCGGGTTTGCACCATGTTCGGTGAGTACGGCAGGGGCCTTACCGGTACAGCGGGTACGTAATCCCCATACTGTGTGATTCTGTGCCCAGAGTACCAGAGCGCTGATGGCAGCCACGGGCAGAATGGCACCAATCCGTCCCCAGGATGCAATATCCTGGGTAAAAACCGCAATAACGTCTTCCGTATAGATAACACCTTTGGTGCCGTACATAATCTGGGAACAGAGTGATATAAGGCCGGAAAGGAACAGGTTCATGGCAATGCCGGTAACAAAGGGATTTGCCCGTGTTTTTTCGGTAAACCAGGCGATGAGCAGGGTAAAGGCTGAACAGAGCACCAGTGAGCAGAGAATTCCGGCTGTTACGCTGCCCGTAGCAGTACCGGATGCCAGGGTGATGAAGGAGGCTGCGTTAATGACACCATCCATGAAAACAGCCATAACGCCTGCCAGTTCTGAAACCAGGGCACCGGTGGATGCCAGCAGCAGCGGAAGGGATGACGCAATAATTTCAGAAATAACGGTAATCATATGTTCCTCCGGCGGGTACTGATAATCTGGGCAGTGATAAAGAACAGAATGATACCCTGCAGAATGCCCGGCAGGTCAAAGTTGAGGGTGCCAGACAGGGTCGCTTTATTGCTGGCGGTAAAAAGGTAGGCCAGAAGTAGTGCAGACGGTGCCAGGAATACTGGTTTTCTGGCAGCGATCAGGGCTACTGTCAGGGCGTTCCAGCCCATGCCGCTGTAAAAGCCGTTGTGGCAGGTGTAGTAAGCACCGGTAACGGCAAAAAAGCCGGTAAGTCCGTGGAGTGCACCGGATGCAAACAGTGACCATCCCTGAATTGAAACGGTGGGCATACCGGTATACCGGGCAAACTGTCCGGCGGTTCCGGTAATAATCAGCTGCCGGCCGGTCCGTGTTTTTCCCAGGAACAGGGCATACACGGCAAACAGCACAACAACGATGAAAAATGACGTATTGAAGAGCGATGGTTTCATAATCTGGGAAAAACGCATGGATACCGGGATAAAGGGGGTTGCCAGCAGGTTGCCGGTGGTGTCACGTGCGGGGCCGGCAATGGCACCATCGATGACAGGAATAAGCGCCTGGGAAATCAGGAATGATGACAGCAGCACCGTAACATTTCTGGTAATGGAGAGCAGGTGGGAAACCAGTGTAAGGCCGCCGGTAACCAGACAGACTGCAGCTGCGGCCAGAAGCAGAGCCACAGGACCCGGTATACCGGCCTTGTTCAGGGCGTACAGCAGCATGGCAGCAAGAAAGCCGCCGGCGTAAACCTGACCTTCTCCTCCCAGGTTCATGCTGCCGCTCTGGATGGCAAGATCGGCACCCATGGCAGAAAGAAGCAGTAACCCTGCCGTATTGAGCATGCAGCCAAAATAATAGGTAGACGAAAAGGGACCGGCAAAGAATTTTGCAATGACCGTTCCGGGATGGGCAGACGTACAGAGAATGATGATGATGGTAGCCAGAACACCAGCTGCCAGGGCGGTTACCGGCTGCAGCAGGGTATTCCGCAGTTTCTGCAGGAAAGTTTTGTCAGGCATCACGGGTTACTACTCCTGATTCAAGCTGCCAGCGGAAATCGGCAGCCTGGTAAAGGGTATCCTTTACCACTGTAAGGACAACAATGGTAATTCCGGCAGCCACAGCACCGGTCAGTGTTTCTTTCAGTGCCTGAACACTGGCCACATCAAGACCATAGCTGGGATTTGCCAGAATAAGGGCCCGGGGATTGTGTGCCAGCTCCCGGGTCAGTATCAGTTTCTGGAGCATACCGCCACTTAAGGTTGCGGCGGAATCATCCAGGGTGGCCTTTATGCCGGTTTCAGCCAGGATTTCAGCTTCATGGCCCCAGTGGGATACCAGCAGATCCCGCACTGTCAGGTCCGGATTACTGGACCGGTAGGTTTTATCTGAGGCTACAATGCCGACTCCGGAGCTCCGGAGTATCTGCGGCGTCAGTGCCGGCTGTTCCGTACCGCAGAATTCCAGGCGGCCCGTATGTTTTGCCGTGCAGAAACCGGTCAGAAGGTTTTCCAGGGTTGAAAGGCCGCTTTCCTTTAAGCCGGCAATGGCCGTAAAGCTTCCCCGGGGAACGGAAAAGGTCAGGTTATACAGATTGGGAAAATCAGCAGGATGTACACTGACATCCGTCAGGTTGAAGAGTGGTACGTCAGGGGCTGAGTTTTCACCGCCATCCGTGGGCGCAGACCCCGTGGTTATTTCTACCGGCCGGATGCCTTTCTTCATATCTTTTTCATCACCAAAAATGGCAGTAGTAATGGCTTTTTCCGTTGCATCCTGGTCACCTTTCATCCAGCAGCCGCTGATGCAGCCCCGCCGGAGAATAATGGTTTCATCAGCATTGGCCAGAGCTTCTGAAATACTGTGGGTAATGAACAGGACAGCCAGTGGATTATCGTTCCGGCTGGTTTCTGCCGCAATGGTGGCATAGAGGGTATCACGTTCTGCTTCCGAAAGATTAGCAGACGGTTCATCCAGAATGAGAAACCAGGGATTCTTGTATAAGGCTGCCAGTAATGCCGTATGGAACCGCTGTCCTGCCGTCAGGTCGGATACCCGGCTTTTCAGGTTCAGGGTCAGGTGCCACCGGTCCATGAGGGCGGTAATACGGGAAACGGCAGCGGCTTTGTGCACGATACCAAAGGGAAACTGGGGTTCTGAGCCTAGAATGATGTTTTCAAGAACAGTCAGGTGGTCTGCCAGACTGGGCGTCTGATGTACCATGGCAATTCCGGCTTCCTGGGCATCATGGGGTGTCCGGAACTGTGCGGGAGTTCCCTTCAGGGAAACCCTACCGCTGTCTGCTGCCAGAGATCCTGAAATGATACGGGAAAGGGTCGATTTACCGGCACCGTTTTCACCCAGCAGGGCGTACCGGTGGCCGGCAGAAAATGAAAGACTGACACCCTGCAGGACTTTCTTGCCGGTAAACTGTTTGGTAATGGAATCGATAATGATTTCGTTCATAGCTCTATAAAAGAGTGTAGCGTAAAAACCAGCACAACGAAACGGTCTTTACGCTACACAAGTGGAATGAATGTATAACAGTGGGAGATCTGTATTACTCAACTGACAGCACTAATGTGCCATCAATGATTTTCTGATATTCAGCATTCAGTGCTGCCTGAATTTCTGCCGAGTTTGACTGGGCAAACAACGGATTATCACGGACCATGGCTACATATCCGTCTTTAATACCCACATTGCGGGCGGTTCCAAAGGCAACGGTTCCGTTCAGGTATGCAGTGGTAATTTCTGCTGCCATGGTTTCCTGTAAAGCCAGAGTACTTGAAATAACATAACCGGGAGCCATATCAAAGCCGTCTGCATCAAACCAGTTGATGTAGAATCCCAGTTCCTGGGCTGCTGCAATAACACCCTGGCTTGCACCACCGCAGATCGGAAGGATACAGCGTACGCCTTCTTTATAGGCAGCACGGGCAAGTTCACTGCCTTTAGAGGCATCGTACCAGTTGCCCACAACGCGGAACAGAACTTCAATTTCCGGATCAACGGCTTTTGCACCTTCTGCAAAGGCAGGGAAGATGACGTTATTCATAACGGGATATTCCTGTGCAGCAATCAGGGCTACCTTTTTTTCGCCATCTGCAAACTGCATCTGGCTGGTAGGAGCTGTTACGGCAAGTCCGGCAGAATAGCCTGCCAGGTAAGCCTGTTCACGCTGGTTGTACTGTACGGTAGCCATGTTGGGGTTACCGGCAAGGTATGAATCCAGAATGATGAATTTTACGGCAGGAAACTGGGTAGTCAGTGGTTCTACCAGTTCAGGAAGACTGGGGTTGGAAGAAATAATCAGGGTATAGTCACCGCTGGCTGCAAGGGCAGTAATTTTGTTACCCCATTCAGCCTGGTTGGTACCGGCTTCAATAACTGCCAGAGAAACCTGGTTATCAGCAGGACGGCTGGCATTGGCTGCGTTTACGGCTTTGGTAACACCGGCTGCCAGCTGTTCGTAGGTTGGACTTCCGGCAGTTACACCGGGAATGTATACGGCGATGCTTTCTTTAACGGCACCATCTTTTTTTGCACAGCCGGTGAAGGCTGAAAGAAGGACTGCTGCAGCGGCAATGGCTGCAAAGGTACGGATTGTATGTTTCATGGATAACTCCTGTAACAGATAAAGTTTTATATCAAACTAATATACTATGAATATAGTTTGATATAAAACTTATGTCAAGATTTCTGTCAGATTATTCAAAATTAATGGAAATCCGTTCCAGAAGCCGGTACACCGTCTGTTTTTCTTCATCTGAAAAACCGTCACAGGCACGGTCGGTCAATAAGCGGCTGATGTCACTGGTTGCGGTGGTGTATGCCTGACCTTTGGATGTCAGACATATCCAGGTTACCCGGCTGTCTTCCGGGTTAGTCAGCCGTTCTACATAGCCTTCTTTTTCCAGTTTCTTTATCAGTGCGGTGGTGGTAGATTTGTCGCGATGGATGGCTGCCGTGATTTCTGTCATGGTCATTTTGTCGTGGCGCGAAAGCTGGAACAGAATATTGCCGTGGGATGAAACCAGTTCCGGTAATCCCCGGTTCTTCAGTTCTGTCTTCAGGAATGCTGCAGTGGATGCATGAATCTTTGAGATAAGTGAAGTAATCTGAGTCAGCTGTTCCGGTGTCTGTTCCATAGGTAATTCGGCCACAGTATAGCATATTTACTTCCATTGTGCAGATGCCCGGTAGCTGACTGAAGCGCTTTGTTTTTCTGCCGCACAGCTGGCCGTCAGGATGTGGGTGGTGTGTGCTGTCTTGAGCTGCAGTTCGGCCGTTACTTTGTGCAGTACTGCTTCTTTGATGGTGGCAGCACCCTCAAGACGGAATCCTGCACCAGGCTTCAGCCATACGGTAAGGGTTCCTGTGGCCAGTTCCCGCAGGTATACGTACCGGAAGGGACCTTCCAGCGCAATGGAGGTTCCGGCTTCTGCAACAGAAAGACGCCCGGTCCAGGCAATGGTCCGGTCTTTCCTTTCAGCACTCAGGTCCGTGTAGGTTAGTGTGGTCCGGTAGTCTGCCGATGCGGTTTTCCAGCTGCAGCTGAGGTCACAGCAGGTCTGCCAGTAGGGTTTTGCCCGCAGTGTTTCCGGTATATGGCAGGTTCTGGTGGCTGCAAATCCTGTCTGCAGCGTGCCGGCCGGCTTCCAGAGGATTCCGCCTCCCACGCGCAGGGTATCCCGGATCCGTGTGCCTTTCACGGTCAGGTAGTCCAGATCTCCCGCATACCACTCTCCGGTGACCATCAGGGTTTCATCCAGACAGTGCACGATAATGCCGGTCCGGCTGAACCAGCGGGGTGGGGCAATCTGCGGGGGAAATCCTGCGCAGCCGGCAGATTCTTCCACCGTGACGGCTGTTCCGGAATGAGTTTCTGTGGTGCAGCGTGCTGTTGCCAGCCAGGAGGTCAGCTGCTGTTCCGGCACATAGGGGTGCAGTGAAAACCAGCTTCTGCTCTGGTAGTCTTCAAGTGTAGTGTGGTGGGCGGTCAGGGCAATGGATACTGTTTCTTCCAGAAAACTGAGTTTTCCGCCACCTGCCATACTGCCATCAGATTCCTGCAGGTAAAACAGGGACAGCTGTCGGGTGTTCAGTTCCAGCGCAAAGGAGCCGTTGGTAATGGCATCCAGGGATTGCGGTACTTTTACGGAGGCAGTAAGGGGTGTCAGACTGTAGGGATGGCCTGCTGACATGATGGCGGGCAGCGGAGATGCCAGTTCTGTTACCACGCTGCCTGCAGAAAGATCTCCTGCGGAAACTGCTATTTCTGCAGGCAGTGTGTTGAAAACCAGTCTGCCAGCAGCTTTCTGGATTTCATCATCCTCACCGATACAGGAACTTTCCAGCCGCATCCAGTTCCCCGGGGATATGGTATCCACTATACCCCAGCGTGGCGGCTGTGCAGGCTGTAAGGCAGTAAGCAGTTCTAAAGACAATAAAAAAGAGGGTAGAAAACTCATACCCTCTTTTATTTGGTTTTTTCAGCAGAATTATTGCAGATTCTGCTTCATCTGGTCATTTTTTTTAATCTTCTGTTGCCGGAGCGTTTACTACGTAGGCAGATTCTGTAGCAAAGCCATCAATCTGCTTGATGCGTGACAGCCAGTAGTTGGCTTCAGTCTTTGTCTTATACGGTCCGATTCTCAGACGGAAGAATACGGTGCCCTTGTCGTTTTTCCAGGTGAAAATCTCTGCAGGAATTTTTTCGTCCGTAAGGAGGCAACGGGCGTCTTCTGCATTTTTCTTGCTGGTAAATGAGCCTACCTGAACAAAGAATGAATCTTCTGCTTTTTTTGTCACGGTTTTAACCGTAGTTGTTTTTGTGGTTGCTGGTGCTGCTGCGGCAGGTGTTACCGTTGCTGCAGGTTTTGCAGGAGCGGTACTGGTCTGTTTTGGCTGTGCGGCAGGTGTTACCGTGGTAACCGGGCTGGGGGCAGCAGGGACAGTCTGTTCTGTTACCGGTGCCGGAGCCGGAGATGAGGTTTCTGTTTTAGGAGTAACAACCTGAATGGTTTCTTCTGTGTTAGTGGTATAAACGATGGTATTTTCTGAGTGAACGGTCAGATTCTGTACGGCAGATACTTCCGGTTCATCAGGAGTTTCTGCAGTTGCAAAATCCGGCAGCGGATCATCAGAGGTATATACAGTTGCGGTGCGGCCGTCAGTGTTGATCCACAGAGAGCCGTTTGCTTCAAGAGCGGTCAGTTTGGTATTTGTCTGAACAGGTGAATAAACTAACATGGCAGCTCCAATGACAACCAGTAAAAACAGGCCAACTGCTGCAACAATACCAAGTACTCTTTTCTGTTCCATATTTCATCATCCTTGTTTGAAAAGGGGTTCATGTTCATTATCGGAATCTGAAACGGCGGGTTTAGATTTTTTTTAAGTTTA
>JAKSTT010000121.1 GCA_024413635.1 Treponemataceae bacterium | reverse complement strand
GAATAAGACGTTCGATTGGCATCCGTGCCAATCGAACTTACCGAGTTTTGCTGGGGCAAAACTCGGGGTACGTATTTGCCGGCATCCGTGCCGGCAGTTTTGTTTTAAACGCCGTCCATGGCGGCAGTTTTGTTTTAAAGCAGCAGTTTGCTTTATTATTTAGATTTTTTGTACAGACTGGCGTTACCGGCACGCTGGCTTACATCGCGGCGTTCGCTGCGGGTACCGGCTTTTGCAGGGGTGCGGCCACCGTTGTAGCGTACACTACCCTTCCGGTCTTCGCGAGGACCACGGTCACGGCGGTCTCCAAAGTCGCGGCGGTCCGGGCGTTCTCCATCACGGTTGAAGTCGCGACGCTCATTGCGACGACCACCAAAACTTCCACCGCCTCTCCGGCCGCCTTCACCACCTTCCTTGCTGTCTACATGCATATGGGGCAGTGACTTGTCTTTTTTACTCCGTTCAAGGATTGCCGTTCCTTCTTTTACCGGAAGACTTACCAGACAGAAGTTTTCTGCCATATCAATGCGGTCTACCATGCGGCCGGGAATATGGCACAGCATGGAGAAGAACTGGGCAATGGATTTTGGATTGTAGCCGTCGCGGCGTCCCAACTGCACGTACAGGCGGATCTGTTTACCCTGATTGAATACTTTAAGGGGCGCAATGCTGCCATAGCGTTTACGGTCAAGGGCACTGCCGGCAGAAAGCTGCAGCAGGCGGCCGACAAGGGCTTCCGGATCTTCTTTCTGACACAACTCGTGGGCAAAGTCAGCAAATTCCTGCCGGATAGGCGGCAGAGGACGGCGTTCAGCCGGGGCTGAGTCATTCTGACCGTCATCAGTCTGAGCTGCTGCATCAGTCAGTTCCTCTGCAGCGTCTTCAGGACATTCGGCAGGTTCTGATTCTACAACCTGCGGAATCAGTTTGTTCTGCAGTTCAGTAAAAATACGTGCGCGTTTAACGGCCAGAACTTCATCAACCGTCGGAATGGTATCTTCCTGCAGGTCACCCTTAGTACTTTTCTTTGCAACGTTTTTGATGTAATCAAGCTTACGGCGTTCTTCAGGCCGAACCAGCGTATAGGCAAGACCTTTGGCACCGGCACGCCCCGTACGGCCGATACGGTGTACGTAGGTAGGACCGTCATATGGCAGGGCATAGTTTACAACATGGGTCAGACCTTCAACGTCAATACCGCGGGCGGCAACGTCAGTGGCTACCAGAATGCGGGTCTTCTTGCGGCGGAACCGGTCAAGGATCTTTTCACGCTGTCCCTGGGGAATATCACCATGGAGGGCAGCAACATCATAGCCTTTTTCATCAAGCTGCTTGCTGATGGTATCTGCATCGTTCTTGGTCTGGGTAAAGATAATGCCGTAAAAATCCGGTGACATATCAATCAGGCGGACCAGAGCTTCAATTTTTTCGTATTCCCGTACCATCCAGTAGTGCTGTTCCGTCAGGAGTGGTTCTTCCGGCTTTGCTTCTTCTTCAATGATTTCATAGTCACCCATGAATTTACCGGCAATGTTAAGGATTTCCGGCGGCATGGTGGCACTGAAAAGCAGGATACGGCAGTCTTTGTTTGCCTGTTCAAATATGGTCTCAATATCGTCAATAAAGCCCATATCCAGCATTTCATCGGCTTCGTCAAGAATAAAGTAGCTGATGTTTTCAAGTCTCAGGGTACCGCGTTCCAGGTGATCCTTTACACGTCCGGGAGTACCGACAACGATTTCAACACCACGGCGCAGGTCTTTCAGCTGTGCACCATAGGCAGCGCCACCATACACGGCAGTAAGGCGGGGAATAGCGTTTTCGCCGTCAGTAAATGATTCAATCTCACGGCATACCTGCATACACAGTTCGCGGGTTGGAGTCAGGATAAGTGCCTGGGGACAGCCTTTGTCTTCACGGATTTTCTGAGCAAGAGGAAGACCAAATGCGGCGGTTTTTCCTGTACCGGTCCGGGCTTTAGCAATCATGTTGGAATCGCCTTCAAGCAGGCGGGGAATAGCTAAAATCTGAATGGGGGAAGGGGTTTCAAAGCCTTTTGCGGCTACAGCTTTCAGGATCTGTTCGTCCAGACCCAGGTCTTCAAAAGAAATAGTTTCGTCCATTGCGCACACTTTAGTAGAAAAGCGCAATGTTTGCAACCGTTTGCAAATAATCCCAGCTACGCAAAAAAAACTGCCGCATGAGGATTTGCGGCAGTTTCAAACACGAGAGAGGCTCTAAAAGAAATGAGGGTTTCTTTCAGATGCAGTACCATTCAAAGGAGGTAACGGTACTACGGTTGTTATAGTATCCGCATTTGAGGCATTCGTCAATATATCGTACCAATTTTATCGATATATTTGGTATTATTTCCGCAGTTTTCCGAGTACGGCACACAGACAGAATGCCAGCAGGTTTGCTACGACGATGCTGGCACCGGTGGGTGTCGACAGGTAGAAGCTGGATGCAGTACCGGCAATAAAGCACAGTACACTGATACCGGCGGCACTGCACACTACCCGGCGGTAACTTCTGAACAGGCGCATGGCAGAAAGAGCCGGAAATACGATAAGGCTTGAAATCATCATGGCACCCATAAGGCGCATGCCGATAACGATGGTCAGGGCAGTAAGGACCGCCAGAAGCCCGTTGTAGAACTCCGTATTGATGCCGCTGGCAGTAGCAAACTGTTCGTCAAAGGTTACCAGGAAGATGGTATGGTACAGCAGGACAAAGACACTGACAACAATGGCAGCAAGGACCACAGTGAGCCACATGTCGGTTTCTGAAATGGCAAGGATGGAACCGAACATGAAGCTGGTAACATCGGTGTTCAGGCCGCTGGTCATACTGGTAACCAGAATACCGATGGCAAGGGCTGAGTTGGAAATCAGGGCAATGGCAGCATCACCTTTGAAACTGGCATTGTTTGAAATCCGCAGCAGCAGGAAAGAAGCAATGACGCAGACCGGCAGTGCTACGGCAAGGGGAGCCCAGCCCACTGCAAGGGCAATCGCCATGGTACCAAAGCCCACATGGCTTAACCCGTCACCGATCATGGAAAACCGTTTCAAAACCAGACTGACACCCAGCAGGGCTGCACAGACAGAAATCAGGGAGCCGGCTACCAGAGCCCGGATCATAAAGGCGTGGGAGAACATACTGATCATTTCACCCCTCCAAAACGCATGCTGCCAATGTGGCTGGCATTGCAGTTTATGCCGCAGTGGGTACAGAAATGGGTTTCACATACTTCCACGTGACTCATCCGGGTATACAGCGGTGTGCGCTGGTATTCTTCTGCAGTGCCGTAAAACAGCGGTTCGTTGTCCAGCTGCAGGATATGGGTAGCATTCTGCACGGCTCGGTGAATATCGTGGCTGACCATGAGGACTGCCAGTTTGTCTTCCGTATTCAGGCGGCGGATAATCTGATACATCTCATCAGTAACCATGGGGTCAAGACCGGTCACCGGTTCATCAAGTACCAGCAGGTCTTTTGCAGCACAGAGGGAACGGGCCAGCAGTACCCGCTGCTGCTGACCGCCGGAAAGATCCTTGAAAGGTTTTCCGGCAAGACCGGTAATGCCAAGTTTTTCCATCTGGATGCGGGCATTGTCCTTATCTTTCCGGCTGGCAAAACAACGGATCCGGTTACCGGAAAGAACAATTTCTTCTACCGTTGCCGGGAAATCCCGCTGAATGCTGTTTTTCTGTCCTAGGTAGCCGATGGACGCTGTATGGGCAGTAACACAGCCGGAGGTAGGTTTCTGCAGCCCCATCAAGGTTTTTACCAGCGTGGTTTTTCCGGAACCATTGGCCCCCACAATACACAGATATTCACCGGCATGCAGTTCCAGGGATACATTCTTCAATGCGGTAAAGGAACCAAACTGCACGCCGACATCGGTGCAGGTGATTAACGTTCTCTCCATATAACCAGATACCTCTTATTTCAAACCGTACCGCAGTACATCACAATTCTGCTTCATCAGGCTGACCCAGGTGGCGCCTTTTTCAAACTCATCTTTCGTTACATTCTGAACACTGTGCAGCATACGGGTTTCTACACCGGCCTCTTCTGCTACCACATCGGCAATCTTGTGATTACTCAGTTCAATATAGTATACACAAGGCAGCTGTTTTTCCTGCACCAGGGTAATCAGGCGGCTGATGGTGGCACTGGAAGCTTCTACGGCGCTGGAACAGCCGTTGAAGGCTGCTGCATAACCGATGCCGTAATAGTCAGCCATATACACCAGGGGGAACCGGTCCGCCATGACGATAAAGGGATCCCGGGCTGCTGCAACGACAGAGTGCAGTTCTTCTTCTGCTTCACGGATCCGGCTGATATATTCAGCAAGGTTTTCCGTAATCACTTCCCTGGTTTCCGCATCCCAGCTGCCGGTTTCCAGTACGTTCCGGGCTATTATGGAAACCATCTGAATGGCATTGGCAGGATTTGTCCAGATATGTTCATCAGCCTCATCAATATGGGCACCGTCATCTTCACCTTCAAGGGCATCCGGTTCTTCCAGCAGCTGCATGGTATCATCCATAAGACGAACCACCGGTACCTTCTGGAATTCCTTTCCCTTCATCAGGGTATCTACCCATACATCACTTTCACCGCCAACACACAGGAACAGGTCAGCATTCTGAATGGTTATCAGGTCCCGGGGTGAAGGTTCATAGGAATGGACTTCCTGTCCCGGCTTTATGAGGAGAACCAGATCAACCGGCACATTTCTGGTAACAGCGCGGGCAAAGTCATACACGGGGAATGTGGTACATACTACCACCGGCTTTCTGGTTCCGTTTCCGTCACCATTATCTGATTTATCACATCCTGCAGCAGTCCACAACAGAGCCATAACAGTTATCAGCAGGAAATATGATTGCAGTTTCTTCATTCAAAATCCTTTTTCAGTACAAACAGATATTCGTTTACATATAAATCACGGTTCTGCAGGTTTCTGCTTGCCTTAAAGGCAATGTGGGGCGTTGCGACAGACCGCACCGTACCGTATTTCTGCAGCATACCGGTCATTTGTTCAAAAGTAATATAGCCTTCTGAGTTGTAAGATACTATGAGATACCGCGCGTGTAAATGCGCTACTACTTCTTCCAGGCTTGCAAGGGCTGTTTTGGGATAATTGTATGCACTGCGGTTCCAGGTATCAGGTATGCCGGAAACCCGCGACAGTTTTGCCTGTTCCGGCAGTTTATTCTGCGCAATGACATTGAGCATGAAATAGTTTGATCCATAAGGATGCTCATTATAGGGCGGATCAAGATAGGCAATATCGATGATGCCGTCACGGGCTGCCAGATTTCCGGCAAAGACCGCAGCATCCAGCATGGAAACACGGCTTTCACAGTCATAGCGGGACAGAACCGGCGTCTGGATAGTGATGTCCCCAAGAATCCGGCTTAAAGCGTTATGAGCGTGGCCACCATAGGTGCCGATGCCGGTTTTAGGATCTTTGTAAAACCCTTTGAACACGCCACCGGTGTTTACATGGATACTGGCTTCCGTCAGAAGCGGTGCCAGAAAGAAATCTTTCATATGGGCAGGCACATCGGTTTCTATCAGGGTACGCCAGGTATCAATACGGATGGCGTTTTCCCGGGAATAAAAGACCCGTTCGCCTTTCCGGGGATTCGCCGTATCTTTTGGCGCATAGGTTGCAGTAATGACACCAGGCTGCGGATGGGATTCAGATTCCTTCAGGATGTGCTCACGGAGTTCTTCAAAAAGCCGGAGGTCAAAATCTGAGCGGTTTGCCAGATAGCAGCGGTTCAGAATGGCAGAATACTCTTCAAGATCATTGGCATACAGAGTGTGGGCATAGGGTTTTAAGGCACGGGCTACAATACCACTGCCGGAAAACACATCTGCAATGGAAAGTTTGGTACGCCCCAGTTCCCCGGCAATTTCAGATACCGCACGCTGAATCATTGGTAACAGCGCGCGCTTATTGCCGATGTAGGTAATAATCTGAGTGCGTACATACTGGGGATTTTCTTCAGGCGGAATAAACTGCTCTGTGTGCGCCATGTGCGTACTGTATCACATATTCCGCTTAATTGCATACCCGAATAACTTTCAGTTCACTCTTCCATCCGGCGCATTCAAGAACAAAATCGGCATTGCGTTCTGCACTTTCTGCTTTTTCGGCATCCTTCAGTTTTTTCCAGTTGGGAATATCCATCAGCTGATTATCTGTATCCAGGAACCGCACGTTCTTTCCCATACGGCGGCAGGCAACCGTACTGTTTTTGACAGTAACAACTGAAACAGCCTTCCACTGGTTTATATCAAGCTTGCCGGCAAAGGTATCCACGTCATAGGTAGCGTCACAGCTACAGTCCATCTCGATATGGCCTTTTGCATTGGTAATGGCTGCGCTTTTCAGTTTTCCGCCAAATTCCAGATTATCAAGATGAATATCACGGATTTTCAGATTTTCCGTCTGCCCGGTAATTTCCAGATGGGCTACGAATTTCTGCGGAATACGGAACATGACAAAAAGATCCCGTTTTGCAGCCAGATCTGTCAGGTCATCGGTATGACGGATACGGACATCCATCCGCTTTTTGTTTTCTTCAATCTTTACCTTTACCTGCTGTTCCAGGTAATGCAGTTTGTTGGAAGAAAGCACCACTTCAATTTTTTCGCTGGCAGTACGCTCAATGATAACTTGGTGGGCCGTACCGAAATGCAATTCCATTTCTTTGGCACATTCCAGATCATACTGGGTGACACTCCGGTACAGGAATTCCTGTCGGGACATAAGGTTTTTTTCTTCGCTGAGCAGTGCATCAAGGGATTCGTTGAACAGGGCTGAAATGGCAACGATATTGGCAATATCCGGGAGCCCGGTGCCGTTTTCCCATTTCGTTATGGCCTGCCGTGACACATACAGTTTCTCTGCCAGCAGTTCCTGGCTCATATTCTTTGACTTTCTCAGTTCTTTCAGTTTATCAGCAAAATTCATTTCTTATTCTCCAAGGATGTTTCCCACGTGGCGGGTTTCAAAAAAGGTGTCTTTATTGCACAGAACAATAACGGCAGCTACCACAAACAATATACCGGTTTCAATGCACTTTGTATTCTGGGTCATGTTAATCTGTTCCTGCAGAAAGTTCACGATGAAATGGAACAGACTGCAGGCAAAAATACTGCGCTTGTTCTTTACGTACACCCAGGTAATGACAAAGCCCAGGGGCATGGTCCCCACAAAAAAATTGACCATGTACCAGGGGTTCATCTGGAAAATCATTTCCTGATAAGTTCCCTGAATAAAGAACAGCGGAATATGCCAGGCGCCCCACAGTACGCCAAAAATCAGGGATTCAACAAACCATGAATGGTACTGGGCAATGGAATCTTCTGCATAACCGCGCCAGCCCAGCTCTTCAAAGAGGGCGGTAAGTACGATAAGGAACAAGGTTGGCATACCGCCAATGGAAAAACTGAAACCGTCAGCAAAGGCAAACTGGTCAGTACTTTCGCCAAACAAAAGGGATACGATAATTGAAGTGAAGATGACAAGGGCAAAGATGGCCA
>JAKSTT010000120.1 GCA_024413635.1 Treponemataceae bacterium | reverse complement strand
AACCGGATTTTCAGGATACAGAACAGGGCTACAAAAACGCCGGTAGTTACCAGGGCTGAGATTGCCATACAAACGATACTGAGGGTGCTTACGGTCATTGAGAACCTCCTGTGTACTACGGACCGTCGTATCCACTGATACCGTATCCGCATATTACATTTAACATTTAACTTATATGTTAAATGTAATACACCTACAACCCATGGTTGTCAAGCAGCGGAAACCAGTTCTCTGGTGCACCTTGAAAAACTCTTTAAACCAGTTAAATTTTCTTAAACCACTTGACCTAAGTATTGATAGCATATACTATTAGCAACGTAGTTAGCATTTTTTTATGCAAAAAAGTGAAAAATTACAACAGTTAAAAATCTATGTAAAAAAACATGCAAAAAACAAAGAGTTAAAAACACCGTGTAAGGAAAAGAAGAAGGCTGGTATTTATACCAGCCTTTTTTTTATTTCTCTGTTTTCAGGCAAAAAAAACGGGGCATCTGCCCCGTTCGTTCATCAGTTACAGTACTGATGCAAACAATGTTTCCAGTTCCAGGTTGAACCGCTCCGTATCACGTTTCAGTTCTTTCAGGAAGCTGTTATCTTCCAGCCTGCCGACAACAGCCAGCATCTCTTCTTCATTTTCGTAGGTAATGGAGCGGAAGTAGTCGGTGTAGTCCTTCTGCCGTGAAGATATACTGCTTTCATACATGTAATTGCTTACGGCAATAACGTCGGTATATATATCGCGGTAAATATCGGCAGTAAATTCCGCCATGGTGCGGCTGTACAGCTGTTCCATGACATATACGGCATACCGTGCTTTCCAGGCGTCGTAGTTCTGCTGGCAGTCATCGTAGAATGCGTGTACCTGATCCCAGCTGTCCACGGTACCGGCCTTAATGGCAGCAAACAGTTCATTCAGTTTTTCCTGCGGAATAATCTGACCGCCCACATTTACCCAGTCCGTAAACAGCGGAATATCAGTTATCTCTGTCAGCGTAATTTGAGCCAGTTCCTGGCCGCCATGGGTTGAACACCAGGCTGCCAGTGTCTTACAGGCAAAATATTTTGCAACCTTGCGGTATTCCTTATACCCCTGAGCAGCATTGATGATGCGGGCACCATAGCGTTTCATGCACTGGTTGTCTTCCAGAATGATGTCACTGTTCACATTGTGGTGCAGGTAATCTTTTGCCAGCTGGTACAGGTTGTCCGTAGAATCGGTTTTGTTGGCAAACCAGGCATCATGCTCCATGAGCCAGCGTTTGGTCAGGGTAATGATGCGGTCAAGGCTTGCAAGGATTTCCTGTACGGTATCAGGAGCCAGCGGATCTGTTTCAATATGCTGTACCTTTACCTTGCGTTTGTCACGCTTCAGGAACTTGCTGTTGTTGCGGGCCATGGCAAACATGTTGTGGCGGAACCAGTAGGCCGGCATGATGGTAATGGGCTCATCAGGGCCATTGCTTGAAACCAGACTGAAGGGATATGTGATATTCAGTTCTGACTGGTAGCTGCCCTTGGCAATAAGGCTGAAAGCTGCAAACCGGCTGTTATGCTTGAAGTCTGAGCAGAGCCCCGGCCAGAAACCGCGTTCTGCGTAAATTTCACCATCCGGACTGCGGCTGTTGTGGTTGGAACCGATGGTAGCTCCGGATGCAATGTTGCTCTGGCCCATAACCGTGGCAGCAATCAGGAACGAAGAGTTATGGTGCTGTTCATGGAACGGGAAGATCAGGTTATTCAGAAGTTCACAG
This sequence comes from Treponemataceae bacterium, assembly GCA_024413635.1. Taxonomy (GTDB): domain Bacteria; phylum Spirochaetota; class Spirochaetia; order Treponematales; family Treponemataceae; genus Treponema_I. The sequence continues at coordinate 5,868 of JAKSTT010000120.1, read as the reverse complement.
CAGGATACGGTGCTGTTGTCCCCCAGAACGGTATTCAGCAGACGGGCACCATATTTCAGCTGACAGTTGCGGCCGATGATGAACCGTACGGCAACAGCCTGATAAAACACTTTGCTGCCGTATCCCATAATACCGTTGACCATTTCTACACCTTCGCCAATCTGACTTGGTTCGGCTTCACTGGAAAGAACGGTAATGTTCTTTAATTTGAAGGCCCCCTTGATATAGGTAGCGCTGCAGATTTTTGCGTCCTTAATCAGGGTGGTATTCTTGATGATGACGTCATCTTCAACGATACCGAAGGTATTCCGTGCCGTACTGAACGGTTTTTCCGTAATGGCCTTAAAGCGGTTCATCAGTTCAGCATCGCCCCGGTTCCTGCTCCAGATATAGGCATCGGCAGGAATCATGCTTTCAAACGGCAGGATGGAACGGCCATCGTTTTCATTGGCCACACCAATCCAGATCCGGTCATCTTCTGCCTCTCCGTCTTTCAGGACACCGTTACCAAACTTACAGTGATTGGTACAGCTCATTTCCTGGATGTTGAACAGGATGACACGGTTGCCGATCCGGTAGTTTTTCAGGTACCGCACATTGCGGATGACACAGTCGTCCCCTACCACAACGTTACGGAGCAGACTGTTGTACACACCGGTCCGTAAAATCAGGTCGTGATACTTCAAGGTCGATGGCGTCAGCCGGCCAAGTACGACTACCCCCTGGAACTCGGTGTTGCACAGCAGTGCCGGATCAAATTCTTCGCTTACATATACGTTATTCCATTCCGGATCACTGGAACGGTTTCTATTCTGTATGAGGATTTCTTTTTCGGTAGCAGTCAGCCGGCGTTTACCAGCCATATGTTCTTTTGCCGGAAAATACCGGGCAGCATCACTGGACGCTATGGATTCCGGTGTAATTTTCTCTACACTGATCATTTTGATTTTTCTCCCTTTAGGTACAGTGTACAATTACCACAGTCTTTGCGCTATACTGACCCTATGAAAAAACGCACGGTGCTACTATTTGTTTCCTGTTTCATGGCTGTTGTCCTGGTATCTGCCCAACCTGCGGCTTCTGCATATACCCGGGAAGGAGACGGCCTTACCACGTACATTCTTGAAAACGGCATGGAAGTATATCTGCTGCATACGGCAGAAACACCTGTTGCCCAGGTTATCTTTGCCGTAAAAGCCGGATACAGCAGTCAGACGCCGGCAACAACCGGAGTACCGGAACTGTACAGCCGTCTGTTTTTCAATGCCGGTGAAAAGGGACTCAATGCCTTTACGGCTGCCGGAGCCACAGAACTCTATGCCGGCTGCTATAACGATGTGGTCCACTACAGTCTGCAGAGTCCGGACCTGGCACTGTTTGATTCCCTGAAAGCACTTTCCCGATGCGCCATTGATCCCCGGTTAAGCAATACAGAAATCCAGAAAACCCACGCTGCCCTGCTGGAAGAGAAAAAAGCATGGGCAGAAAGTCCCTCCGGTTACATCAACAGTGCAATGGATACCGTCATTTTCAGTGCCGCTCCCTGGCAGTTTGATCCGGGTATTTTTCCGGAAAGCTTTGAACGGAATACCATTGAAGAACTGCGAGGAATGCTTGCTTCCCATGCTGAAAAGTATTACACCCCCAACAACAGCGCCCTGTTCATTGCCACCTCCCAGGACCGGGATACGGTATTACGGGAAGTAAAGGATCTGTTCGGCAGCTGGAAGCGGGGAGCCTATACCGTTTCTGCCCCGTCAGGCTTACCGGAAGCGACTGCGCCTCAGCGGTATGTACTGGTCAGTGATGATTTTTCTTCTGATTACAACCAGTTTATCGTGCAGTATGTAGGCGGCAGCGCATCAAGCGACATGACGTCCATTGCCGCCTGGCAGACAGCAGCCCTGGTCCTGCAGCAGAACCAGGATTTAAGCCGGGCACTGACTGCTTCAGAAACCGGCATTGACGACTACACGCTGTATAACATTGCCTTTACCCAGGCCTCTGCCGTACCACGGCTTATTTTCCAGTGCCTTTCTGACAGCCGGAAAAGTTCACCCGTCACCCAGGCCGACGCTATTCTAAGCACACTCCAGGAAAGCTGGTTTACCGATGCCGCAGTTGCCGCAGCAAAAGAACAGGTAGTAAGCCAGGCAGTCAGCGCCCGTACCAGAACATCACTGCTGCTTGAAGCCGTTGCGTTGAATTGGGCCTACGGGGGGTCCAGTTATTTCTATGATTTTCCTGCCGTTACCGGCAGCCTGACCACTGAACAGGTAGCTGCAGCCACGTCCGGAACTCCCGCGCTGTTTGTCCTGCTGCACTCCAACAACTGGAAAACCTACGGCAGGGAACTGGAAAATGCCGGGTTCACCTGCATCAGTGCAGAACAGGCACACTGGTACGCAAAAGCTGAATACCTGCAGCAACGGAACCTGGCACTGGGTATTACGGATGCCGGTTCTTCTGCTGATGTACCCCACCTACCGCAGGAAACCGGCAGTTCCGTCAGTTCCTACAGCAATGCAGGGAATACCATGTATCAGAAACTGCTATCCAACGGTATTCCGGTAAATATCCGCCGTGAGCAGCGGACGCAGGGTGTTACCGTCCGCATTACCATTCTGGGGGGAGAAACCCAGTATCCGGTAAGCCAGCGTGGACTGGAAGCGGCCACCATACAGGCAGCTGCAGAAAATATCCGCAAGAACATCAGTTCCCGCAGTTTTGACGCCACCGTTACTGAAGAAACCGGACTGTACCATTCCAGCATTACCATCACCACCGCTTCTCCCTACGTAGATGACGCCATTGCTGCCATTGGGAAAGCCCTGTTCTTTGAAACCATAACCACCAGCCAGGCTGACGGCATCATCTACAACATGCAGTACCAGTGGCGGCTGCAGCAGGGATCCCTGAACGCCCAGATGCAGAATCACGCCATGAACCTATGCTACCCCGGATTACCGGCAGCATCCTGGTTTACCACAACCGGTGACCTGCTGACCGGAATGACCATGCCGGTACTGTCAAAAGCCTATGCAGCTCTGCTCTCACCGGGACGCTATGCCGTTTCCCTTATTGCAGAAAATCCGGAAGCATGCCTTCCCCAGCTGGAAAAGGTTTTTGGTACCATCATGCAGCCCCGGAATATGACCGCAACACCGGTAACCACTGCCGGGGAAAACCGGAATCAGGTTCCGGATATTACCCGGTTTGTTACCCTGAACCATGTATTCATGACAGACATCAAGGCAGAAGACGCCGGACCCAGACCTGCCAAACTGATTCCTACAACTACCTTTGATGATCCGGTGCATTACTACTTTAAGGCCCCGTCAGTGGTTTCTGACCAGTATCCGCTGTTCATGGCCCTGATGTTTGAACTGGAAGAAAACCTGAACCGGCAGTGGGAGCCCGGTGTTGAACTCCATCTGCTGCAGCCGGAAGACCCGGTTGTACAGATCATATTCAAAAGTGTTCCCCAGGGTGTTGATGTGTTCCCGGTATTTGCCGGCGCCTTTAACGACCTGCAGAATAATCACACGGCTGAACAGGTACTGCTGCTGAAGACCCGCGCCATTCCCCGTCTGTTTACCGACAATGCTGCCCTTATGGAACAGTGCTGGCTCTACGGCGGAAATGCCAGTATCTATACGGCCCAGTACACCATTCTGGAACAGGCCCAGTGGGAAGCCTTTGACGCAGCCCTTGATATACTCCGCCCTAAATTCAACATTCTGGAGCTGCTGTCTGATACCCGGAATCTGAAAAAATAACAGCCGGAAAGGATACGTTATGACCATACAGGAAGAAAAAGCTGCACTGCGGAAAACCATGTGGAGATGTCTGGCAGAGCTGAAAATGCTCAGAACCATTCATGCCGACCAGAGTATCCTGGCAGCCAGCCGGCTTATGGAAACAGATGAACTTTTGCGTGCAGAAACCGTACTGTGTTTTGTTTCGTATGGCACAGAAATCAGCACAAAACCACTTATAGCCGCCTTACTGGAATCGGGCAGAAAAATAGCCCTTCCCCGCACCACTGGTGATACCATGGCTTTTTACCTGCTGCCGCCAGAGGCTACGGCAGAAACCTGGCGTTCATTACTGGTACCCGGGCAGTTCGGCATTCTTGAACCACCGGAAGGAGCGTCCCTTTTCACTCCCGAAAAAGCACCGGAAACCACCTTGTGTGTGCTTCCAGGTCTTGCTTTTGATGAGGCCGGACACCGGTTAGGAAAAGGAAAAGGATTCTATGACCGATATCTGGCAGAGTATCCGTTTCTCAAAACAGTCGGCTTTGCTTTTGACCGGCAGGTGGTTCCCGTAGTTCCTGCAGAAGAAACAGATATTTCCTGTAACGCCATCGTCACGGACCTGCGGGTTATCCACTGCAAAAACTGAACCGAAATATTTCCACCGTAAAGCTACTTTTTTCGCAACCGGTTGCCGTGTATACTTAGGCCCATGAAAATTCTCGACTACGGCAGAGCTATCTGCTATTCAGGCTATCGCCATGGCCAGAGCCCTATGACTGTGGCTCCCTCAAAAGAAGAAATCAAGGAAGATCTGGAAATCCTTTTAAAAGACGGATATCGGTACCTGCGTATGTATGACCCCAATGTGCATGCAGAACGGGTACTGGAAATCATCAAGGAAAACAACTACCCCATGCAGTGCATGATTGGTGTTGATAACCAGCATGAAATCAACAATCCCAACTGCACCTGGAATCCTCAGCACGCATCAGATGAGGAACTGGCTGCCCACGCAAAACGCAACGATGCAGAAGTTGAAAAACTGATTGCACTGGTTAACCGCTTTCCGGAACAGGTATGTGCCGTTTCCATCGGTAACGAAAACACCCCGTCCTGGGGCGAACACACGGTCAGCGAAGACCGCCTTATCCAGCATGCCCGCCGCCTGCGCGAAGGTACCGGCAAACCGGTAACCTTTAACGAAGGGTTCTTTGAATGGCCAAAACTGACCCGTCTTGCAGAAGAAATGGATTTTATCAGCGTGCACAGTTACCCCTGGCATTACGGAAACACCATTGACGAAGCAGTTGCCGTAAACAAAGAACACTACGAAAAAACCTGTCAGACCTTCCCGGGCAAACAGGTACTGTTTACGGAAATCGGCTGGTCTACCATGCCGAATGATGTGTCAAAGGGTGCCAATGAAGAAAACCAGGGCAGATACACGGAAGAAGTTCTGACCTGGCTTGATGAAGAACAGATTATCGGCTTTCTGTTTGAAGCCTTTGATGAACCCTGGAAGGCTCCTAAACCGGAAGGTTCAGAAGCCCACTGGGGACTCTATGATGTTTCACGCAAAGCGAAAGCCGGCGCCGATGCTGTTCATAACCTGGAAAAAGCCGGGAAATGAAACTGAGCAGCACTCAGCATCTTTAACGGTAATGGTCTCTCCGGCGGGGAGGCCTAAGCCCATGCAGGCAAAACTCATGGCAACGCGGTGATCAAGGTAACTTTCTACCGTGGCGCCATGCAGCCTGCTGATATCACTGGAGCCATGGATTACCAGGCAGTCACCGTAAAGCGGATCTGTTTCGCTTAAGGTAAGGCCATCGGTAACATCGGCTCCCAGTTTTCTTAATTCATCCTGCATAACCTTAATACGGTCTGTTTCCTTTTTACGGCATACACCGGTGTCATCAAGAACGACGGTGCCGTCAGTAAAGGCCGCAAGAACAGCCAGTGCACAGACTGCATCAGGGAATCCTGAAATATTCACCCGGAGCACGCCGCTGGGGTCTTTTACGGCCAGTTTTGGCGTCTTGCTGCCGTTTACGTACAGGGTGCCGGTCTGGGCATCTGCAGCATCTTTTTTCAGTTCAATATCTGC
>JAKSTT010000012.1 GCA_024413635.1 Treponemataceae bacterium | reverse complement strand
TTTAAGGCTTTCAACAGTTGCAGCAGTTTCAGATTTAAAGCTTTCAACAGATGCTGCGGTTTCAGCCTTCAATGCGGTTACGGCCTTGCCGGTTTCTTCACCGGCTTTTTCAACCTGGGCAGAAAGTGCTGACAACTGGTTATCAAGATCCTGTCCGTAACGGGTCAGCTGTCCCTGTACCTGTTCCTTTGCCCGGTCAAGTTCCCCATTGATGTACTGCTGAGCCTTTACCTTTGACTCATCCATATGCTGCAGTGTCTGGTTTACCGATTCCTGTGCATCACGTAATCCCTGGGAAAGCTGCTGTTCCAGAGAAGCCCTGCTTTCTGAAGAAATGGTTTCAAGCTGCTTCTGGTACTGGGTCTGCCAGGTGGTCAACGAAGTATCAAGAGCAGAACCTTTCTGATTCAATGCTTCGGTAAACTCAGTTTCAAGGCCCTGCAGTTTTTCTGCCACATTGTCACGGGCAGTTTCTTTCAGCTGGTTCAGTTCACTTTCAAGGGTACCCATATTCTCTGATAAGGTATCTGCCTGCTTCTGCAGTCTGCCTGCCAGGTCATTCTGCTGTTGCTGCTGGTTCACGGTAAACCTGTTGAATTCAGCACCGATTGATTCTTCAGTGGTGTGCATCAGCTTACGCATATTGTCTTCAAGCAGATCAATGGTACTGCCGGTTTCTTCAAGACGGGCAATGCGGTAGGTGGCGTCTGCCATAACCGTCTGCAGCTGTTCATCCAGGGCAGTAAAGAATGCCGTTTCCTTATCGTGGTAGTTTCCGGTACTTGCCTTCATGGCAGTATCCAGTGCCTTATTGAGTGTATCTTCACTGGATGCAACCTGGGCTGACAGTTTTCTGAACAGTTCTTCTGCAGTTTCAGACTTGGCTTTCAGTTCATCAATCAGGGCATCGCGGGTATTGTGGGCAAATTCCCGTACATCAGATGCTGCAGATTCAACCTGTTCCACAGTCTTTGCCAGCAGGGTTTCGGCATGGTCCCTGGTGTAAGCAACGGTCTTTTCAATTTCTGAAGAACAGTTATTCAGGACGGTTTCAGACCGGTTCAGTACATTTTCTACGCTGTCATGTACGTTGGCTGTACAGCTGGCAATAATTGCTTCCGTTTCTTCCGTCAGTCTGCCGGTAAGGGCTGCTGCATCAGAAGTCAGCTTGCTGTGCAGTACACTGGTTTCTGCAGCAAGACGGTCATGCAGTTCTTTGGTCTCGTCTGCAAGGGTACGGTTCCGTACATCTGCGTCTGCCGTAAGCTTTTCAGAAAGGGCAGCCTGTTCATCAGACAGTTTCCGGATACAGGCGTTAATATCTTCCGTAATTTTTGCGGTAAGTTTTTCGGCTTCAGCAGTAAGGCTGGTGTTCCGGGACTCTGCAGCGGCAGTCAGTGCGGCAGTTGCTGCGGTAACTTTTCCGGTAAGGTCTTCGGTAAGGTCAGAAACCTGTGCCGTAACAGAAGATTTTGCCGTTTCCATAAAGGATTCTGTTTCACTGCGGGTCTTTTCAAGCAGTTCATTGATCTGGGAAACAGCTTCTTCCGTAAGGATACGTGACTGCTCGGCAGCACTCTGTGCCTGGGCAGCTGCAGTTTCCCTGGCTTTGACTGCATCCTGTTCAGCCTGGGTACAGGCAGCAGTGGCCTTTGTTTCTGCAGCAGAAATCCGCTGTTCTGCTGCATCACTGAGGGCGGCAACTTTTTCCGTAATGCCGGCAGTAATATCTGCAACAGCGCTATCTGCTGCTGCACGGGTATCAAGTACGGCCTGCTCAGTCAGTGACTTGGCATTGGCAATGGCTGTCTGTACGGTGTCATCAATAGAAGCAGCGGCAGATCCGGCAATTTCCATTGCCTGTGAAGCTGCCTGCTGCACTGAAACAACAGCTTTTTTTGCGGCTTCATCAGATTCTGCCATAAGGCGGCTGGTTGCCGTTTTAAGGGCATCTTCTGCCTGGGCATAGGCGGCATCAAGGGTTTCGCGGGCCTGATCAATTGCTGTTTCAACCTGCTGATGTGCCTGGTCTGCCAGACTCTGGATATCATATACAACCGTGTTGACAGAAGACCGTGCGTCTTCGGCAGCTGCTTCTGCGTCTGAAGCAGCACGGTCGCAGGCATCTTTTGCCAGCGCAGCAGCTTTATCAACAGCTTCTGCGGTACGTTTCTCTGTTTCGGCAACGGCAGCAGTAACTTTGGATTCTGCATCTGCCAGAAGCGATATACTCCGGTCACTGGCTTCTTTTGCGGCTGCCAGGGATTTATCAGTAGCATTCTGAACCAGCGCCAGGGCTTCGTTGGTTTTTGACGTTGTTGTTTCGGTAACGGAAGCACAGGTGGTTTCTGCCAGGGTCTGTACCTGCTGTACCGTATCAGAAACCATGGATTCTGCCCGGTTAATCTGCGTGCTGATGGCTCTGGTTAAGGTTTCAGCTTCAGTTTTCAAACCGGTAAGCAGTTCATCAGAAGCACTCTTCATATCAGTAACAACGGTTTCTGCCTCTGTCTTTGCACCGGAAACGGCTTCTTCTATCCGGGAAGATGCCAGATTCTGCAGCTGGTCCGTGTGTTCCGAAACTTTTTCATACAGCTGCTGCATTCTGGCGTTGATGTCAGTAACAGCCTGTTCTGCCTGCCCGGTATACTTCTGCACGAAGGTATCAGACTTGGTAGTACAGGTAAGAACCGCCTGTTCTACTTTTTCGGCCGTCTTTTTCAGACTTTCATCAGTACGGGCACGCAGGGCCTGTTCCTTACCGGCCAGTTCTTCACGCAGGGCCTTGTCACTGGAAACAATCAGTTCTTTCAGCTCGGTAAAGGCTTTACTGCGGACTGCATCGGCATCAGCAGTTGCGGCATCAAGAGCACCCTGATAGGTTGCGTTGATTTTTTCCAGCAGTTCACGGTTTTCCTGCAGGGCCTTTGCACTGTTTTCCTGCAGTGCAGTACTTTCCTGCGAAATGAAGTTTTTCAGGGTTGCAGTTTCTTCCAGCAGTTTTGCGGTGTTGGCTTCAGAAAACTGAGCAAGAATGGTGGGGATTTTTGCTTCAATCTTATCAAGCTGAGCGCCCTGGTTCTGGATTTTTTTTGCAGTTTTATCAACAAACCGTGATTCTTCCTGCAGTTTCTGCAGATTGTCTTCACAGGCTTTTGTCATTTCAAGAACGTCACGTACCAGTGCGTCAAAAGCAGCGATACGCTGTTCAGCGTCTTCAATTTTGCGGATTGAATCTGAGAAGGATTCTGAGCGGCGATCGGTATCTTCACACACCAGTTCCAGCCGTTTTATGGCTGCTACGGCCTCGCTTTGGGCAGTTTTCAGTTCTGCCTCTTTATCCTGCAGCTTTTTATTGCGTTCAGTAAAATAGGCGTCAAAATCAGAGAGAACTTTATCAGTAAATTTCTTTACTTTTTCAAGAGAACGGTCCTTCCTGTCCAGCTGACGGAAGACCATGGTGGCAGCAAGACACGCTGCCAGCGTAAGGATATTAAAAAACATTTTTCCCACCCAAAAATGATTTTTTGAATAAAGTAAGTCAGGATTATTTTAACACATAACGCTGCAAAGTGCGATAGTTCCAGAAGGAAAGGTCAGCTTCCCCATAGGAAAGATGCAGTATTGCGCGCCATAAGGGCATTTTCCAGGCAGTCTGCATGCCGGCAGCTTTTGCTCCCTGCACATCACTGCGCTTGCTGTTTCCTACATACAGGATGTTTTCTGCAGGAATGCCCAGTTCACCGGCAAGGGTGCCGAAGGTATATGCCGAAGGCTTGAGGGCCCCGATTTTTTCTGATCCCAGGATAACATCACACAGGGGCGCGGTTCCCCACACATCACCTTTCTGCTCCGGAGGAAAATCTGAAAGGAGTCCCAGTTTCAGGTTTCTGTCCTTAAACACCTGAAAGGTTTCCAGCACATGCGGATAGGGTCTGACAATCCTGAACAGGGGAATCAGACCGTCATAGACGCGGCTCCGGATCAGTTCATGGGCCTCTTCACTGGAGCAGTCCAGCCGTTCTGCAAGAAGCCGGGCCTGATACTCAAAAAAATCAGGCAGGACAGCGGTGCGGTGCAGAATATGCCGTACCTTGTTGTACTTCAGGAAAAACCGCAGGTTTTTGACAAAATGGGGAACAACAATGATATTGAAAAGCGTCTGGGAATACAGGGTACCGTCAATATCAAAGGCAACTGCCTGTATAGGTGCTTTTGGTGCTGCTTTCATCAGCACCATTTTACTATACGGAGCCGCTGCCTGTCTATTGACGGTTACTGCCGGGTTATACGGTACGTAAAGGTAGCAATACCGGTGGTGGCAGCCTGCTCAAACCACAGTTCACTGCTCAGATACTGCTTGATGGCTTCTGACACCTGGGAAGGCAGGCCGGCAGAAACGGTAATGCTGCTGTAACTGACCAGACCGTCCGGAGTTATTTCAAACCTGATGGTTACTTCCGGCTGTCCTTCAATAAGATGGGCATAGGCCGATATATCCGGATTGATGACTGAAGGCATCAGCAGTTTGCGCGTCGTTCCATCCTGCAGTACCAGACTGACTCCGCTGCCGCTGCTGCCGCTGGTTTCTGCCAATACGGCTGCCGTCAGGTCACTGCCGGATACAGATCCGGTCCAGGTTTTGTTTACCGATGCCAGTTTTCCAGTTAACCCGCTGTCTGCCACATCAGCTTTCTGTGCTGCCACCGGCGTGGTATAGCCTGTATCAGTTTCTGCAGCTGCGGCAGCAGTACCGGATATCTGGTTCTGGCTGCTGACGGTTTTGGGAGCGATATCAGCAGCAGAAGCCACCACCGTATCACTGTCACCGAACATGGCATCCCAATCTATCGTTTCCGCCGTTTTTGCCGTTTTTTTTGCGTTCTGCTCAGCCATCAGTTCTTCAACTGATTTCTGCAGTTTCTGCGGTGCCATTTCCGGCTGTGGTGCGGGAGTTGCTTTCTGGACCGGCTGAACTTTCTCAGTCTGCTTCACCGGTTCGGCTTTCTTCACCGGTTCACTCTGTTTAACCGGCTCAGACTTCTTTACTGGTTCAGGAGCCGGAGCAGGTGCCGGAGCAGGCTTTTCTGCAGGCTTTTCTTCCGGCTTCTGTGCCGGCTTTGCACTTTCCAGCTGGATGGCAATTTCCTTAAACTGCTTTTCCGGCGGCTTCTGTCCCACCGGCAGCAGAAGGCTGAAGAGAACCAATCCACTCCATATACCGGCAGTTATGAAACCGCTTATGGTATTCCGTTTTTCCATGACTATCAGTACTCACTGGTCCGCAGGTTCACCTGGGTAAAACCGTTGGCGCGCAGTACATCAAATACTTTAACGATGGCACCGTTGGTTACCAGGTCATCAGCTTCAAGACGCACCGGATAGGTTTCACGGGCGTCAGCAGGCACATCATCAAAAGAGGCAAGCATCTCAGACAGACTCTGATAGTCCACCGGCGTTTCGTTAAAGTAGATGCCGCCAGACTGTTCCATGGTAATGGTAATGCCCCCACTGGAAGCTCCCTCTGCCGTAGATGACTGAGGAAGGTTCAGTTCAATGCCGGGAAGCATGGCAAAGGTAGTAGAAACCAGAAAGAACAGAATCAGCTGAAACACAACGTCAATCATGGGGATCAGGTCTACCTGGGCTCCATTGCTCTGTGTTCTCCGTGAAAATCTCATTTTCAGGCCTCTTTGTTGAATCCCAGAATAATGTCAGTTACCCAGCTTTCGGTTTCCATGATGATACGGTTGGCGCGGCGGGCAAAAGCGTTGTAGAAGATCAGGGCCGGAATGGAAACCACCAGACCGCTGGCAGTAGTAACCAGCGCTTCGGCAATGGCACCGGCCAGAACGGCAGGATTTCCCATGGTACCGCCATCACCCAGTACGCCAAAGGCGCTGATGTTACCGGTTACGGTTCCCAGAAGCCCCAGCAGGGTTGAAATATTGGCGATGGTTCCCAGTGCAGTCAGTGAGTGGTCAAGTTTGGGCAGCTGGCGGTTGCTTTCTGCTTCTACCGCATCCTTAATCTGGGCTGCCGGCAGGAACCGGCTGGCAAGAGCCTTTGAAACCAGTTTTGCCGAAGGAGTATCTGCCACATCACACATACTTCTCACCACATCATATTCCTTACGGTCAAGCAGGGGCTGGATGTCTTCCTTTAACTTCCGGTCTTTCCCGGCAATCTGCACAAAATAGATGATGCGTTCAACAATGATGAAGGTGGCAATAAGGCCACACAGAAGAATAGGCAGAATCAGGATTCCACCGCTTTTTAATATACTGAACATAGCACGCTCCTTTCAGGTTCCCGGAAGGGAACTAAAAATAATCTTAATTACTCTATATTAAAAATACACGTGGGCCGAAAGGGTTACATATCCGCCGCGGGAAATGAATCCCGGCCACAAGGTCCGGTCGCTGAAGAACCGGAACAGGTCATTGCCGGAAAGTTCCAGTTTTACGGCGTTTGAAAGCCGGTAAAATCCTGACAGGTCCCAGAAGGGCACGGCACTTTCCGTCAGGGCAAAGGACAGGTCCGTCTGAGCCCCGTACCGTCCGCTTTCTGCCGTATAGCTGACACCGGCTGATACCACATTGGCAGGAGCCAGAGTTGTCCGGTCCAGCCAGGATACATTCCAGTCACCGCTCAGGGCAATCAGGTCAAAGGGAAGTGCAACACCTACCGAGGTAGAGAATACGGTGACGTCCTGCACGGTCAGGGTTGCCTGTCCGGCATCCGGCAGCAGCCGGCCGTTACCAAAGGCGGTCTTTTCAAAGGTGGCACCGGCGGTAACATAACCGTACTCACGGATGGTATTCTGGTACTGCAGTTCTCCAAACCAGGCAGACTCTTCATAGGGACGGGTTCCCGTCATGATGAAGGGATACATTGCTTCAAGACCGGAAAGGTCCGTCTTTTCTGACTTGAGTCCGGCGCAGGCAGACAGGGTAAAGGGTACTGACGGTGCCGTTGCAACCTGAACGCTGAAGGGATACAGGGTCTGGGTTGCCCCGTTGGTCGCAATAACGATACCGGCAGCAGCTGTCGTTTCAACCGCATCATTCCAGACCGCATCAAAAGTTACATCTGCCCGGGTGCGGCTTTGGGTCGTGCCGGTTGCATAGCGGGCAGTCAGGTCTACGGACCAGTTTGCACCGCTCACCTGAAAACCGACAGAAGGGTCAAGCCAGCTGCCTGCATTACGGGAAATCTGGGCAGCAGCATCACGCTGGGCACCGGTTAATGACGGCGACAGGGATGCATACTGGGTAAGGTACAGGGCTGAAAGTCCCCCGGTTATTGAAACTGCCGGAATGATCCGGTAGGTAACCAGGCCGGTAAGACTGGCTGCTTCATGGTTCAGGTTATAGAAATCCGGGCTGGTTCCCTGCAGTCCGTAGGAACCGCTCCGGTACTGGGCTGAGGCAGACACGGAAAGCTGCTCTGCCGGCGTTACGGCAGTATCGCCGGAAATAACGGTTTCTGACTGGTTAAAGCCTTCTGATGCACTGTGGTTTCCAAAACCGTTTACGGTTTCATGGGAAAATCCCAGGGAAAAGGGAATGGCACCGGTAGTCCGGTATACGGAAAAATCACCGTTAAAGCTGGAACGGTATCCAAGACCCAGAGATGCTTCCATGAACACCTCTTTATCTGATTCTTCCGGAACCGAAAAAGAAAAGAATTCCGACTGGGATTCTGCAATATCCAGTTCCTTGAATTCAGGCAGGCCGATGGATGACAGCGGCAGAACCAGAGTGAAATCCGGAACGGCATCCGGATCGATGCGGATTTCGGTTGTTTCCAGGGTGCTGGTTACTTCCGGCAGGACAATGGCAGCGTTGTCAGCGCCGGTTTCCTGTGCGGTTACGGACAGCACCGTAAGACCTGCGATACAAAGAGCAGTCAGCAGTTTTTTGGTATGTATGTTCATGGATATCTCCTGTCAGTATTCCAGATACTCATCAATCAGATTCCGGGCCTGTTCAACCCAGATACTTGCAGCGTCAATTTCAGTCATTTTTTTCAGTACATTGCGGCAGTCAGCCATGCGGCCCAGTTCAAACAGACTTTTTATGGCATTGAACAAGGCTTCCTGCTGGTTTCCGGTATTGATGCCAGCCCAGAACGCTGCACTGGTAATGAAGGAATCAACACTGTCAGACAACAGCAGTTCCTGCCGCTGCCAGATTCCCAAAAGGCTCCAGGCCTCTGCAGCAGATTTCCGGTCAGTAACGCTGGTGCTGTTTTCAGGAATGGCCGCTGTTATGCTTTTTAAGGTACTGACACCCTGGTCGCGGGTGCTGGCACTGGCAAGATAGCGGCGGGCCAGCTGTACTCCGGTGGCGCGTCCTTTTTCCGTTTTTTCCTTTTTCTGCGCTTCATAGTCGCTGACCAGAGAAACCACCTGCTCTTCTTCGCCATTCTGCAGCAGCAGGACCTGTTTTTTCAGGTCTCCCAGGCCAAGGGATGCAGCCTCTTTTGGCGAAAGGCGGACAGCCTGTTCAATGGCTTCAAGTGACAGCGCATAAGCTTCCAGTTCCCGGTTCAACACGGCCAGACGGGCCCAGGTTGCAAACAGGAATGGAGACTCCCTGCCAGACTGGGTAACCATGGTGTACAGCAGCACGGCAGATTCCTTTGACTGCCGGTCTCCTGCACGGTCAAGGCAGAGAGCGTTATAATACAGTGCCTGTTCTGCATGGGTTCCCCAGGGATAGGTTTTACGGCAGGCATCAAACCGTCCTGCAGCTTCGGTATATTTTCCCTGGCGGAAATACAGTTCCGCCAGACGGTACAGGGCTTCTTCCTTTACGGTTTCATCATAATAGGCAGACTGGGTATCAAGCAGCAGCTGAACGGCAGCGGTCATATCACCTTTGGCACTGTACAGGTCTGTAAGGGCAAACCGTATCTGCACGGCGTTTTTTGTCTTCTGTTTTGCCAGCGGCTGCAATATGGCAACCGCCTTATCATACTGATGTACGGATGCATACAGTTCTGCCCACAACAGGGCAGCTTCCGTCTTCTGGGCATCTGATACAGACAGCTGCCAGCATTTTTCCGCAGCCTGCAGGGCTGCAGTCTGGTCATTATTCTGTACGGCACTGTATGCAATCAGAAGCCAGGCAGTCCGTTCATTCCGGTGTCCCGGATTTTCCTTTACAAAGCGGGTAAAGAATTTCTGAGCTTCCCTGGTATTACCGCCCTGGTAACAGGCATAGGCCGTATAGTACAGGCCCCATACCGTATCAACGCCCAGCAGGTTTGCAGCACTGCTCCAGTTACCGGTACCCACAGCGCCAAGCCCCGCAAGGTACTCCAGTCCGCTGTCGGTACGTGCCGTAGCGTAGGCACTGGCATACCGGTTCTGTAACAGTTGCAGGGTTGCCAGGTTCTGCCGGGCGGCAGTCCGGTTTGGTGTTTCATTCAATGCGGCTACTGCTTCGCGGAACAGTTTTTCGACGGTTTTCATGGTATCTTCGCCGGCAGGGGCCTGATACTGCATCAGGCTCTGTCCGTAGAGAATCTTCATTTCAGGAGTTGGCTGAGAAGCAGCGCCCTCTGCAAACAGGGGCTGCAGTTCCGTGTATACGGTTTTCCAGTCACCGCGCCACGCATAGAGCCAGGCGTGATAGAACAATCCTGTTTCAGCAAGGACCGGGTCAGAACTGCTGACCGTCAGCTGCCAGAGCCGGTCAGCAAGCATAAAGGCATCGGCATGGTTTCCGGCAGCAAGGTACTGCTGTACCAGGGTCAGGGTAACCGGCAGTGCATAGGAACTGTTGAGCAGCAGTCCCGACCGTAAGGTATCCTGGGAACGGGACAGGTTATTCAGATGCAGGTAGCAGTCTGCCGTAAACAGAATGATGCAGCCTTTCTGCTCATCATCAGCAGTTGCCATGGCGCGGTTGTAATAGTCCAGGGCCTTTTCGCAGTTACCGTCAAGACATGACTGCCGGCCCAGACGCAGCCACAGTTCGCTGCGCCACTGGCTCCGTTCCCTCAGGAACGGTTCTGCAGCATCAAGAACGGCAGAAACGTCATAGCCATCGTTGTTCTCTGCCAGACGGTAGGCATAGGATAAGGCAGAAAGAACCGTTTCTTCCCGCTGGCTTTCCAGCAGTGAAAGACACATGTCCCACTGGGTTTCCAGATCTGTACCGAGGGCACCATGGGACTGCACTACGGCAAGCAATACAGAATCCCGGACCGGTTCCGGAAACTGCTGAACCGTCGGGGCTGTTGCTGCATACAGATGCAGCAGTTTTTCATATTCATCGTTTTTACTGTACAGGGAATACAGCAGAACCAGTCCCCGCTGCCGTTCTGTCGTAACGGTACAGCTGGTAAAGGCATATTCCAGAAGCTGCTGGGCATCCTGGTCCCTGCCAAGATTTGCCAGACACTGGGCTCCATATACCAGTGCACTCTGCAGCAGTGGATTTTCTTCTTTCTCCGGTGCCTGCAGCAGGGTTACTGCCGCCTGAAAATAGTTGGCAGAGCGGGTAAAATCCTGTTTTTCAAACCAGCAGCGGCCACACCAGTATGCAGCGTCACCGTTTTTTCCGGCAAAGGGTTCCAGCACCGCAAGGCTTTCATCAAAACGGCCCAGGCGGCACAGACTTTCACCCTTCATCAGGGCAATGCTTTCTTTGTATAACGTAAGGGGATATGTTCTCAGCAGCTGGTCGGCCAGGGTTACCACCTGGGGATAGGAGCCTACCTGCATGGTAGACCGCAGTTCTCCATACAGCCGTGATTCACTCTGGGCAGCATGAACAAATGCCGGTGGAACTGCCACCAGTGCAAGAATACAGATAACGGTTAATGTACACAGACGTCTTTTCATACGTATCCTCAATACTACTTGCATGAAACATTTAAGGAAAGGTAAAGGTTACAGGGCCGTCAGCTTACCGGGGAAAGAACTGTTCGGTGGCAGCAAGGCGTACCAGCTGCACAAAGTCACCCTCATATGACTCAATGAATTCTTCCATGGTCAGTTCCCGGCCGTTCATGAACACGGCACAGTGGTACTTCTGGCGCTCATCAATCCAGGGGAAGAATGCTACGGCCTCGTTGAATACGGACACTTCACTTTCTCCCGTAAAGGTATGGCGGATTGCCCCCAGATAGAACCGGTCCGGCTCCGTCAGTGCCAGATGGTACATAAGGGCATACAGACAGGATACGGTATAGCCGGTTGCATCTGAGTACACGGCCGTAAAGGGCTGGGTATTAACCAGAACGCCAGCATTTGCATAGGTATAGTCATTGCCGGAGAATACGGAAACCACTGCCGAAGCAATATTCCGGGTCCAGTTCAGTGACAGTGACGTGTTGTATTCGTCAGCCCAGGCAGCGGCAAGGCTACCCGGCCGGAATTCTACCGTAGGGCTGAGGAGCGGCTGTACCAGAAGCCCCGTACCGGAAAGCGGACGGACCATACCGTCAGCAATCCATTTGACAAAACCGCAGCTGGAAACAAACAGCCGGTTTTCTTCGTCATGTTCCGGAAACTGCATGGTTACCCGTTCAGAATCACGGACACCGACAAATGCCGGATGGCCGGCTTCATCCGGTACCACGTTTTCTACAAACCGGAACCGGTCAAGGTTTTCGCGGATAACGGCTACCATCTGGCGGGTACCGTCGTACATTTCAGAATACGGCGCAAAGGTATACCAGGGAATACTGTGGGCCGTGGCGGCCTGTACCTCTGCAAAACTCATGGTATAAAAACGTTCGATGGGAAGTCCCACAACAATATTGCGGGAACGGTACAGCCCGCCGATAACCAGGTCTGCCAGACTTTTTTCGCCGGCAACGCCTGCTGCAGGACGGAACTGCACGTACATGGAAGACTCGCCGGTAAAGTAATAGCGGATACATTCCGGTTTTCCCGTTGCCTTGTTACGGTACAGGACCCAGCTGCCGGGAACACCGGTGGGATAGGAATACATCCAGGAAACAACAACACCGGCACCGGTATAGCTTTCTACTTTTTCTGCCTTCTGGGGCGCTACGATTATCTGCAGGTTTTCATCGGTTTCTTCAACCCGCACCTGGAACACATCCCCGGCAGGAGTAGCAATGGTCTTTGGCCCCATATCACGGACAACGGGAAGCGGAGCCGTAAAATACTGTTCCACCACCTGTGACCGGGCCGATGCAGAATCTACACTCTGATCAACAACCGGCACCGCACTGGCGGCAATACAGGTAAAGATACAGACTGCCAGAGTGCACACCTGTTTTCGTATTCGTAAGACATTCATCATCCGTATCTCCCCTAAAAAAAATCAACCCGTACAGTGTAGTACAGGTTGATTTGAATTTCAAACTGCTTCGTCAGGATGGCGCCCGACGGGGGCGTTGGCCAACAGCAGTTTCAGACGGTTCAGCTGGTTAACTTCAGAAGAACCCGGGTCATAGTCAATAGCCGAAATATTAGCTTCCGGATACCGGCGCCGCAGTTCCTTGATCATACCCTTACCGGTTACGTGGTTCGGCAGACAGGCAAACGGCTGTACACAGGCAATACTGGGTACGCCACTGTGGATCAGCTCTACCATTTCTGCCGTCAGGAACCAGCCTTCACCCATAATGTTACCGGTCTGGACAATATCATCTACCCCTTTCATCAGCTCATAAATTGATGACGGAGCTTCAAAACGGCGGCTTTTTGCCAGTTCCTTTTTCATGGTCTTACGGAACAGTTCCAGGAACCAGACAAAAAGGCGGGCTTTCTTCTCGGTTGATTTAGGGAACGCCAGTTCCTGATGCCGGAAAATACCGGTAGAGAAACTGTAGAACAGGAAGTCTGCCAGGTCCGGCACAACGCACTCTGCCCCTTCCCGCTCAATGGTACCGAAAATGTCGTTATTGGCCGTCGGATGGAACTTCACCAGAATTTCACCGACAACGCCCACGCGGGGCTTTTTAACCGGCAGAAGCGGCAGTGTGTCAAAGTCGCGGATAATCCCCTTCATCAGGCGTTTGTACCGCCAGATATTCAGATGTTCCATTTCTTTCTGACAGCGGGCACTCCATTTTTCGTACAGGGCATTGGCAGAGCCCGGTTCTGCTTCATAGGGCCGGGTACGGTACAGCACGCGCATCAGTGTATCGCCCAGCATTACCCCCATAAGGGCACGGAGCAGCAGTGTCGGCGTAATCTTAAAGCCCGGGTTCTGTTCAAACCCCTGGGCAGAAAGGGAAATAACCGGAATCTGTGAAAGTCCGGCATCTGCAAGGGCACGGCGGATAAAACCGATATAGTTTGTTGCACGGCAGCCGCCACCGGTCTGGGTAATGAGCAGGGCGGTCTTTGACAGGTCATACTTGCCGCTCTTTAAGGCAGCCATCATCTGACCGGCAACGATGATTGACGGATAACAGGCGTCGTTGTTTACATACTGCAGTCCATAATCTACGGCGTGGGCATCTACTTCAGGCAGAACCTCAAAGTTGTAGCCTGCGCTCTGGAAAGCAGACTGCAGGATGCGGAAGTGGATCGGCGACATCTGGGGACAGAGAATGGTGTAGGTTTTCTTCATCTCTTTGGTGAAGACCTGACGCTGGTAGGCTGCAGTGGTTACCTGAGCCTGCCGCTTGTTCCGTTCCCGTTCCTTTACGGCGGCAATAAGGCTTCTGATACGGATGCGGACTGCACCCAGGTTGGAGCCTTCATCAATCTTGATAAGGGTATACATGCGGCCCTTTGAAGAAAGGATTTCTTCTACCTGGTCAGCAGTTACGGCATCAAGGCCGCAGCCGAAACTGGTCAGCTGGATCAGTTCCAGGTTGGCCATGCCGGAAACAAAGCTGGCAGCGCGGTACAGGCGGTTATGATAGGTCCACTGATCTACAATGCGGAGCGGCCGTTCAACGGCACCCAGGTGGGCAACGCTGTCTTCGGTAAACACTGCAATACCCAGGCTGGAAATCATTTCAGGAATACCGTGGTTGATTTCCGGGTCCAGATGGTACGGGCGGCCGGAAAGGACGATACCGGTAAGGCCGCGGCGGATGATGGTTTCAAGTGCTTCTTCACCGGCATTTCTGGTGTCCTGGCGGAATTTTTCCTGTTCTGCCCAGGCTGCCTCTACGGCAGCGTTCATTTCTGCTTCTGATATGCCGAATTTTGCCCCCAGCTCTTCAAAGAGGCGTTCAGTCAGGCGTTCCTTGTCATAAATCGGCAGGAAGGGATTCATGAAGGTTATGGAATCATTCTGACGCAGGGCATCAACGTTGTTACGGAGTACTTCCGGATAACTGGTTACGATAGGACAGTTATAGTGGTTGCCGGCACCTTTGTCTTCTACCTGTTCATAGGGACAGCAGGGATAGAAGATGAACTGTACGCCGGAATCAAGCAGGGCCTGTACATGGCCATGGGTGATTTTTCCCGGATAACAGACAGATTCAGACGGAATGGTCTCAAGGCCTTTTTCGTAAATGGCACGGCTGGAACGTGGAGACAGACGGACACGGAATCCCAGGTTGGTAAACAGGGTAAACCACAGCGGATAGTTCTCATACATATTGAGAACACGGGGAATACCCACATCACCACGCTTTGCTTCAGCCGCAGGCAGCGGTTTGTAGTACTGGAACAGCCGTTTGTATTTCCAGTCAAACAGGTTGGGAATGTTTTCCCGGTCTTCTTTTTCTACGGCGTTTTTGCTGGCGTTACCGGCATCAACGATCTTTATGTCACCTTCCAGTTCAGCACCGCGTTCACAGCGGTTACCGGTAATAAAGCGGCGTTTTTCGTCGCCGGTGGTAAAGGTATTGATAGTCAGAAGACAGTTGTTCTGACATTTACCGCAGCGCCGCAGTTCCAGGTCAACATGGAATTTTTCCAGCTCTTCAAGGGTGGCAAGGCCAGAGCGCATATCCTTCCGGACTTCCGGCGGTGCATCAAGCCACTGGTCACGGGCAATAAGGGCAGCACCATAGGCACCCATAAGTCCTGCCACATCCGGGCGGAATACGTTTACGCCGGCAATTTTTTCAAAGGCACGGAGAACGGCATCGTTATTGAAGGTTCCCCCCTGTACTACGACTTTGGTACCGATGTCCGATGCCTTACGCAGTTTGATTACCTTAAAGAGGGCATTTTTGATGACTGAGTAGGAAAGACCGGCAGAAATATCGGCAACGGTGGCACCTTCCTTCTGGGCCTGCTTTACACGGCTGTTCATGAATACGGTACAGCGGCTTCCCAGGTCAATAGGATGTTCAGCCAGCAGCGCTTTCCGGCTGAATTCACGGATATCCATACCCAGAGAGCGGGCAAAGTTATCAAGGAATGAACCGCAGCCTGAAGAACAGGCTTCATTCAGCTGGATACTGGTAATGGCGCCGTCTTTCATGCGCAGGCACTTCATGTCCTGACCACCGATATCCAGCAGAAACTCTACGCCGGGAACAAAAAAGTCTGCAGCCCGGTAATGGGCAATGGTTTCAACTTCGCCGGCATCGGCGTTCAACGAGGCCTGGAACAGAGCCTCACCGTAACCGGTAGAAACTGACCGGGCAATATAGGTATCAGCCGGCAGCTGTTTGTACAGGTCTTTCAGTACCCGCACTGCCAGTTCTACCGGGTTTCCGGCGTTTACATCATAGAAGCGCCAGAGGATACGGCCCATGTCATCAATAAGCACGGCTTTGGTTGTGGTGGATCCGGCATCAAGGCCCAGGAACAGGGCACCTTTGGCAGCGTTCAGGTCAGAAGTCTTTGCCATTTCCTTTGCATGGCGCATATGGAACTCTGCCAGTTCTTCTTCATTGCGGAACAGGGGCTCCAGGCGCTGCACTTCGGTCATTTCTGCATCTACCAGTGACTGCAGGCCTTCACGCAGTTCTGCCACCGTGGGGAAGGCTGCAGCAGAACCACCGCAGCCTTCACTGAACTGCAGTTCCGCAGAAAAAGCGGCTCCCGCAGCTACAAACAGCTGGGAATCAGCAGGCTCGATTACGGCTTCCGGCGGCAGTTTCAGGGTTTCAATGAACCGGTGGCGCAGCTGGTCCAGGAAGTGGAGCGGTCCACCAAGGAACGCAACGTTGCCGCGGATCGGTTTACCGCAGGCAAGGCCGGAAATGGTCTGGCTGACAACTGCCTGGAAAATGGAAGCGGCAATATCTTCACGGCGGGCACCTTCATTGATCAGGGGCTGTACGTCGGTTTTGGCAAATACACCGCAGCGGGCGGCAATGGGGTAAATGGTGGTTGCCCCGCGGGCCAGTTCATTAAGGCCGGGAGCATCCGTTTCCAGCAGGGCAGCCATCTGGTCAATGAAGGCGCCCGTTCCGCCGGCACAGGTACCGTTCATGCGCTGTTCCACGCTGGTACCAAAATAGGTAATCTTGGCGTCTTCACCACCAAGCTCAATGACAACATCAGTACGGGGAATCAGTTTCTTAACGGCAGTAGTACTGGCAACAACTTCCTGGATAAAGGGAATGGACAGCCACTGTGAAACTGCCAGCCCTCCGGAGCCGGTGACCTTTACGCTTAATGACTGTTTTGCTCCTGCCGGGCAGTGTTTTTCAACCGTATCAAGGGCACGGGTTACAACGGCAATAATGGTGCTCCTGATATCAGCACGGTGCCGTTCATATTCGCTGTATATAATTCCATCTGCAGCATCAAGTGCTACAACTTTTACCGTAGTTGAACCAACATCAATACCCATCCGTACGGGAACCATAATGTCGCCCGAAGATGTTTCATTCTGTAACAGTAAATCTGACATCTCTTACCTTTCTTGTATGAATATGATAAAAAACGGGGTGCAAACCACTCCAATTTCAATATAACAAAATGCCCCCAAAACGTCATTTAAAATAATCGGGTAATTCCGACTTTCTTACGGTATCTGATAGTATTACTATCAGTATGTTTATACCTTGTACCTTACTCCGAAACTGCCGATACTTATCCTATGAACGAAAACGATGCAAAATCACAGAAATCGATCCTCCGCTCCGGCTTGAGCCTTTCTTTCATGACCCTGCTTTCACGTATTCTGGGTCTTGTCCGGGAAATGACAAAAGCGTCATTCCTGGGAACCTCCATCCTGGCAGACGCATTCAGCGTTGCCTTCATGATTCCCAATCTGTTCCGCCGCCTGTTTGCAGAAGGCAGTGTTTCCGTTGCCTTCATTCCTACATTCAGGAACTATCTGGAAGACATACAGCATGCCGGTTCTGAAGAACGCAGTGCTGCCCTTGAACATGATACCCATGATTTCGTCAATGCAACCTTTACCCTGCTCATGGTGCTGCTGTCACTCTTTGTTGCCGCAGCCATTGCCCTGACACCGTATTTTGTTCCGGTAATCGCCGGTAAAGACTACGATCCGGCAGCCATTCCGGAAATGAATATCCTGACCCGGATCATGTTTCCGTATCTGTTCTTTGTTTCCCTGGCCGCCTTCTATCAGGGCATCCTCAACGGTGTAAAAGTATTTGCACCTTCAGGCTTTACCCCCGTTCTTTTTAATGCCCTGGTCATTACCGGCACCTATGCCCTATCACCCTATCTGGCCAATCCAGCCCGTGCCATGGCAATCGGTACCCTGGCAGGTGGAGCTGTACAGGCTGCCTTCCAGCTGCCCTTCGTCATGAAAAAAAGCTGGACACCGCACCTGACCTCCCTGAAAAATGCCTTCACCAATCCGGGTACCCGGCAGGTTCTGAAACTCATCGGCCCTACCCTTATCGGGATGGCTGCCTATCAGCTCAACGATACCGTTTCAACTTCCCTTGCAACCCGCGCCGGTACCGGTATGGCTTCAAGCCTGCAGTACAGCATCCGGCTGCAGGAACTGATTCTGGGTATTTTCGCCGTATCCGTAGGAACCGTTATTCTGCCGGAACTTTCTACCCATGCCCGGAACAAGGACCATGAAAAGTTCAACAGCCTGCTTATCAGTGCCATCCGCATCATTGCCCTTATCGCCATTCCCGTTACCTTCTACTCGGAAGTAACCGGAGAACACCTTATCCGCCTGATTTACCAGAACAACCGCTTTGCCGATGAATCAGTATTCCTGACCCTGGGAGCCTTCCGCTGGCACATGGCAGGTCTGTTCTTCATTGCACTGAACCGCATTCTGGCTCCGGCATTCTATGCCCAGAACAATACCAAAGCACCAGCCATTGCCGGTGTCATCTGCATGATTACCAACATGATCCTGGCGTTCATTCTGTGCATGCCCATGAAACAGCGCGGCATTGCACTGGCATTGTCCCTGGCAAGCGGCGTAAACACCGTTGTCCTGTTCTGGTTTATGAAACACGGCGGTATGCAGGGTGTTGGCGCACTGGTAAAGGAAACCGTCATCTACAGTCTGAAAATGATTGTGTATTCACTCATTGCAGCGGTTCCTACCCTGCTGGTACAGCCCTGGTGCGTACGTATTGCCAGCGGCCACAGCCGTTTCATTTCTCAGGGAATTCCAGTAGTATTGACGGCAGTTGTTTTTGCAGCTGTCGGAGTAGGATGTCTGGTAGTAACCCGCGACCAGGTTATCCGTGACATCAGAAAGATGCTGAAAAAATAACACTCAACAGGCATAATCAGAAGGAGATGTACATGACAAATCTGAAAGAGATATATGAAGGCCGCCGCCAGAAAATGGCTGCCTGGCTGAAAGAAAACGATGTGGCTGCCGTAGCCTTTGTGGATGGCGAAGAACACCGGAGCCCCTGTGTCCGCTATTTTTCCGGACACCCTACTGATGCCACCCTGGTCATTGACCAGAAAGGTGACGCCATCCTGATTCCCTGGGATGAAAACCTGGCAAAGGAACGGGCTTCCGTTACAAAAATCATTCCCCTGACCCGCTATGAACGGAACAAGTTCAATGCACTGAAGGGAGCCCTGACCACTCTGAAAATCAAGGAAAAATCAAAGGTTGAAATTCCAACCGGAACCTCATACCCTGATTTTCTGCACTATGTTGATGCGTTAAGCGGATACGATGTTCTGTGCCGCGAAAAGGGCGCTGAGCAGAAAGCCAGCGAACTGCGCATGATCAAGGATGAATACGAAATTGCCTGCATCAGAAAAGCTGCCGCCATTACTGATGAACTGATGGATATGCTGGAAGCCGGCGTACGCAATGGTTCCATTACTACCGAAAGTGATGCCGCACTACTCATTGAAAAAGAATGCCGTGCCCGTGGCTGTGAAGGCACCGGGTTTGATACCCTGGCAGCAGGCCCCGCACGCAGCTGGGCAATCCACTGCTTCCCACCTTACACCGGTGGTGAATTCGGTACCCAGGGATTAAGTATTCTGGACTTTGGTGTGGTATATGAAGGATATACTTCTGACTGCACCATGACCTTTGCCCGCGGACCTCTGACAAAAGCACAGGAAGACCAGCTGGCACTGGTACAGCAGTGCTACGATGAAACCATTCCGCTGTATGCCGCAGGACTGCCGGTTCGCGCTCCCGCTGTCAAAGCAGATGAAGTATTTGCAGCAAAAAAACGGAGCATGCCTCATTCACTGGGACACAGTTTTGGTCTTGAATGCCACGAATACCCTGTTACCCGCGTAAAGCTGGATCAGGAGGTGGTATTTGAACCGGGCATGGTCATTACCTGCGAACCGGGGCTGTATGACGCAGAAATCGGTGGCTGCCGTCTTGAAAACGACGTGCTGATTACCGAAAACGGCGGTGAAGTTATTACTCACAGCCGCATCGTACGCATCGACTGCTGATACTCACTGCGGAATACATTCCTTACTGCTTGCGGGATGTATTCCGCATTCCTTCCAGTTTTTTCAGTTTCTTTTTCTGGGCCGCATCCAATGCTGCTCCCAGGGCCAGACCAATAGCAATTCCCATGCTCATTCCCAAGGACATATTTCCCCGAGAAGAACCCAGACTCATTCCAAGGGACATGCCTATGAGCATATAGATACTCATGTAATGTACGGGTTCTTTCCTGTAAACAAACAGCAGACGGCCGGTTTCAGGATCAGTACCGTCGCCGGCAAATCCACATTTTTCCAGAAGTTTTATGGAAGCCACGTTATCCGGTTCCACGTCAGCATCGACAAAGAATACATCATCCTGTTCTTCTGCCCACTGCACCAGGGCTTCAACTGCTTCAGCACCATATCCCTGTTTCCGGAAGTCTTCAGCAATCATGTAACCGATAACCACACTGCCGTCAACGGGCTGACCTTTGAAGTACACATCTCCAATCAGGACCGGTTCTGAACCTTTCAGCAGAATTTTCCAGTGGGTGCAGAACAGCCAGGCCGGTTTCCGCTCATCACCACCGCTCTGCTCCACAGCCCGCTCAAGATGGCGTTCATATACACCGCCTTCTGCAGCAAGTTCTTCACGGTTCATGGCCTTGATAATCAGCCGTTTGGTCTTAATCACCGGCATCCGTACTTTTTTCTTCTTACTTTTTTCCATGTATTTTCCCTGTTTCGCACTACTGACGGCTATACCAGCAGTAGTGCATATCAATTAAAACAGGGCAGTAATAGCTTCAATACCCTGTTTGAACTGTTCTTCACGACTGATGAATGCTTCACCATCCATGGCCTGAGAGCCATAGTGAGCCCAACCGGCATGGTTTGCACCCTCAATTTCCAGCTCATGGTAGTTACCGGGCTTGGCCAGTTTTTCGCGTCCTGCCGGTAACTGCTTCCGCTGAACAACTCCGTCTTCAGAACCGTACATGACCAGCGTCTTGATATTGGTTCCCGTCAGGTCTGCAGGTCCATGAGCCCCCAGCAATACCAGTCCCTGTACCTTGTCACCAACTGCTTCTGCCAAGGATGCAATGGCGATTCCGCCCATGGAGTGTCCCATGAGGATCCAGGTATCGTAATCATACGAATCCAGGAATTCCTGGCCACGCATCTTGTCAAAAAGGGCAAAGTTCAGTTTAACAGTCGGAATGAATACATCGTATCCCTGTTTTGCCAGTTCATAGCAGAACGGAATATAGGAGGTATATTCAACCTTACAGCCAGGGTAGTAAATAACCGCCTTGCCGGTAGAGGGGCTGTCGATGAATACACCACCACTTTCCAGCGGAGAAACGGTTATACCGTCAGCTGTTTTGCTATAGTACTCATACACCACATCTTCAGCTGCATGAATCGTCGTAAAATATCTGATGATTACCACTGCCAGCAGCACTACTACTGCGGCAACAACACAAAGGGCAATCTTTGTCCCTTTCTTCATTTTTTTATCCGACATTCTGTCTCTCCTGTGAACACTCAGTTAGTCTCAATACAGAGAACTATTTTCCAAGTATACCGTGCAGAAAGGGACAGCCGTTAGAATAAAGTTTCGATAATTCAGACTTTCATACAGAAAGCTTTTTTACTGTCCGGCAAACTCCCTGATCCAGGCAGTTACGCCATGGGGCATTTCATCCCACATGGGTTTTCCGTCTGCAAACAGCAGGTTTTCCTGGAACGCATTGACCAGGCAGTGCTGGCCCATTTCAAAGCCAAAGTTGATGCTGGAAACGCCGCCGTCACTGTTCCGTACCCATTCAGGAAAGAAGCACTTGCAGTTTTTTGTCCGCTGCAGACGGGGAATACTGGGAGCAATGACCTGATCAAAGGCTGCCAGTTCATCACGCTTACCATGAAGGATCAGCATGTGGCAGCCGCACATTTCCAGGGCAATAAACTGGCGTTCAGAGGGCAGGCCCCGTCCGCCGATGGGGATAATTGCATCACAAAGCTGAGGATTCTTTTTTGCCAGAACCCATGCCATAAAGCCGCCGCTGGAACATCCCTGCACGATAACTTTCCCCAGGTTTTCTGCGTATTGGGCCCTGAATGCCGTAATGAGTTTTACCAGATGAGGTTCGTAGGTTTCATCCCAGTACCCTTTCACATCCCCGTTATGAATACGGTATTCGTTGGCCAGTGGAACCAGGATGAATGCACCACCCATCTGCGCTTGATACTCAGGGCTGGCAAAGAGTTCAGCTCCGGCGTTACTGATGCACATATCGCCGTTCAGGGCACAGGAGGTACCATGCAGACTGACCAGAACCGGGTATTTCTTAGCCGGATCAGCGCCATGGGCAACCGGGTTGTACACGTAATAGGTCATGGAAAAATCACCATCGGTAAAGGTGAGTTTTTCAAACAGATTGAAGTATGCTCCTGCAGTGTATGCAGGTCCGTATGAGATGAAATCTCCGGGTGCCATCTGGTCATGCCAGGGCGGCAGTGTGGTAGTGTCTTGTCCTTTTGGTAATTCTTTCATAATTCTACTATACCCGTACTTGTAAACTTAAACAAACCGGCTGATTCTGCTATAGTAACGCCGTGAGTTCAAATTTCGATTTATCAAAACTGCTGGCAAAAACGCCTGACTTAACTGTAACGCAGAAAATCAATTACGTCTGGAAACTGAGTGTTCCCGGCATCATTGCACAGATTTCATCAATACTCATGCAGTACATCGACGCTGCCATGGTTGGACAGCTGGGAACTGAATCTTCTGCCGCCATCGGGCTTATTGCGTCCTCCACCTGGATTATGGGAAGCCTTTCCCACGCCCTGACCATCGGCTTTACCGTGCAGGTGGCACAGGCTGTCGGTGCCGGTAAGCAGTCAGAAGCTAAAAAGATTTTCCTTCAGTCACTCTATACCTGCGTTCTGTTTGCCCTGGTACTGTTAACCGGTGCCGTATCACTGAGCCGGGGACTGCCGCTGTGGCTTGGAGCCACAGGTACGCTGGCGTCTGAAGCCACCGGCTATTTCTTTATCTATGCGCTGGCAGCTCCCTTTTTCATGCTGGTATACCTTATGACCGGCATGCTCCAGTGTATCGGCAACATGAAACTGCCGGCCATACTCAATGCCGCCATGTGCTTTCTGGACGTTCTGTTCAACTGGATTTTCATTTTCGGCTGTCATATGGGTGTCCGCGGGGCTGCCCTGGGAACCGGCGTTTCAGCCGTTGTTGTAGCCCTCATTCTGGGCATATACACCGTTTTCTGCTGCGACTACCTGAAACTGACCGGTCTTTCCGGTTTTGGAGCAGATTTCCGCTGCATCCGGAAGGCTTTTGCCATCGGTACCCCCATCGGAGTAGAAAGTTCAGCCTTTACCGGAGCCCTGATTATCGTTGCAAAAATGATTTCACCCCTGGGGAGTGTTGCCATTGCAGCCAACTCTTTTGCCACCACGGCAGA
Organism: Treponemataceae bacterium; assembly: GCA_024413635.1. GTDB lineage: Bacteria > Spirochaetota > Spirochaetia > Treponematales > Treponemataceae > Treponema_I. The sequence continues at coordinate 7,147 of JAKSTT010000012.1, read as the reverse complement.
AGCCCTCTGCTACATGGGCGGTTACGGCATTCAGGAAGCTGCCGTATCGCTGGTAGGCCAGAGTGTCGGTGCCCGCCGCAAAGACCTGACCCGCTCGTTTTCCATCATCACGGTGCTGTTCGGCATGGGATTAATGACCGTAACAGCCATCCTCATGTGGTTCATCTGTCCGCTGGTATTCAGGTTTCTTACCCCCGACCCGGCCGTTCAGCTGCTTGCCACAAAGGTATTACGCATTGAACTGTTCTGTGAACCGCTGTACGCCGCTGCCATTGTTTCCTCCGGCGCCCTTCGTGGCAAAGGTGACACCCTGGTACCCGGTATTCTTGCACTGTTCAGTCTGTGGGTTGTCCGGCTTGGCCTTACCTGGCTGTTAATCAGCCCCTACGGTCTGGTCGGCGTATGGATTGCCATGACAGCCGAACTGTGTTTCCGCGGTCTGGTGCTCCTGGCACGGCTTTTCCTGCACAAGAGCACCATCCACTGATTACACCCTTACAAAGTGCAGCATGTCTCCCTGATAGATTTCCGTAATCTCCGTAATGGGAAAACCGGATTCCATCAGAGCATCTGCCGGATAGGTGCGGCCCGTTGATTCTTCACGGTATACCGCACCCGGTTCCAGTCCTTCCAGTTTCAGAAGTGGTACCGGCATGTAGCCATGGGTTTCCTTTACCACGTAGCTTACCAGAAATTCCTTTGCATCTTCAGAAACGATCTGCCAGGCAACCACCGGTTTTTCAAAGGGAGAAGTCAGCCGGTAATATCTGCCATACTGAATAAGCGGTGCATACGTCTTGAATGCTGCCACCTGTTTGCGGATTTCTTCCTTTTCAGTATCAGAAACTTTGGCAAGATTCAGTTCATACCCAAAGGTTCCAGCCATGGCAACAACACCACGGGTATGCATGGGAACCGTTCTGGCTGTCTGATGGTTAGGACAGATGGAAACATGGGCACCCATGGCCGAAAGCGGGAATCCGAAACTTGAACCATACTGGATGTAGGTCCGGTCTACGGCATCAGTATTGTCAGAAAGCCAGATCTGCGGTGTGTAGTACAGCATGCCGGCATCAAACCGACCGCCACCACCGGAACAGCCTTCAAACAGAATGTGGGGATATCTGGTGGTCAGCCGTTCCAGCAAGTCATACACACCTTTTACATAATCATAGAGAACGGTACCCTGATTTTCTGCCTGACTGTTGAATACATCAATCAGATTCCGGTTGAAGTCCCATTTGATATACTCAATGTTGGCAGAGTCCAGTACCCGGCACATCTGGGTATAAATCTCGTCTACTACTTCTTTCCGTGAATAATCAAGGACCAGCTGGTTACGGCACCGTACCGGTTTTCTCCCGGGAAAGTTCAGTGCATAGTCCGGATGCTTCCGGTACAGGTCAGAATCTTCATTGACCATTTCCGGCTCAAACCAGATGCCGAATTTCATGCCCAGCGCATTTATGCGGTCTACCATGGCACCAAGGGAACTGCCCAGTTTTTCTTCGTTTACGGTCCAGTCACCAAGTCCGGCATTGTCATCACTGCGCATGCCGAACCAGCCGTCATCCATAACCAGCATTTCAATGCCCAGTTCCTGGGCACGGGCTGCAAGCTCAACAATTGTATCAGCAGTAAAGTCAAAATATGCAGCTTCCCAGCTGTTGATCAGTACCGGACGGCGCTGTTTCTTGAACCGGCCCCGCACAATATTATTGTTGATGACCGTATGGAAATTGTGGGACAGCTTCTGTATACCCTGTACCGAACAGCTCATGATTACTTCAGGAGCCACAAACTCTTCCCCCGGATGTACCGGATACGAAAGCATTTCATCCTGCAGCCCCATCTGGAACCGGGTCTGCTGGTACTGGTCTTTTTCAGCCTCAGCCTTGAATCCGCCGGAATAGACGAAACTGAATCCATAGGCAGTGCCGGCCCGTTCCGTTGCATCATGGTCACAGAGAATGACAAAGGGGCTCTGCTGATGACTGGGGCTGCCACGGCGGCTTCCGATAACCCGGGCACCGTGGGTAACGGCAGTGCGTTCGTAATTCCGCTCCAAAGCATGACGTCCGTAGAAATTAATCAGGTCAAAATCTCCACCGGTAAAATCAACGCAGACCGGCTGCAGTTTTTCTACGGTAAAAACGTCTGTGCCGGTATTTTTAACAATGGCACTTCTGGTAATGACATCGCACTGAGGCAATACACCATACAGTAAGGTAACCGTCAGGTGACGTACAGCGTCCTCAAGAACAACTTCCAGTGTCTGAGCCTCTTCATCACTGCCGGCATAGACTGCAGGCAGCCCTTTCAGTCCATTTTTTCCGTCAAGAATACGGTGGCTTTTGTAATGCAGTTCTACACCCCAGCTGGTATCTGCATACCGCACATCAAAACAGGGACTTCTAAAGTCACCCGTTCCACGAGCAGGAAACTCCTGAGGAAGAAAATCCAGTGAATAGGTCCGGTCCCTCCCTACATAGTGCGGATTGCCCGAAAAACCACTGTCTTTCTTCCATACCAGATAATCCATGACCCCATCTGTTTTACGCCCATAATACAGATGAATCAGATTATCGTATTCATCAGCCATAAACTGATAGGTAGTACTTTTTGTGTGAATAGTGAATATTTTGTTTGAAACAGTAATCATGTGTTAGAGTTTTCCTCCGCTCGTCGCAATTCCTTCTACGAACTGCTTCTGGAATATAAGATAAATAACAATCATTGGAACTACGGCAATAACGGCAGCAGCCATCATGGTGGGGTATTCAGCACCATACTGACCCTGCATTTTTGCAAGTCCTGCAGAAAGGGTGGTTGTCATGGCATTGGTGCAGACAATCATTGGCCACATCAAATCCTTAAAGGCAAACAGGGCAGTAAAAATCCCCAGACTAACCATAGATGATTTTGTCAGCGGCATCAGGATGAAAAGGAAACGGCGGCCAATACTGCAGCCATCAATACACGCAGCTTCTTCCATATCCTTTGGTAATCCTTCATAACCTACTTTCAGCAGATAGGTACCGAATGCAGTTACCATACCAGGAAAAACCAGACCACCGGTGGTGTTCAGCCATCCCAGTTTTGAAACCATCAGATACTGGGGGATGATGAAAATCTGGGCAGGAATCATCATCTGTATCAGCACCAGAGAGAACAGGAAGTTCTTTCCCGGAAAATGCAGACGGGCAAAAGCATAGCCTGCCATAGTAGCAGTAAGACAGGCACAGATAACGCGGAACAGAATCATCAGCAGCGTATTCTTGTACAGTATCAGAAAGTTATATGACTTCCATACCTTGCCAAAGTTTTCCCAATGCCATCCGTTGTGGGGAAAAATATAGAACGGATTTACAGAAATCGATTCCTGATTTGTCTTCAATGCCGTCAGGATCATCCACGCAAAGGGGACAATCATGATGAAGGCCATGATGACCAGAAAGAAATAACCTACCGCAGAAGTAATAATATCCAGACCTTTTTTACTTTTCATTGAATTAGTCATTTTTCTCCCCTTACAGATCAGCAATGAAATGTTTTTCACATTTCTGCAGGACAAAGGTTACCAGCATGATAAACGCTACCAGCAGCATGACAATGGCAGCACCGTAGCCCTTATTACCGTTGGTAAAGGCATACTGATAAAACAGATACACCGTGGACTGGACCTTCTGCAGGGCAACATTGGTTTTGCTCATAACCATGAACATCAGGTCAAATACCGTCAGGGCACCGATAAGACGGGTCTGAATCAGGAAGAAGGTTGTTTTAGAAAGAAGCGGGATGGTGATGTTGAAAAACTGCCGTACGGAGTTGGCACCGTCAATGGTTGCAGCTTCATAGTAGTCATGGGGAATTTCCTGCAGGGCACCGATGAACAGTACCATGTTGTATCCGATAATGGACCACATACCGATGACACCAACAGAAATCCAGGCGATTTTCGGGTCAGAAATCCAGGCTACGTTGGTATGGAACAGATTGTTCAAAAGACCAAACTGCTGGTTATACAGCCATCTCCAAACCATGGCAACGGCTGCAGGAGCACAGACCATTGGCAGGAAAAAGATGGTACGGAAGAAAGAACGACCCTTAATCTCTTTTGTCAGAAGGACAGCAAGAATAAGGGCGATGACAATACCCAGTGGTACTTCAATGATTACATACTTTATGGTATTCAGCAGCGACTGCCAGGTTTCCATATTTGAGAACACAGCCTTGTAGTTGGCCAGCCCCACAAACTTGTTTCCCCTGCCGAAGTCACCGGTTTTACAGAACGACTGATACAGCGTATTAATGGCAGGAATAAAGTTCAGCACTATAAGCCCTATAATAGTTGGGGCTACAAAACAATACGCCCAAATGGCTTCTGTTTTTGCAGCCTTTGTCATCTTCCTTCTTTCTTTCATTTTATCCCTCAAAGATGCGGCCCGAAGGCCGCAAGGTTGTTATTCGTTTGCAATAGCAGTTTCGATGATTTTCTGTGCGTTATCGCAAGCCTGTGCCATAGCAGCAGGATCAGATGGATTCTGCCATGCATCCAGGAAACCACCAGCCTTCTGCAGTGCATCTTCCCATACCGGAGTGTTTCTGGTGTAAGGACGGAAGTACAGAGAACCTTCCTGTTCAACTCTGGTGAAAGCACTTACATCCATACCGGCAAAAGCGTTGGCAAAGTTTTCAGAAACACCTACCATACCACCCATGGTGATACCCAGGTCTGCCTGAAGTTTCTGACCTTCTTTTGAACAGAAGTAAGCAATCAGGCTGTATGCAGCATCAGCATTCTTGGTGTTGTATGCAGCAGCCCAACCAAGACCATTGTAAGCTGACCAGCGTTCTGTTTTTTCACATTTGCCGTTACCGTTAACATCAGCATATGGCAGCATAGCCCATGCGTAATCATTGTGGTTTTCTGCAGTATAGAAAGAATTAATCATCCATGAACCCTGGGTAATCATGGCAGCTTTTCCTGATTTGAACAGAGATTCAGTTCCGGTTTCTGCAACAACAGTCTGTGGAGCACTTACGGTCAGAATCTTACGTACCATTTCCATACCGGCTTTTGCTTCTTTTGAACCGATGGTGGTTCCTTTGTGGTTGTCAGTGATTACCTGGGCACCATAAGCGTATACCAGGTTGTACCATCCGTCCTGGTTGTTGGAAGTATTGAGTGCTACACCGTATACTTCACCGTTTGAACCTTCGTAGATTTTTTTAGCAGCTTCATACATATCTTCGTAGGTCCAGCTGTCATCCGGATACGCAACGCCGTACTGATCAAACAGTGCTTTGTTGTATACCATGGCGATGGTATCGTGGTCTTTTGGCAGAGCGAATACTTTTCCGTCTTTGCGGGTATACAGTTCGCGAACACCCTGGTAGTAATCATTCAGGTTGATGGTGGTATCTTTTGCCAGATATGGATCCAGATTCAGCAGCAGGTTGTTTTCCATGTAAATCTGGGCAGTATTTGAGTGCATCCAGAATACATCAGGCAGCTGTCCACCAGAAGCACCAGCTTCAAGCAGGGTCCAGTAATTGTCCCAGTCAACAACTTCGATGGTAGCTTTTACGCCACTGGTTTCAGACCATTTGTCTGCAATTTTCTGCAGACCTTCACGCTGGTTGTTATCCCAGATGGTAACTTTTAATTCTTTTGCAGCAGATTTTTTGCTGCAGCCACACAGCAGAAGACATACTGCCAGAAGGGCAGCAGTCAGGGCAACAAACGATTTTTTCATATATTTCCTCCGTGGTCAGCAACGACCGTTTCGTTTTGATGTTTAAAATCCTAACATCGGATTTTTTTACCATACATAGCAAAAATTCCATTTTTTTATACCATTTTGGAACCTTTTTCATAAAAAGTGCAAAAAAATCTAGCATTTTGGTATATCTGGATTTACACTATGTAGTAATGAAGAATCTTTCCTTTACTATTTTTAAAAATGAAAAATTCATCGACCTGACTCTTGTTCAGTTCGGCACTGAGCAATGTGCTCCCGGACACTCCTTTGGGCCGGCAGCCAGAAATCACTATCTGTTCCACTACATTTCATCCGGTAAGGGAAAACTGTGGGCCAGAAACTCCCAGGGGGATGATGATATATACAATCTGACCGCAGGACAGGGATTCCTTATTTTTCCAAACCAGATAACCACCTATATTGCAGATGAAAAAAATCCCTGGACCTACAGCTGGCTTGAATTTGACGGGCGCATCGCAAAAGAGGCCCTGGAACTGGCAGGCTTTTCCATAGACCAGCCCGTGTACAACAGCCGCGATAAAGCCCAGTGCAGCCGCATGCATAATGAAATGGAATTTATTGTAGATAACAGTATGGAAACTTCCTTTACCCTGATTGGCCATCTGTACCTGTTCCTGGATGCCTTCATCCGGTCCTCCCGTTCAACCTTAACCGTAAAAAAACAGACACTCCATGACTTTTACCTGAAAGAAGCCATGAACTTTATTGAAATCAACTACCAGAAAAACATTTCCGTAAGCGATATTGCCGATATCTGCGGCATCAACCGGAGCTACTTCGGCAAACTGTTTCATGATTACATGGGGATGACCCCTCAGGAATTCCTCCTGCAGTACCGGATGTCAAAGGCCAGCAAATTACTGCTCATGTCAGATAAAAGTGTAGAACAGATTGGAAAAGAAGTTGGTTATGAAAACCAGTTTCATTTCAGCAGGGCTTTTAAATCGGTATACGGCATGTCCCCGTTGAAATGGCTGAAACAGAATCAGACAGAAACCCAGAATCCTCTGGACAAACTGGATGACCTTGAAGATGACGCCAGCTGGTTATAATCCGGCATCACTTTTCATTTGATATTTTTTTATCCATACCGTATACTATCCATGTACCGGGAAGATTTCTGCGGAGCATCGGTTCAGATAATCCGAAAGGCTTCCGGCCACATCATTACCACTAATTTGAAAGACCGCATCAGTTACCTCTGTGCCCTCTGACAAAAAAGGAGACTCATCCATGAACACGGCAGAAACCCGTGTTGCCGTTATCGGCATCATTGTTACCAATCCCGCATCGGTAGAAAAGCTCAACGCGCTGCTGCATGACTACAGCCAGTACATCATTGGCCGTATGGGATTACCCTA